>JAHIWF010000177.1 GCA_018815555.1 Spirochaetota bacterium | reverse complement strand
TTCGCCACCGTAGCGGCCGATGGTGTCTACCGAGCGCAGGCGGTTACGCAGAATGGTAACTGCATGGCGCAGGGCGGTATCGCCGCTACTGTGTCCAAAAGTGGCGTTGATGAATTTCAGGTTGTCTATGGCCAGCATTACTATGGAGAAATGTTTGCCATAGCGATAACGGCGTTCGTGTTCCAGGATACCGGCTTTGATCACTGCCTGGCGGTTAAGCACGCCGGTCAGGGGATCGTTGGCTGCAAGCTGGTCAAGCCTGCTAGTCAAGCTGGCGTTTTCCAGGGCTATGGCAACATACAGGCCGATGGCCCGCAACCCTTCCAGATCATGCTGGTTGTAGGCATTGACTTCATAACTTTGGGCCATAATCAGCCCGATTACCCTGTCGCCGAAGATCAGCGGCGAAAAGATCATTGATCTTGATATTATCTTTTCGTCACCTACTATGTTCAGGTTTTCTACATACTTGTGAGCTTCGCGCTGCAGATCATGTATCAGCAAGTCCTGGCGCTTGCGGCAGCACCAGGCGCCGATGGAGCTGCGGTCGTCCAGCGAAACCACTCCGGCATCCAGCCGTTTGCCGCGCTCGATCATCAATTTGTAGTCAATGATGTCGCTGCTCGCTTCTTTTAGCGCAATACCGAAGATATCGGCTGGCATAATGCGCTGTATGGTCTGGTAGATATTTTCAAGCAGCTGGTCAGAAGCCAGGCCGGTGCTGATTTCTCTGCCGGCTTCGGCAATGGCGCTTACCCGGTCGTACAATTTCTTGTAGGTTTCCGCCTCCTGCAGCGCCTGGCTGGTAACCAGACTCCTTAAGGCATCGTCAGATTTTTCGTCGCTAAGTTTTTGCTGGATGGCAGTGTAGGCCAACTGGTGCTGATAGGCTGCCTGCCATTCCTGTTTGCGGCTGCATACTTCGGCCAGCGCACTGTGGGCCCTGCCTTCAATAAACAAGGCTTTTAGTTCACTGGCTATGGTCAGCGACTTGTCGAAAAAGGCCTGGGCGCTACCCAGGTCGGCTTGTTCCATGCATAGCTGTCCGAAGTCCAGCAGGAATTCGGCGGTATTCATACGGTCTCCGGCTTTTTCCGTCTGCCGGATGGCCCGGGCGTACTGACCTTTGGCCTGCTTGGTCTGATCGTTGGCGGCGAGAGCTTTGGCGTGTACGGCAATAGCCTGGGCACTCAGCGACGGCAGACTCAGCTGCTCGGCCAGATGTAGGGCGCGGTTGGCGCTATCCATGGCTTTTCCGGCCTGGGACGTAGCCAGTGACAGTTCAGTCTGGCGCATGAGAATTACCAGGCGCGCGCTTTCGGACGGATGATATTCCAGTGCCCGCAGCAGGTAGGCATCAGCTTCCTGATAGCGGCGTAACTGAATGAGCGTTTCGCCAATGTTGGCCAGTATTGCCGCCATCAGACTGGGTTCATCGATGGCCGCTGCAGCCTTCAGGCCGCGTTCCGCAAAGTCCAGGGCCCGGTCAAAAAAACCCTGGAATTTCAGGCTGCCTGATATAGCATGCAGTGTTTTGGCCTGGTTGAGTATATCCTGGTTTTTTTCGAAACAGGCCAGTGCAGTTACATGAGCCTGGACGGCTCCGGAAAAATCAGAATGATCATGCAGGAGCCAACCCCGCCAGTATGCCAGCCAGGGTGCCAGGTCCTCACGGGCGGCCTGCTCGCTGTCTGCTTCCAATGCATCCAGTGCCTTTTGCAGTTCGGCCGGCTTACTGCGGATTTTCTGGTGGGCCCATTTGTTAAATGCGCTGGCTTCCAGTTTGCCTTGCTCGCACAGTGCCTGCAATGAAACCGGCAGGCCATGGATGGAGCAGGCTGTACTGTTGCTTTGATGTTTCATGATAGCATTAAGTATGGCCTCAGGCGGTGCTTTTGTCAAATTGACCGCGACTTCGCGCCGTCAGCCGCCAGAAACCAGATGCAGGGCTTCTACTTCGTCACCTTCTACTACCCTGCAGCTCGACCAGTCTTCACGTTTGACCAGGGTGCCGTTTACCCGTACGATGATCAGTGGGAAAGTCCAGCCTTTGGCCGCCAGGAGTTCGCTCACGCTAAGGCCTTGCTCAGGCGCTGCAAAATCTTCCTGATTATTATTCAGTAGTATGGTCATGGTTTGTCTCCGAGCAGCAGCGCGATTACCTCGTTGGCCTGTATGTTGGCAGCGATGGCCACCCGGCCGGCGGTAGGCGGAAGCGTTTCGCTTACCTCGCTGGAAAGATCACCGATCATGATCAGGTTTTGGCTGCGGTACACCCGCATGCTATCGCTTTTTCCCCAGCCAGCCAGGCCGCTGCTGCTGATCAGCGGCAAATCCGGCCGGTACTGTAGTATGGTTTCGATAAGCATGGCTTTTTGTGCCGCTTCATCGAAGGCTTCTATAAGTACATCACAGTCAGCAAAGAGGTCAAGCAGATTTTTTGTATCTACACGCACAGTGTGCGGGACTACGGAAACCGCCGGGTCGATGCGGTGTATTGTTGCTGCCAGGGCCTGCGTCTTGGGCAGCCCGAGCTGGTCGCGAAAAAAATACTGGCGGTCCAGATTGGCTTCGCTTACTGTATCAAAATCGGCGATTATCAGGCGGCCGATGGCGGCGCGGGCTAGCGCTGCGGCACAGTTGGAGCCCAGGCCGCCGCAGCCGGCGATGCCGACTGTTTTTGTGGAAAGTACACTGCGGTACCAGTCGCGGGTGTTCATGGCTTATCAGCATAGCCGAGTGCCGGCAATTGTCAAGCCTCTGGGGTCAGACCCTAAGGGAACGCGCCGGGGGGTCTGACCCCAACTAAGCTGCCCCGGGGTCAGACCCCCGAACCCGTTTCTCTGGGGTCTGACCCCAACTATAAGCTGCCCCGGGGCCTGACCCCCGAACCCGTTTCTCTGGGGTCAGACCCCAACTATAGGCTGCCCCGGGGTCAGACCCCAAGGGAACGCGCCGGGGTGTCAGACCCCGACTATAAGCTGCCCCGGGGTCTGACACCCGAACCCGTTTCTCTGGGGTCTGACCCCTCGGACTGGCCCTGGGGCGTCTTTTGCTTGTGAAATATCAGTTTGTGCCGTATAATGGCGCTGAATTATTGGGGTCGTGACCCAAAGCAAAGAGGAGGCTTTTCTCATGATCAAATATCTGAAACTGTACGACGACAAGTGTGTCGGCTGTATGACCTGCACCGCTACCTGTTCGCGGCTGTATGCCAAGGTGGATGACCCCGCGAAATCGCGCATCCAGGTCTTGCCAGCCGGTTCCGGCCGTTTTCATCTGGTGGCTTGCGACCAGGAATGCCGAAAATGCGTGGCCGAATGTCCGGTACAGGCCATTACGGTAAATGGTCAGGGCGTTGTCATGATCAACAAGAACCTGTGTGTCGGCTGTCTGGCCTGTGTGGCGGTTTGTCCGATCGACGCCATGCGCTTTTTCCCGGCCGAATCGGTCCCGTTCAAGTGTGTTGCCTGCAGCGCCTGCGTTAAAACCTGCCCGAAGGATGCGCTGGAAATCGCCGAAAAAGCCGACAGCCCGCAGAGCCGGGAGTATCTGGAACTGGCTGCTGCGGTGCAGCAGGGAGGCCGTAAATGAGCAAAACCTTCAGTAAAAACGATTTTAAGCTGATCAGCGAAACCAAACTTGGTACCCGGCCCATCCATCGCGGTTATGCCATGCGCAGCTTGTACGTCAATGTCGGCACCCGCGAAGTTAAAGACAAGCCAGTGTCCGAGGCCATGAAAAAGCATTTTGTGGGCGGCAAGGGCTTCGGCCTGCGCCTGCTTTGGGACGGCACTAAGGCCAGCACCAAATGGAACGATCCGGAAAACGAAATTGTCATTGCCATGGGGCCGGTTTGCGGTAATACCAACTATCCGGGTTCCGGCAAGAGTCTCGTCGTTTCGCTGTCGCCCATGACCGGTGTGCCCATAGATTCCAATGTGGGCGGCTATTTTGGCCCTTACCTGAAGTTCGGCGGCTGGGACGCGCTGGAGCTGCAGGGCAAGTCCGACCGCGAAGTAATTGTATATATTGACAGCAACGAGGGCCTGGTGCAGCTGTATGAGGCCCCCGCCGATATCGAGCAGGATACGCACCTGCTTGCCGAACAGCTTACCCACGCCTTTGCTAAAGACGAGAAAGACCTGCAGAGCGTGGCAGTGGTTTCGGCCGGCCGTGGCGCCGACCATTCGCCGATGGGCCTGCTTAATTTTAGTCTGTACGACAAACGCCGCCAGGGCGTGCGCGTAAAGCAGGCCGGTCGTGGTGGTATCGGTACCGTACTGCGTGACAAAAAAATCCGCGCAGTCGTCGGCCGTTTTGCCGGCGTAAGCCAGAACCTGAACGATGCCGCCGATCCGGCTGCCGTTCAGCGGGTGGGCCTGAAGCTGCACCGCGAGATCATCGTCAACGACGACAAGCAGTGCAAGATGCGCCGTCAGGGTACCGCCCACCTGATGGAAGTAATGAACGATTACGACCTCTTGCCTACAAAAAACCACAAATACGGCCAGGACCCGCGCGGCCCGGAGATTGCCAGCTGGGTCTGGGAAAAGCTGTTCAGCCAGAAGCTGCCTGACGGCTGCTGGTTCGGCTGTACCATGGCCTGCGCCCACGCGGTGGATCACTTCGAGCTGAAGACCGGCCCCTACAAGGGCACTAAAGTCTGCGTAGACGGACCGGAATATGAAACCGCCGCCGGTGTCGGGTCAAACCTGTATGTGTACGATCCGCACGGCATCCTTGAGCTGAATTTCTATTGCGATACCTATGGCATCGACACCATCAGCTTTGGCACCATGACCGGCTTCCTGATGGAATGCTGGGAGCACGGTATTCTGAACAAGGAACGCACCGACGGCATCGACCTTAGCTGGGGTAACTGGGAAGGTGCCGCGCAGATACTGCACGATATGGCCGACGGCAAGCGCTTCGGCGTTTTAGCCGGTAAGGGTGTAAAGTATCTGGCCGAGTATTTTGCCAAAGAATACGGCGCTGACGCCCAGTTCATGAAGGATATCGCGCTGCACGGCAAGGGCCTTGAGCAATCAGAATATATCAGTAAAGAATCACTGGCCCAGCAGGGCGGCTACTACCTGACCAACAAGGGGCCGCAGCACGACGAAGCCTGGCTGATTTTTATGGATATGGTGAACAACCGCATCCCGAGTTTCGAGAACAAGGCCGAGGCTTTGCATTACTTCCCGATGTTCCGCACCTGGTTCGGCCTGCAAGGTCTGTGCAAGCTGCCCTGGAACGATGTGGAGCCGGCCGACAACGCCAAGTGGCCCGAGCCGAACAAGGTTCCTGAGCATGTGGACAATTACCGTGAGCTGTACACCGCCATTACCGGCGAGCCGCTTGACTGGCCGGGCCTGATTCGTATGTCGGAGAAGGTGTACAACTTCCAGCGAGTGTTTAATGTGCGCCAGGGCGGCGGCCAGCGCAAGGACGACTATCCGCCGTACCGCGCCATGGGTCCGGTACTGGAAGACGAATATGTGGCCCGCGGGGAACGCTACGACAAGCAGATGAAAGAGAAGATCGGCATCGACCCGGCCGGTAAATCCGTCGCCGAAAAAGTGAAGATCACCCGCGAATTCCGCCTGAAGCAGTACGACAGCCTGATCGACGCCGTGTTCAAGCGCCGTGGCTGGACAAGCGACGGCTGTCCGACTCCGGAGCATCTAAAAGAGCTGGAGATGGACTTCCCGGAAGTGCTGGCGGTGGTAAACGACCGTATCGCCGGGAAAGCCTGACCGAATCGCAGGGAATAGATTGCAATACAGGAGGCTGCCTGCGGGTGGCCTCCTTTTTTTGATGCGCAGCTTTGCCGTGAATGCCATTGACGCCGCGGCCAAGCTGGGATACTTTTGTGGGGGCGGATCAGATAACACTGGGCTGCACAGCTAAGCTGACAGGGGGTTTTATGCCGGAAACAGCACAATGGCGCATCGAATACCGGGCAAAAGGAGCCGCTCCTTCGGTCTATTTACTTGACGACAAGCCTTTTCTGGTAGGCCGGCATGAACATTGCAACCTGATTCTGTCCTCGGTCGAAGTATCGCGCAAGCATTGCCGCTTTTCCCTTCAGCAGGGTGAGCTGTTTGTGGAGGATCTGGACAGCACCAACGGTACCTTCGTGAATGGCGGACGGGTTAACGGGTCAATGCGTCTGCTGCCCGGCGATCTTCTTATGGTGGGTACGGCCGAGTTGCAGGTTCAACAGGGTGCTGCCGCCGAGCAGGAGCTATTGACCATGGTCCCTCCGGAAAATCCGAAAGATGCCTTCGCCGAAGCCTGGGGCCTGTCGCGGCGCGAGATGGAAGTCGTTTTTCTGCTGCTTAAGGGAAAATCATCCCAGGAAATAGCCGACCGCCTGTTTATCAGTCCCGGTACGGTAAAAAACCACATCAGCAATATCTACCGCAAGACCGAGACCAAATCGCGGCTGCAGTTGGCGAATTTATACGATACAAGTATACCAACTGAAGAATAAAGTCTGAAACATTGGAGATATTTGATATAATTGCTTGATAATCCCACAGTAAACTCTATACTTATTGTATGAGCCGCTTTAATTATTCGAGTCAAAGACGTCTCATTCTGGTCTTCTGGGCGTTGGCTTTCAGTGCTTTACGCCTGTTTGCACAGGTAAGCTTGACCATCGCCTACGAGGATAAAGAACAGCCCCCTTATTATATGGGCAACAGTTCTACGGTGTTGCCGGAATTGCCCGGGCTTGCGGTAGAACTGGTTCAGGCCTTGGCCGAGAAAGTTCCGGGCATTTCCATACAGCTGGTGCGCGTTCCCTGGAGCCGCTGTGTGGCCGGCCTGGGCAACAACAGTTACGACGGAATTTTTAACGCCAGCTACTCGGAAGCCCGCCTGCAGCTGGGCTGGTATCCTACTTTAGATAATACCCTGCGCGGGCCGGTTGATGTTTCGCGCCAGATAACCACCATAGCTTATTCGCTGTACGTCCATCGTTCTAGCGGCCTGCAGTGGGACGGATCCGGTCTGCCCGAAGCCGGCCTTACAGTAGGTGCACCGCTGGGTTATTCAATTGTAGCCGATCTGCGGTCGATGGGGGTAAAGGTGGCGGAAGTTTCCGGTACCACCAATCTTTTGGATATGCTGGAGCTGAACCGTCTGCAGGTAGTTGCGCTTCAAGCAGTTACTGCGGATGCCCTGCTGCGTGATTATCCGCAGCGTTACCGGAATGTAGTAAAGCTGGAGCCGCCGGTGGTTTCCAAGCCCTATTATCTGATGCTTTCACATGGCTTTGTGAACAGAAATCCACTGCTTGCCCGGCAAATCTGGCAGGCGCTCAAAGACTTGCGCGAAGAACGCTTTGACGAGCTGCTGGAAAAATACCGGGAATAGTACATCGTGACCAGTTGCTGTTACAGCGAACTGGCTTCTTCAACAATGACGCGCAGGGCCGCAGGACTGCCGGTTTTCTCTGCCGCGTTCAGAATGAACCCGACCACGCCGCGTCGACCCGGTTCAAACAAAGGATCATCTTCGATGAAACCCCAGCTGCTTTCCTGACTGACCAGCTTTCCAGTCGCGTCATACCATTCACAGCGGAATTTCAGCCGCTTAAAGGATTGCTGGCCGGTATTGTAATAAGCGATGTCTACATACAGGTAGCTCTGGTTAAAGCCGCTTTGCTGTCGCAGGTCGCGCAGCTCCAGACTAAGCCCGCGGGCCAGCGCTTGGCCGCTTTCGTCCAGCCAGCTTACCGGAATACCGGTAGGCGCCGGAGGCGCAGCACTCGCCGCTACCAGGTCGGCGAATACCGGTTCGAGCCGGACCTCGCTAATCTCTGGTGGACTGCCTTTTTCGTACACCAGTAGTGCCACTTTGATATGGTCGCCCGGGTAATGCACTGGCTCAAAGTCCTGTACCGCTTCTACTCTTCTGGTAAACAAGATTTTGCCGCTTGCGTCCAGAAAATGTGCGGCCACGGTAAGCTCGCGGAAGGCGCTTGTAGTGGAGCTTGCGGCCGCTGCCAGACTGTAACTCCAGGAAGGCTCACTGCCGGGATAAGCCTCCAGGCTGGAGCGGATTGCTGACCAGCTCAGCGCGTAGTCGCCCGGGCGGGGGCTAACCCGGATTGCCTGTCGCCTGTCGGTATCACTGGCCGGAATGTAGGTTTCGCCGCCGGGTGCTGCCGATTGGTCCTGGTTGGCCGGGGCTGGAATCTCTACGGGCAGCTCCTGCATTATCGTCGGTGGCGTTTCGTTGTATTCCACCGGCATCACAACCAAAAAAGCGGCGAAGGCAATGGCGGCGAGCAGACCCAGTGCCAGAATGACTACTATGCGGCTAAACCCATGACGCCGCCGCTTGGTCGGAGCACTTGTGTAACTGCTTGTCGGGGGCGGGTTACGCAAGCTTTCGATGCGGGCCAGCAGGCTGTAAGCTTTTTCCTGGCCGGGATCCAGGCTGATGGCCCGGCGGATACTGGCTTCGGCCAGGCTCAACTGGTCACTCATGGGTGTATTTTGCGGAAAACCGCCGGAGGCAAGTTCGATCCGGCTTTCGGCCAACTGCAGCAGCGGTAGTGGATCCCAGGGGGCCAGATCAGATACTTCCTGCCAGCTTTCAGCGGCGTCTTTCCAGAGCGCTTTGGTTGCAAAACCCTTGCCCATAATCGTCAAATCAGCCCGCCGTTTTTCTATCAGTGCCAGGTCGTCGTCATCCAGGCCGGCCCCGCGCACCGCGTCTTCCAGGGTATGCCGGTCCAGCCCGCCTGGCTCGTTGGCCCGGGCGGCGGCTTCGATGTAGCGCTCGATTTTTGTCTGGTCATCCATGTGCCAAAGTATGAATCAAGCCGGCCCTTTTGTCAGCCCCGCAAGCAGTATTCCGCTGCGGGCCAGGATACCCCGCGGCCTGAGTCCGGAAACGGAAAACAGCAACCGGCGGCCATTACAACCGGTCGCAGTTGTTGAGTTGAGTTTAGAGCCGCCAAGGCAGGCGTTTGCCTCAGTAACGGGCCAGCACGTCCTTGATGATGCCGATGGCCTGGCGCAGTTCAGCCTCGCTGATTACCAGCGGCGGTGCGAAGCGGATGATGTTGCCATGGGTCTGCTTGGCCAGGAGACCGGCATCGCGCAGGGCCAGACAGACTTGCCAGGCGTCGAAGCCTTCGGTAAAGAGAATTGCGTTCAAGAGCCCTTTGCCCCGCACTTTTACCATATTTTTGCACGCGGCTTTGCCAATTTCTTCGCGGAAAATGCGGCCCATGGCCTCGGCGTGCTCGTCCAGCTTTTCGTCGACCAGCACGTCCAGGGCAGCCATGGCAACAGCACTGGCCAGCGGATTGCCGCCAAAGGTTGACCCGTGGGTTCCGGGAGTAAATACTTTCATCACGGCGTGGTCGGCTACAATCGCCGAAACCGGCATGACGCCGCCACCCAGGGCCTTGCCCAGGCACATGATGTCCGGTCGGGCATTCTCATGCATCCAGGCAAAGCGTTTGCCTGTGCGGCAGAAACCGGTCTGTACTTCGTCGCAGATGAATAAAACGTTATTTTTAGTACAAAGTTCGCGCACTTCTTTCAGGTAGCCTGCGTAGGGCACACAGACGCCGGCTTCGCCTTGTATCGGTTCCAGGATTACGGCAACGGTATTCGGAGTAATGGCCGCGGCCATGGCCTTGATGTCCTCGTAGGGCACGCTGATAAAGCCGGGCACATAGGGGCCGTAGTTTATCCGCGAATCCGGATCGTTGGACATGGTAATGGCACCAAGTGTACGGCCATGAAAATTTTCCTGTACGCAAATTATTTCCTGGTCGCCGTTTTTGACGCCTTTTATTTCTACACCCCAGCGGCGGGCGGCCTTAAGTGCGGTTTCTACGGCTTCGGCACCAGTGTTCATCGGCAGGGCCTGCTCATAGCCGCTAAACTCGCAGAGTTTTTTAAGGAACAAGCCCATGCGGTCGTTATGAAAAGCCCGGCTGGTAAGCGTGCAGACATTGGCCTGATCTATCAGCGCATTGATGATGCGCGGATGGCGGTGGCCCTGATTGACGGCGGAGTAGGCGGAAAGAAAGTCGAAATAGCTTTTCCCTTCCGGATCTTCTACATGGACACCTTCGGCACGGGCAATGACAACCGGTAGCGGATGATAGTTATGGGCACCGAATTTTTCGTCCATCGCGATGTAATCTTTACTGGTCATGCAAGTCTCCTCGAGCTGTGATTTCAAACTTGATTCACTTGTGTATAACATAACTCAGTTGTTTTGCGCCATCGGGCGGATATGCCTGCAGAATGCATATTTATGCTGTTATTTGCAAAATACGGCTGTTTTATGCTGAATTCTGCATGAAACAAGAGTGTTAATGAATATTTATTGCTAAAAAGGCCTGATATTTTTGTGGTATTTCAAAAATATCAGGCAGGAATTTTATGATGAATCAGACCATGCGCTTGAAGGTGGTCATAAGTTCGTCGATGATGCTGTCGTCACCGGACTGCAGGCGGTCGATCAGGCAGTGGTGCATGTGGTGTTCAAGCACCAACAGGGCGGCGTTGGCCAGGGCGGAGCGGGCGGCGGCGACCTGGGCCAGCACGTCGTCGCAGTAGGCATCCTGTTCCACCAGCCGGCGCAGACCGCGCACCTGGCCCTCGATACGCGCCAGGCGGGAATCGAGGCTGCGCTTCAGCTCGGCAGGGCGTTCGGTGCTGCGCTGGCAGGTGCCGGAGCAGTGTGCGTCATTAATGGCTGCTGGGTCAGCCATTAATGACCTGTCCCCGGCCGATAGCGCGCCGGTTTTTGCCGGCTGGCCTCGCGCGTGGTCCGTTGTAGTCTTCAGGGCGGCCGCGCTGCGTTCAGCAGGGGCCGGAATGGCCGCCGCTGCCGGCAACTGGTCACCCTGAGCTTTATGGGAAATCCTATCCGCCCCTGGTTTCATGTATATTGTCTCCTGCCTGACTATCTGGATTTTACTGTGTTAGCTTTGCCGCCAACCTTGAAGCGCTTGAGCCTGAGAGCATTGCCCACAACCGATACGCTGGACAGCGACATGGCCGCCGCTGCAAACATCGGGTTTAACAGCGGCCCGCCGAAGAGATACAATACTCCGGCGGCCACGGGGATGCCAAGGGTATTGTAGGCGAAGGCCCAGAACAGGTTCTGTTTGATGGTGCGCATGGTGGCTCGCGACAGGGCCAGGGCGGCCACCACATCCATGAGATTGCTGCGCGCCAGCACAATATCGGCCGATTCCGCCGCAATGTCGGTGCCGCTGCCGATGGCTATGCCGATATCAGCCTTGGCCAGTGCCGGCGCATCATTGATGCCGTCGCCGACCATGGCCACCAGTTTTCCTTCGGCCTGCAGCCGCCCGGTTTCGGCGGCTTTGTCTTCCGGCAGCACTTCGGCCAGCAGGCGGTCGGCGCCTACCCGGCGGTTGATGGCCTTGGCCACGCCCAGCGAGTCGCCGGTGATGATGGCCGTCTCGATGCCCATGGCCCGGAGAGCGGCCACCGCTTCGGCACTGCCGGCTTTTACAGTGTCGGCCACCGCCAGAATGCCGTTCAGCTGGCCGTCTACCGCCACAAACATGACGGTTTTGCCATCGTCAGCCAGCGCTTTGCTGTCGGCTGCGGCCACACTCACATTGATTCCGGCTTCCTGCATCATGCGTTCGTTCCCTACCAGCACCTTGCTCCCCTTCATCACGGCCTCAATACCGCGACCGGGCACCGCTTTCAGGCTTTCCGGCCGCTCGAGGGACAGTCCCCGTTTTTCGGCTGCCGCTACCAGTGCTCCGGCCAGAGGGTGCTCCGAGCCCTGTTCGGCTCCGGCCGCCAGTTGCAATACTGCGTCCTGGCTCTGCCGCGAATTAGGTTCAAGGCCGTAGCTGGCCACATCGGTCAGAGACGGGCGGCCTTCGGTGATGGTACCGGTTTTGTCAAAAATAACGCTGGTAATCTTGTGTGCCCGCTCCAAAGCTTCGCCGCCCTTGATGAGTATGCCCAGCTCGGCACCCTTGCCGGTACCGACCATGATGGCTACCGGGGTGGCCAGGCCTAGGGCACAAGGGCAGGCGATGGTAAGCACGGCCACAAAGACGCGCAGGGCAAATTCAATGCTCTGGCCGGACAGCAGCCAGGCTGCCGAGGCCAATACCGCTATCAGCACGACCACCGGTACAAATATGCCGGACACCTTGTCGGCCAGCGCGGCTATTGGTGCCTTGGACCCCTGTGCTTCTTCCACCAGGCGGATTATACGCGCCAGCGCGGTGTCGGCCCCTACGGCGGTAGCCCGGAACACGAACATGCCGGAGCCGTTTACTGTTGCGCCGGCCACCTTGTCGCCGGGAACCTTTTCTACCGGAAGACTCTCGCCGGTGAGCATCGATTCGTCGATGCTGGTGTGGCCTTCCATAAGCAGGCCATCCACCGGCAGGCGCTCGCCCGGGCGTACCCGGATCAGGTCGCCGGTTTCCACTTCCTCTACCGGCAGCTCGATATCGCCGTCCGGGTGTACCACCACGGCGGTTTTGGGTGTGAGGGCCATCAGTTTTTTAATGGCGTCGGAGGCCCGGCTCTTGGAGCGGGCTTCCAGATATTTGCCCAGCAGTATCAGTGCCAGAATAGTGGCAGCCACCTCGTAATACAGGTGCTCGGTGGCCGCATGGTCGCCAAGGGCTACTTGCACGCTAGCCCAGAGACTGTAAAACAGAGCGGCCGAAGTTCCGATGGCTATCAGCGTGTCCATATTCGGCGACCGGTGCAGCAAAGCCTTCAGTCCGGTACTGTAAAATCGCCAGCCGGCAATTACTGCCGGAATAGTCAACACCAACTGGGCCAGTGTAAAGAGCAGCGCGTTCATCTTTGGATGCAGGAATGCCGGCAGCGGCCAGCCCAGCATGTGTCCCATAGAGATATACAAGAGCGGCAGCGCAGCAGCTGCGGCTACAATGAAGCGCTTTTTCAGCGACTGCATCTCGTGTTTTTTCGCCGCGGCATGGGCATCCTGGTTGCTGCCGGAGTCCAGCGCCAGCGGCTGATAGCCGGCCTTGCTGACAGCCTGCTTAATCTCCGACAGTCGGGTTTTGTCCGGGTCCCATTGTACCGACAGTTTCTCGCTGGCCAGATTGACCGAGGCTGTTTGTATGCCCGGCAGTTTCAGTACGGCGCGCTCCACGGCGGCCGAGCAGCTGGCGCAGGTCATGCCGCCTACGGGAATGGTGGCTGCCCGCCCTTCGGCCGGCAGCAGGGCTTCGTAGCCGGCTTTCTTGATGGCTTTTCCGACCGCCTGCAGCTGCAACTGGTCATCATCAAATTCTATGGTAAGGGCTTCGGTGGCAAAATTTACCGAGGCCTTGTGTACTCCGGGAAGCTGTGCAGCGGCTTTTTCGGCGCTGCGCGCACAAGAAGCGCAGTGCATACCTTGAATAGGTATGGTTTTGGTAGTAATCATAATACCCCCTGGGGGTATAATATACTGCTGTACTGCTCTTTGGTCAAGGCAGTTCCGCCACTACGATGATGCGCGAGTTGATCATGCCCATCCAGCAGGAATAGGGGACGATGCCGGTGGCCTGTGGCGTAAACTCGATGATATTATCGCCATGCACCAAAGGCTTGGTTATTTTAAAGGCAGGAATGATGATGGCATCGTTGCAACCGTTGAGCTTGCCAGGCGCGGCGTTCAGGTTAAAGCGTACGGGGATACCGCTCTGCACGATAATTTCTCCGTAACTGCGTGCACCTACATCGATGCGTACTTCCTGAATCCCGTTAACGATGGTGGCTACCGTGCCGGAAAATTTTGGCTCGGGTTTTGCGGACAGCTTGACCCCGCTGCTTGCGGCGGCCTGGGGTGCGGCAAGCGGCTGTGTAAAACCGGCCAGCGACCAGGCCCGGCCCAGGGTGGTTAATCCTAAGAAACCGATCAGAATGGCACCGGTCCGGACAGCCATCAGCCGGTAGCGTATCGGCAGCAGTGCTCCGCCACTGCCGAATAAAAACAGCAGGGGAACCGTCCCCACCGAGAACGCGAACATGGCCAGCGCTCCGGCCAGGGCCGAACCGCTGCCCAGGGCAAAAAGCTGCATGGCCTGCAGGGGGCCGCAAGGCATCAGGCCGTTTGCCAGCCCAATGGCCAGGGGACCAAGTCCAGCTGCTTTCTGGTGGACGGTCTTGTTGAGGCGGGCCAGACCGGGCAGACGCAGGCGGGGTAATTTCAGCAGCCCGGTCATGGACAGGCTCATCAGCAGCATGAATACGGCTGCCGCAGCCATCAGAATGGCCCGGAAAAGGGAACTCAGCCCCAGTCCCCGGCCAAAAGCTCCGGCCAGAGCGCCGATAAGGGTGTAGCTGACTATCCGACCAAGATTATATTTGAGGGAAGGCAGCAGACGGCTTACAGCAGCCTGCCTGGGCGGCGTGCTGGCGGCAGTACCGGTGGGAAAGCCGGCCGGCAATCCTGCGGACAAGGCAATACCGCCGCACATGGATACACAATGCAGGCTGGTAAGCAGACCGGCCAGCAGCAATGCGAAGAAGCTGCTCTGGTCGCCGATTACCGGTATCAGGGTAAAGAGTCCCGAAAGCTCGGCCAGCAGGAAGAGTGCGGCCAGTACCAGTCCGGCAACACTGGCAATACGCAAATCACGTCTGGATGTCTGCATCTGCTCTGGTTTTTTTAGCGGATAACCAGCTTTTTCCAGCAAGGGTGCCAGTTTGGTTACGAGTTCCGGAATATTGGTGCCGGTTTCGCAGTGCAGTTCGAGCAGACCTTTTTTACTGGATGCCGAGGCCAGCAATACAGCCGGCATTGCTCTGGCAATATCGCTTACGGTTTTTTCGCACTTGCCGCACATCATGCCCTGTACCTGCAATCGCGTTATTGCGCTGCCTTGTGTCGTGCTGTTCTTTGAATCTGCCATACGCCCCCCGGGTATAATTTTGAAATACCATACCAAATCGGTAGTTAATAAGCAACAGGTATACCGCCCTGGGGTATACCTGTTGCTAGTCTGACAGTTTTGGTTCGCCGGGGTAGGTTTACAGGTTGACCAAATGGCCGCGATCGCTAGTTCTCGTCCGGAGTCTGTCCTTCGCCTGTCGTTAGCAGCGGCGGGGTGTTGCTGCCCGCAGCCAATTTAAAGTAGCTGACTACCGCGCGCAGCTGCTCTGCGCTGTCGGCCAGTTCTGCGGAAACTTCGCTGGCAGCCTGAGCCTGACCGGCCAGTTGTTCGCTGCTGGCCGAGAACTCCTCGGACATGGAGGCGTTGTTCTGGATGACGCTGTCCAGCTGGGTCATGGCCGCGGCAATCTGGCTGGCTCCCTGGTCCTGTTCGTGGCTGGCCAGATTAATTTCCTGTACCAGATCGGCGGTACGCTGGATTTCCGGCAGAATTGCATTGAGTGTAGTGCCGGCGTGTTCGGCTACCGCCACACTGCTGCCGGCCAGTTTGGAGATTTCTCCTGCGGCGGTTTTCGAGCGTTCGGCCAGCTTGCCCACTTCGGCTGCCACCACTGCAAAGCCCTTGCCGTGCTCGCCGGCGCGGGCAGCTTCGATGCTGGCATTCAGCGATAGCATGTTGGTCTGGCGGGCAATTTCTTCGATTATGGAAATTTTGACCGCGATTTCGCGCATGGCTCCGACGGTTTCCTGTACTGCAGTTGCCCCAATACTAGCACCTTTGGCTGCGTTACGGGCAATTTTTTCGGTTTCGGTGGCGTTGTCGGCATTCTGGCGTATAGCTGCACTCATTTCTTCTATAGAAGCTGATACTTCTTCGGCGCTGGCTGCCTGTTCATTGGAGCCCTGGGCTAGTTGCATGCTGCTGCTGGAAATGCCGCCTATGCCCAGCGACATCTGGTTGGTGGCCTCTGAAAGATCGGTACTGAGTTCAGCTACCAACTGGCTGGTGTGCAGTGCTTCGCTGACTACTTCACGCAGCTTGTTGGCAGTTTGGCCGATGGCCTGTTCCAGAACGCCCAGCTCGTCGCTGTGCCTGGCCTGCAGACTGGTATCCAGAAGGCCATCGGCCAGGTGGCTGGCAGCTTGAGCGCCGGCGGCCAGCCGCCTGGACAAATTGGCGGAGAAACGCAGCTGCAGCAGCGCTATCAGTATGGTAATGCCGCCGGTTATTAGCGATGTAATGAACAAGAGCCGGCGCATGTCGGTGAATACCCGCTCCAGTGCTCCGCTTTCGCGCTGTAGAATTAGCCGGCGCACCGAGTCGAGAGTAGTATGGATATCGACGCTCAGCATTTGCAATTGTTTGGCATTTGCCTGTCGCTTTGATACCAGGTTTTTTATCTCGGTATTGGCCTCCAGTGCCGCTACTGGCAAACCTTCGAAGGGGGTGCCGCGCAGGCTAACCACATCGGCCTCGGCGTTTTTAATGCCGTTTTCAAGCAGGGCATCAAGTTCGGCAAGCCTGGCTGGGTTTAACAGGGCTTCCAGATACAGCACCTGAATGGCATAACCGGCGTTGGTATTGGCGGTAGCTCCGCCGATAACCAGGCGTTCCAGAGTGCTTACCAAAGCCTGCTGGCGGGGATCGGCCAGTTTTTTGGAAATTTCGTACAGGTAAGTATTGGAATTACCTATGGACTGTGTAGTAAGCTCGAATACCCTGGCTTTTATGGTCTGATCATCATCAAGGAGTTTTCTGGCATCCTCCAACCGGGCGGCTGGTGTATCCAGATTAAATTCATCAATTAAGTCCGGCCGAAGCAAGTCCCAGGTTTTTGCTACCTCGGAATAGCTGCTGTCCTGCTGTAGATACGCCTCGGCAGCGGCTACCCAGTCGCTAATTGTGCCGGTATCTGTGCGTAAAATAGCCAGATTGGTTCCTGCTTGATGTGTCTCTACCGAGATAATGACTGCCAGGCTGATAAAAAGCACTAGTACCAGCAGCAGTGCCAGGGTGGGTAGCTGCAGTTTGAAGCGTAACGAAGAAAAAATGTTCATCGGGTACCTCCTGTCGATTTCGAGTCGGATACGGATTACCTGATGACATTATTAAAGACCGGGCCGGGTGCAGACCACCCGGCCACTATTTTGTCTGCATATAGAATGATCGCGCTTTATCTGTCTGCTTGCAAGCTTTCAGTCGTGTTTTTTGTCTTTAAGCTGCGCCAGGCCCATCGACCTGATCTGTGCGCCATGAAAGGCGTCGTGGGTGGTCAGCCAGGTGATGATCTCTACCCAGGGGGCCTTCCAGCTGGGCATCTCAGCTGCCAGTTGTTCCGGTGAGAGTGCCTTGATGGCCTGCATGCAGCGTTCATGGACCAGCGTAAACAGCTGTTTGTCGCGCTGCCAGGTGGCCTCGCTGCTGTCTTCCGGTTGCCCGAACAGATGTTCGCGGCCGTAGGGCCATTCCGGCATCGTTATACCCAGGTCGTCCAGGATGATGAATTTGCAGCAAGCGCAATGGATGGCTATTTCCCAGGCGCTGTAGCCTTCCCAGGTAGCCTGGCTGGCGGCGGTGGAGGCATCCAGTTTTTCCAGGGTGGCCATAAGAGAGGGGCCGTTCCAGGAACGTCCGTTAAACTCGCGGTCGATCAGGTCGTAAACAGCTTTCTGAAACATGGGGTACTCCTTGCCGGCAGTATAGCCGAAACTTGGCGGCTGTCCAGCTTTTTTTCTGGTATCAGTGGTGATAGCATGATACTATCATTCGTGATAGTTATTTAGTCAGTTTCGGCTCTCGGTCTAAAGTTTTGATTCCGGCACGGCGCTTGCGGCGCTTAACGATCTGCTTGCTAATTTTTAATTTGTTTTATAAAAAACAATTAATGAAGTTTATTTTTACCGGCAGCTTTATATTAATAATCAGGTGGGATTGGCACAGGTTTTGCTTAGTTGTGCATGGAGGATATACATGAAAACAATTTTGAACAAAGTGATGATGAATCAACAGCTATTCCGGCTGCTGGCGCCGGCTATGCTGGTTCTGGTCCTTGCAATGCCGCTTGGCGCGCAGGAATCCAGTGTTTTAACAGATGCGGAAATGGACCAGCTGCTGGCCGCGATCAACGCCGAAGCCGAGGCTCAGAATCAACCGGTGGAAGAGTACAACGGCCCTGTCATCAACATGGGCGGCGGCCCGCGCTTCGATGTGCGACAGTTCCTGGACATAGGCACCATGAACAGCTATCTGGCCACCCGTGGAAATTATTCTGCTTTTAGCGGCTGGCTGTACCCGTTCGTGAATTCCGGTGGCGGAACCTCGCGCTTTAATATCGGCGACAATCTACAGTTGGGTTGGAACGCCTGGGGCGGCGGGTTCTCCAGTCTGGGGCACCGTGTGGTCAATGCAGTGGATACAATCGACCAGGACAGCAATGGCTATGATGATTATTATAGTTACGCAAGCTATGGCATTCAGGTGAATGATTTTCTGCTCCAGTATAAAATTAAACTGGCTCGGCAGTTTTATGTTGGCTTGGGCGGCCTGGTCGGCCTGGCCAGTGAATCGTTCTCCATCCAGCAGAACCAGCGCAGTTTTGTAGAGAGCGCAGTCAGTTCGATTACCGGATCCAGCGACTGGAGTCGCAGTCTTCTAGACACCGGCGCTTACCTCACCCTGCAATTCCAGCCGGATCCGTATCGCGATTTCTTTAAAATCAGCCTGAACGGCGGCTTTGACTATCCGATAGCCCTAGGCGACTGGATGCCATCGGCCGGCGTACATAAGGATATCGTAGCGCCGCCGGCCGCCTTCCGGGCCATGAACTGGCATGTCGGCCTGGGGCTGGATTTTAACCTGTAATGAGTGAGCTGCAATCAGCCCTGGCCGAGTTCGGCCGGCGGCTTTTGCTGACTTTCGGGCTGCTCACGGTGGTGCAGGTTGCCTTCGAGCGGCCCGAATTTCTGGCGCTGCCCGAGGGCGGCGCTTTGTTCAGTGTGGTACTGTCCGGGGCACTTACCGAGGAAATGCTGCCGCTGATTGACCGCTCGGTGGCGGTGGAGCTGCATTTTTCTGGGTTCATGTATGGCACCGAAGGAACGAAATCTGCTTTGGCCAAGGTACACACTCTGCAGTACCGCAGCCTGGACCGGCGTTGGCTGGTACGACGCGGCGATCGGCTGGAGGAGTATTCCCGGCAGGAGGATGCGGTGGCGGCGTTCCAGCGTCCGGAATGGTATTTCGCGGACGGGCAGCTGCTGGCCCTGGTTCTGCAGGCGGAGCTGCATATACCGGCAATTGCCGATGAAAGCGCGGTGCGCGCGCTTTGGCGCCAGCAGGTACCGAAGCTGGTGTTCCGGGTGGACAGTCCGTGAAGCGTTTTTTAGTGCTTTATACAATATTAACTTTGCTCTTTGTGCTGCTGCTGGCCGCCTTGGCCTGGCTGGGGCTTTCCGAAGATTTGGACAGCGGCGGCAGTGCGGCCGTGGCCGAGGCGCTGGACGAAGCAGGCTTGCAGCTCGGTCAGTTGTATGGCGCCGCTCGTGAGTCAGGAAGTGGAGCCGCTGCCGGGATGACGCTGGCGCAGCTGGAAGCGCTTTCGGGACAGCTGGACCGGGCTGCCGCCGCGTTGCAGGCGCAGGCTTTTGTGCGCGCGAGTGTGGCCCGCGGCATGGCGGCGCTTACTATGTTTGCGGCGGCGCTGGGCTTGGTGGTGACCGGCCTCCTGTGGCTGGTCGGCCTGAAGTATCTTGGCGAGCCGCTGACGCTGCTGGCGCGGCGGCTGGATACTGATCTTGCTTCGCCTCTGCCGCTACTGCAGCTGCGGCGCGGCACCACTGAGGTGCGGCAGCTGTACGTCGCCTTTAACGCGCTGGGCAGCCGGCTGGAGGACTACCGGACCCAGGTGCAGCTGGCCGAGCGCGAGACGGTAGGGCGCTATCTGGTGCATGAAATGAAAAATTTGCTTACGCCGATTCCGCTGGCGCTGGCGCTGCTAAAGCCGTCCGCTGATGCAGAAGCCTGTGCCCTTATTGAACACCAGGCCGGAGAGATGGGTGCACTGCTGGAGCGTTTCCGCTGCAGTTACCGCTTCCCGGCCATGCAGCTGTCGCCTTGCCGCCTCCGGCCGGTGCTGGAAGGGTTGGCCGAATTGCGCAATCCTGCGGTGCGGGTTGAATGGCCGGATGGGGCGACTGGAGCGGTAGCGCAGACGGCCGACGCGAACTCGCAGTGGCTTCATTTAAAGGCAACTGCCATTAGCAGTGATGACTGCCTTGTGATGGCCGACGCGAATTTTTTGGCACAGGCGGTTTCCAATCTGTTGCGCAATGCGCTGGAGGCTGTCGGCGGCAGCCAGCCGGGACAAAGCGATGGCAGTGCGAACGGGATTGACGGCTTTGCAGTGGCTGCGTCTGGTGCGGGCTGTGCCGGTCCTGGCGCTGGCACTGCGGCTAGTCAACCTGGCCTGGTTGTTCTCCGTCTTGGCCGTTCCATCGACCGCTGTCTGATTACGGTAGCCGACAAGGGCTGCGGCATGAGCCGGGAAACCCTGGCCAAAATACAGAATGAATGGTACACCAGCAAACAGAAAGGCATGGGCCTGGGCCTGGCGTTGGCCCGCCGCATTGTTCTGGCGCACGGTGGAACCCTGGACATAGAATCCGAACCGGGGAAGGGGACGCAATGCACGATCAGTCTGCCGCTGAAGCAGCCGTAATGCAGCCGGCCTTGCTGCTTGTCGATGATGATGAAAATATTCTCTCCGGGCTGGGCATGCTGCTGCGCCGCGAGGGTTTTATGGTGAGGCCGTTTCGCAGCTGGGACGACCAGGCATGCTCGGCGGCCGCTCTGTGTCAGCTGGTTTTGCTGGATGTGTATCTGGGGGCGCAGAACGGGCATCAAGTGCTGCGCGAGCTGATTGCTGCCGATCCTTTGCGGCCGGTTATATTAATATCGGGACAGGCTGGTCCTGAGGAGGCCGTCCGCGCCATCGGTAGCGGCGCTTTCGATTTTATCGAGAAGCCTTTTTCGGCCGAGCGCCTGTTGCTGACGGTGAACAACGCACTGCGTTACCGGGAACTCAACCGGACGTTGGTAAGCCGGCTGGTGCCGGTGCGTGCTTCGCCGGCGATGGTAAGCCTGTGCCGCGACGCAGCCCGTTTTGCCCGGTCCGGCGCGACGGTACTGATAGACGGCGAGAGTGGTACCGGCAAGGATGTGCTGGCCAACCTTTTGCACGCGCTGTCGGCGCGCTCTGCGGGGCCGCTGGTTAAGATAAATTGCGGCGCGATTCCGGCGGAGCTGGCCGAGAGTGAGTTGTTCGGGCACGCGCGCGGTGCTTTTACCGGGGCCGAGCGGGAGTACGGTGGACGCATCTTGGCGGCGCAGGGGGGCACGCTGTTTCTGGATGAGGTGGCGGAGCTGCCGCTGCCGGTACAGGCCAAGCTGCTGCGCTTTTTGGAGAACGGCGAACTGCAGCGGATTGGCGACCAGACTCCCCGTCTGGTGCAAACCCGGGTGCTGGCGGCCAGCAATACCAGCCTGGACGACGCGGCAAAGTCCGGCCGCTTCCGCGAGGACCTGTTTTTCCGGTTGGCGGTTCTGCGGCTGCACGTGCCGCCGCTGCGTGAAAGGCGGCCCGACATTCTGCCGCTGGTCGACTGGTTTCTGGATACCGCCGCGATGCGCGACGGCCGTCCTCTGCCTGTACTGAGCGATACTGCCCGCGCCGTTTTGGAAGCCTATTCTTACCCCGGCAATGTACGCGAACTACGAAATATCGTGGAGCGCCTGCTTTGCCACGAGGGCGGCCTGATAAACGCCGCTGTCGTG
>JAHIWF010000176.1 GCA_018815555.1 Spirochaetota bacterium | reverse complement strand
ATTCTGATAGCCAATGATCATGGCGCCATAGAGCTAAAAAACATGATTGTAGAAAACCTGAGCAAAGCCGGTCATGAGGTGGTAAATCTGGGGGTAGATGTGGCTGATTCGGTGGATTATCCGGATATTGCCCGTCGCGCCGGCGAAGAATACCTGAAAGGCGGCTACGATTTCGGTATCCTGTGCTGCGGCTCCGGTATCGGCATCAGCATCGCCGCCAACAAGGTTAAAGGTATCCGCTGCGCTCAGCTCTTTGACAACTACACCGCCGAAATGTGCAAGCGGCACAACAACGCCAACTTTATCTCCTTCGGTGGACGCATCCAGTATCAGACGCCGGTAATCGAGATGATTCAGGCCTACATTGCGGCCAACTTCGAAGGCGACCGCCACCAGCGCCGGGTAGATAAACTGAACAGCATGTGCTGAAAAAAGGCTGCCTCCAAACCGGGGCAGCCTTGATTGTCAACTAGACAGTCAATCGACTAAGTTACAGCGAATAACGCTGCCCGTATTCCACAATCTCTACATTTTTAATGCCCTTGCCTTCCAGAAAGGCCTTCTGGGCCTCCACTGCGTCATCCTCGCCGTGCACCAGGAAGACCTTCTTTAAGCCGGAGAGATCCATCGAACTCATCCAGTTCCACATTTCCTGATAGTCGGCATGGGCGCTGAAGGCTTTTATTTCTTCTACTTTTGCTCGCACATTCAGCAGGTTACCGTGGATGCGCACCTGTTTCTGGCCGTCGCGGATGCGCCGCCCCAGGGTATTGGCCGCCATGAAACCGACCACCAGAATGGTATTGCGCGCATCCTCAATGCCGTGCAGCAGATGATGCTGGATGCGGCCGGCCTCGCACATGCCGTCGGCCGACATGATTACCACCGGCCCGTCCATAAAGTTCAGCTTTTTGGAATCCTCCACCGAGGTGGAGAATTTGAGTTCATTGAAGCCGAAGGGATTCTGGTGGTGCTGCAGGAAGGCTTCGTAGGTTTCCTTGTCATAACATTCCGGGTGAACCTGGAAGATGCTGGTGGCGTTAATGGCCATGGGTGAATCCACCCAGATAGGCACTTTGGGGATGCGCTTCTGGTCCACCAGCAGGTGGAAGTAATAAATAAGTTCCTGTGTGCGCTCGATGGCGAAGGCTGGAATAATTACCTTGCCGCCGCGCTGCACGGTCTCGGTAACCACTGCCGCCAGGCGTTCCATGGCATCCACGGTGGACTCATGCCGGCGGTTGCCGTAGGTGCTCTCGATGACCAGATAGTCCACCGGCTCCATCTTTTCAGGATCGCGGATGATCGGCTTGTCCGGCCGGCCTAGGTCTCCGGAGAAACCGATACGCACCGTGCGGCCGTCGGCATCACGGGCGGTAACATGGGCGGTAGCCGAGCCCAGAATATGCCCGGCATCACGGAATTCCAGCTTCAGGTCGCCCAGAGGCATCGGCCGGCCGTAGTTGATGGTTACAAACTGACCAGCCGCCTGGATGGCATCTACCTCATCGTACATCGGCTGCCAGTTAAACTCCTCGCCGCGCTTTTTGGCCTGTTTGGCCAGATACTCGGCGTCGCGCGACTGGATCTTGGCCGAGTCCAGCATGATGATGTTGGCCAGGTCGCGGGTGGCCGGCGTAGAGTAGATATTGCCGGTAAAGCCGCGTTTAACCAGCAGGGGCAAAAGGCCGCAGTGGTCAAAATGGGCATGGGTAAGAATGACGCCTTCGATGGAGGCCGGATCAGGTACCAGCGCGCGGTTTTTGCGGTCGCTCTCCTCGCGTCTTCCCTGAAAAGCGCCACAATCAATCAGATAGCGCTTGCCGTCAATATCCAGTACGTGTTTGGAACCGGTAACCTCGCGGGCGGCTCCTTCGGAATGTAATGTAATAGCCATACCAAGAGCATAGAGCCTGCCGCGCGATGGCGCAAGCTTTTTTTATAGAGTGACCCAAAATTCAGCTTGACTAGAACAGTGCGGCGTAAACCTGCCGCGGCCTCTGTGGCTAATCCGATAGCCGGCCGATCCTACAGGAAGAACACCGCTGTGCCGGCCACCGCCAAGAGCGCACCGCCGATCTCGGCCGCCTTAACCTTCTGCTTGAATAAGAGTATCGACGGTGGAATGATCAGAATCGGTGTAAGGCCTATGAGGGTGCTTACCACGCCGGCCATGGTTTTCTGCATGGCAAACAGCGACAAAGTAACACCTAAAAATGGGCCGGCGATAGCGCCGAAAAAGGTAAATTTAAGTCCGGCCCGGTCTTTAAGCGCTGAACGATAGGATTTGCCGCGATCCCAGAAAAAACCCACCACCAGGAAACCAACGATACCGGCCATGATGCGGATATTGCTGCCGGCAATCGGATGGTAGTCCTGCAGTCCATGTTTAGTAAGAATCATGCCGATAGACTGGCCGATAGTGGACAAAAAGGCGAACAGGTAGCCGCGTTTGTCTTCCTTGCTCATCAGTACCGGGCGGCTGGCCGGATGCTGGTCACCCGGATGCGAAGGCACCGGAACCTGCACCTTGCGGCCGGCTATCTGCAGCTTGCCGCGGGCCAGTACGGCAATAATGATACCGGCCACAACCAGCAACATGCCCAGCAGCGCACGCGGCCCCATGGCCTCGCCCAGAAACAGAAACCCAAGCAAAGCGGTAACAGGCGGCGACAGGGCCAGAAACAGGGTAGACATGCGGCTGCCGATGGTTTTATACGCGGTAAACAGAAATATATCGGTGATAACAAAGCCGATCAGACCGGAAAGGCTTAAAAACAGCCAGGCTCTACCACTGGCATCGGTCGGAAACGGCAGCCCGCGCACGATCCAGGCACTGAGGGTAAGAAAGGCCATGGCAAACAACAGTTTAAACAGGTTTACCGCCAGCACACTGATGCGCCGGGTAGCCCGCTCAAAAAATATGGCCGACAAAGTCCAACAAATCGCTGTGCCGAATGCGGCTATCTCACCTATCCTGTCCATGCCGCACTCTAGCATACAAGGCTCCAGATTGACCAGCTGTTGCGGCTGCGGCCGGTAAAGCCCGGCAGTCGCTAAGCTCAGCCGTCGGCTTCAGCCTTGCAAACCCCAGAAAAATTTGACAATCCGAGCCGATGGGCCTATGTTTATACTAGTGGCGGAACAGACAGCCGCCACCCAAAGGAGGCTTCTATGTCAGTTATTTGTATCGCCAGAGCTTTCGGCGCAATGGGGGACGAAACCGCCCGCGAGTTGGCAAAACTGAGCGGATACCGCCCCATCGACAAGGAATATATCGAAACCCGCATGTCGGAAATGGGCCTCAGGCAGGAAGTTCGCGAAAAGTATGACGAGAAAAAACCCGGCTTCTGGGCATCGCTTAGCCAGGATCGGGATGACTACCTGCACTACCTGACAACGGTATTGTATGAAGAGGCGATGAAGGGTGACTGCATCATCGTCGGCCGCGGCGCACTGGCCTTGTTCAACGGCGTGCCTGGCGTACTAAAGATTAAACTGGACGCCCCGATGGAATACCGCCTACGCACGGTTACCCAGCGCTTTAAATGCGACGAACGGCACGCCCAGCAGCTGATAAAGCAAAGCGACCTGAACCGCAAGGGCTTCTATGACTATTTCTTCAATATCAACTGGCAGGATTCGAACAACTACAATCTTACTATAAACATGGGGCTAGAACTGCCTTCCACCGCAGCGGCGATTATCGACACCCTGCGCAAACTGGTGGTTACACCGTCTGTGAATACAGCCTGCCAGGAACGGCTGACTGATCTGAATCTGGGCCGTACTATCATCAGTGAACTGATCTACCGGCTGCACATTCCCATCCACTTCCTGGAAGCCGAAGTCAGTGGCAGTAAAGTTGTACTGCACGGCGTTGCCAACACCCAGGGCGCTATTGATGCGGCCATTACCGCGACCAAAGGCATGAAAGGCATCAGCGAGGTAGAAAACGCCATCCAGATCGTACAGGAGTTTGCCGTGATGCCATAAGCGTTCAGCTTATGGCATCACGCATATGCACCTAAGCGT
>JAHIWF010000175.1 GCA_018815555.1 Spirochaetota bacterium | reverse complement strand
CGATATGCAGCTGATCTGCGAAGCCTACCATGTGATGAAGACAGGCCTGGGCATGACTGCCATGGAAATGCACGAAACATTTGCCCAATGGAACAAGGGCGAACTGGACAGCTACCTCATCGAGATCACCCGCGACATCCTGGCCTTCAAGGACGAGGACGGCTCTGCTCTGGTAGAAAAAATTCTGGACAGCGCCGGCCAGAAAGGCACCGGTAAATGGACGGGCATCAGCTCCCTGGATCTGGGCGTGCCGGTAACCCTGATCGGCGAGGCAGTGTATTCACGCTGCCTGTCGGCCATGAAAGACGAACGGGTAATCGCCGCAAAGCTGCTTGCCGGACCAAGTGGTCAAACTGGCCAGGGCGGCCCCGACAGCAAAGGCAGCCTGTCCGCTATAGTAAGCGACCGCCAGGCCTTCCTCGATGACCTGCGCCAGGCACTTTTTGCCTCCAAGATTGTCAGCTACGCCCAGGGCTACATGCTCATGCGCGAAGCGGCGAAGGAGATGGGCTGGAAACTCAACTACGGCGGCATAGCCCTCATGTGGCGGGGCGGTTGTATTATCCGCAGTGTCTTCCTGGGCAAGATCAAGGAAGCCTTCGACAAACAACCCGAGCTGCAGAACCTGCTGCTTGACGATTATTTCCGCGGGGTTATGGGCCGCTGCCAGGATTCGTGGCGGCGCGTTGTGGCCAGATCGGTGGAAGCCGGCATTCCGGTTCCAGCACTTTCCACGGCACTGAGTTTCTACGACGGCTACCGTTGCGAGCGCCTGCCGGCAAACCTGCTGCAGGCCCAGCGCGACTATTTCGGAGCACACAGCTACGAGCGCCTGGACAAAGAGCGAGGCAAATTCTTCCACACCAACTGGACCGGTGCCGGCGGCAAGGTATCAGCCGGTACCTACGAAGTGTAAGCGGCAATCAGCCGCGCGTAAGCGTAGAAGAAAATCTAGAATAAAAAAACCGAGGCTTGCACCCAGCACAGCCCCGGCTTTTTTTATACAGCACAGGTGTAAATACCTGTACTTAACCTATCACAATATGTAAATTGTATGATACACTTACTATATTGTTATAGATAGCGAGGGCAGTGATGCAGAAAAAATATATAGAGATTGCAGAACTAATACGGGAAGACATACTGCGCGGCGTTTATCCCCTGGGGTCTAATATTCCGGCAATCAGAACACTGGCGCTGCGCTACAAGGTAAATCCGCAGACGATCAACAAATCCACTGCCTATCTGGCCTCGCTTGGCTACCTCGAAGCGCGCGTCGGGTCTGGTTCCATGGTTTGCAAGCCTGCTGCCACTACCGAGCGCCCGCATCTGCCCATGCTTATAGACAGCTTCAGGGCGCGCCTGCTTACCGATCTTAATGATGTGGCCAATTACCACGGGAAAGACATCTACCTGAGCTACCTTATGCTGGCCGCCCAACAAGGCAAAGCAACATCCTTTATGGTGTACGAGCGCGATGAAACGGCAACACCTCCGGATTTTATAGATACCATAGGCCGGGCGGAAGGCGTGCTTGTACAGGGTACCCTGCCGCAGAAGCGTATCGAATTGCTGGCGCAGCACAATATTCCGACTGTCATGATAAACCGGCACTGCCCGGCGGCCGGCCCCGGTCGCTTCGGCTCGGTCCTGATCCCCAATGATCATATAGTGGATTTGGTAAATCTGCTGCTCAGCCTCGGACATACAGCCGTACTCTTTGCCTTTTCCAACCGCTTTACGCCTTCCAAGGTTTTTGACGACCGGCTTGCTCTGGCCAGACAGGCATGGCTGGCTGGAGGGCAGCCGGAAGAAAAACTGCAAAGCTTTGTATATTCGGAAAATTCGGCACTTGATGCCAAACGCCTGGCGGCCGCTGTCGCCTCCGGCTTTACTTCGGTAATTGCCTATAACGACGTATCGGCCCTTGGTCTGTATGGTCTGGCTGCTCTGGCGGAATTGCGCCTGCCGGCCGACCTCTCCATCGTAGGCTTTGATGATATTGCCATGGCGCAGCTGTCTTCTCCTTCTCTTACCACCATACGGGTAGACCGCAGGGATCTTATGCAGCAGGCTTTCTCGCTTATGGATACCCTGGCGACCAGTCCAGACGGTGCACGACTGGAAAAAGCCATTCACACCGAGCTGGTAATCCGTCAATCCGCTTTCCGCAGCTCCTAATGTATCACACAATTTGTTCTTTTAGTGATTGACAAGCTCCTAATGCATGGTACAATTTCGTTGTAGCCTGGCTACAACGATTTGCCAGCCGCCAGGAGGGACACGATGCGACGCGCCAAATCACTGCATGATGATCCAGCATTATGGATCATGCTTATACCGGTCATCCTCTATCTTTTGCTTTTCCGCTACATTCCCATAAGCGGAGTACTAATAGCACTTAAACGCTTCAGTCCCTTCCTCGGCTTCCTGAAGAGTCCCTGGAACGGGTTGGAATACTTCCGCCAATTTTTCAGCTCAATTTATTTCGAGCGGGTGCTACGTAATACACTCGTACTTGGGGGCTACTACCTGGCCTTCGCCTTTCCGGTACCGATAATCCTGGCACTCATGCTTAACTCGGTACGCAAACCGCGGCTAAAAAAGGCTTTTCAGACGGTAACACTGCTGCCGCACTTTGTATCATTTGTTGTCATAGCCGGTATAGCAATCAATCTGCTGTCGCCGCGTACCGGTGTGGTCAATCTATTTCGCCAGTCGATCGGCCTGGAACCGATTTTCTTCATGCAGCAGCAAGGATTCTTTCCCTTCATCTATACCTTTATCCGCATATTCAAGGAATCGGGCTACGAGGCCATTGTATATCTTGCAGCCCTCACTGCCATCGACCCAACCCTGTACGAAGCCGCCGAGGTTGACGGAGCGGGGCGCTGGCGGCAATTAACCGCCATAACCCTGCCGTCAATCATGCCCACCATAGTATTAATGTTCCTGGTCCGGATAGGCAACATCGTGTCGGTATCCTTCGAAGAAGTACTGCTGCTGCAAAACGACGTGATACTGGAAACCTCTGAGGTAATCTCGACTTTCGTATACCGGCGCGGTCTGCTGGGTGCGGATTATTCCTATGCTACAGCAGTAGGACTCTTTGAAACTGTATTCGCCCTGATTTTAGTTGTAAGCTCGAATTCGATAGCCCGGAGGTTCAAGAATGCCGCATCTCTTTGGTAAGCGCCACAAGGGCATACGCAGGTCGACAGGAGCTGTTGTAGGTGATTTTTTCATAACTCTTGGCCTGGCCGCTATTTGCGCGATCATGCTTTATCCATTTATCTATGTACTGTCCGCCGCCATATCGTCACCCGAGGCTATCCGTGCAAATAGCGTGGTATTCGGTCCGGTCAAACCCTTCAGCCTGGAGGCCTACCGTCTGGTGTTCGGAGATTCACGCATCTGGATCGGCTACGCAAACACGCTGTACTACGCAGTCTTCGGAACGGCGCTGAATCTGGCTGTAACCGTTCTGGCCGCCTATCCCCTCTCACGCCGGCGTTTCCGCGGCCGCAAAGTGATGAACCTGTTTGTTTCAATAACTATGTTCATCTCGGCTACCGGCATGATGATACCGCTGTTTCTGGTAGTCAAATCGCTGGGCCTGCTGGACACCAGGGCCTCGCTGCTGCTGGCCTTTGCCGCGTCGCCCTTTTTCATCATCCTGATGCGCTCGTTTTTTGAGACCATTCCGGAAGAACTCTTTGAAGTCGCCAGGCTGGACGGCGCTTCGGAATGGACCATACTGCTGCGGGTAGTACTGCCAATGTCCGGTGCAGCACTGGCCACAATCGGCCTGTATTACCTGATCAACCGCTGGAACGGCTATTTCTGGGCCATGGTACTTATTACCGATCCGAACAAGCATCCCCTGCAGGTAGTACTGCGGCAGCTCATCGTGGTTGCTCAAATGGGTGAGGAGCTTGATGTTTCGATAGACCGTGCCGGCACCACAGCCGAAGCCATCAAATATGCCACCATAGTCGTATCTACCTTGCCGATTGCGCTGATCTATCCGTTTTTACAGAAATTTTTCGTGAAGGGCATAACGCTCGGATCGATTAAAGGTTAATCAAAAGCTTTAGGAGGCTTGCAATGTCGAAGAAACTGTTAGTTGTATTGTTGGTCGCGCTCTTCGTGGGGAGTGCCTTTCTCGCCTGTAAAAAAGAAGCGGCAACCCCGGTTGCCACGGAGCCTACAGCCCTCTCGGTGTGGGCGGTCATAGCGGCTGAGATTCCGCTGGTGCCGGAGGAAATCGCCGCCTGGAATGTCATCGAGCGGAAGACCAATACCAATCTGAACTGGAATTTCGTTTCAAGTCTTTCCGAAGTAAAAGACCAGCAGTTCAACCTTATGGTAGCCTCCGGCGACATACCCGACATCGTAGCCTACTATGAGAAATCCGGCGGACATACCACCGTCATGAAACTTGGTTCTGAGGGCGCTTTTGTTCCCCTGGAAAACTTAATAGCACAACACGCGCCGAATCTGCAGAAACGCATCCTGAATGATCCGGCAGTGCGCGAAGCCGTAACCGCCCCGGACGGCCATATCTACCATGTGCCTATGTTATCCGCCCTCAGTGCCGCCCGCGGCTGGTTCATCCGCGACGACTGGCTGGCCAAAGTTGGCATGCAAAAACCCAAAACTACCGAAGAACTATACCGGGTTCTGGTAGCCTTCCGCGATATGGATCCCAACGGAAACGGTAAAAAAGATGAGATACCCATGCTGGCCAGGCGGCGCGGCGAGGACTGGGCCTATAACCTGGGTGCCTTGGCTTACGCCTTCAACGCCGATGTGGATTTCGTACTGCGCGACGGCAAGGTTGCCTATGGCCCCGCCGAACCGCAATATCGTGACTATCTGGCCTACATTGCCAGACTGTACGGTGAAAAGCTGATCGACCAGGAAATCCTTACCCGTGGCGGCAATCCCCGCGACGCACTGCTTTCACAGAATGTGGCCGGCGTACTGCATGACTGGTTCGCCTCAACCGCGGACCTCAATACTACCATCGGCAAAACCCTGCCGGACTTCAAACTCACCCATTTTGCTCCACCCATGGGTACAGTTAACAAGCCGTTTACCAGAATCCAGCAATCCCTGGTACGGGCCGACGGCGGCTGGTCCATCAGCGTCCGCAACCCCGATCCGGTAGCCACGATCAAACTGATGGATTTCATCTATTCTGATGAAGGCATCATACTAACCAACTTTGGTGTTGAAGGCCAAACCTATACCATGAATAACGGCAAGCCGCAGTACCTGGCGGCCATCACCGCCAATCCCAACGGCATGGGCATGCATGAATCACTGGTAAGCAACGGAGCCCAGTGGAAAATCGGCATGGTTCAGTCCATCGACTATGAGCGCCAGTTTGCCAATGCCATTGCCACCGAGGCACGTCTGGACTACATGCAGAACTACATAGTTCCTGCCTTCCCCCTGCTTTCCTTTACCGCAGAAGAAGCGGAAACCCTGAAGGACAAACTGAGCCAGATACGTACCCTTACCAATGAAATGAGCGCACGGGTAATGGTCGGAGCGATGAGTGCTGCTGATTTTGCCAATACCGTAAGTGAAATGCAAAAGGTAGGCCTGGCCGATGTACTCAAGATTTATCAGACCGCCTACGACCGCACTATAAGAAAATAATAGAAATTGATGGCTGTGCCGTCGCGTGAATTCACGTGGCGGCAGCACGCCACATCGGAGCAGGGTGCGGCCGAAATCAACGCACTAAAAACAGCACAAACAATCAGCAAGGAGTGTTTCATGAGTGATTTCGTAGAGCGCATACTCGCTTCAATGTCCATTGAACAGAAAATAGGCCAATGCGTAGTCATAGGCATGTCCGGCACGCGCATTACCAACGATCTGCGCGAGGCTATCGTACGTTATCACGCCGGCGGCTTGCGCCTCTCTCCGTTTGCCCGGATATTCCGCTACTTTAGTGATGACAAAGCGGCACAAAAAAGCGGCGCAGCATCTTACAAACCATCCCTGGAAAAAATAGCCGGCGAAGGACTGCCTCCCTACGCTACGCCGCAGGATTACGCCGCCACGCTTAACGAACTGCGGGCCCTGGCGGCTGCGCGCAGTCCGGCCATCCCCCTGCATATGGTAATCGACCAGGAAGGCGATACCTCGAAAGATCTGTCGCGCGGCGGGGTTGTACAATTCCCGTCTAACCTGGGTCTGGCTGCCGCCGGCGATACGGATTTAACCTACCGGGTAAGCCGGGCCATCGGCAAACAGCTTAAGGCTTCCGGCCTGGACATGATACATTCACCGGTAGTCGACGTGAATATCAACCCGGACAATCCCGAGATCGGCCGGCGGGCCTTCGGCGATGATCCGGAACTGGTAGCCGAACAGGCCATAGCGATGATGAAGGGATTTCAGGACGAAGGTATTATTGCCGCCGCCAAACATTTCCCGGGCCGGGGCGACTCGGCTACCGACGCTCACCATGCCTGCCCCCTGCTGGATGTAAGCCGGGCCAGACTTGATGCGGTTGAGCTCCTGCCCTACCGCCGCCTGATAGCAGCCGGACTCGATTCGGTTATGGTGGCGCATTGCATCTACCCCGCCCTAGATACCGAGATAGCCACAGTATCGCGCCGTATCGTACACGACCTTTTGCGCGAGGAACTGGGTTTCCAGGGCCTTATTACCAGCGACTCCATGACCATGGGTGCCTTGATAGACAAATTCGGCGTAGGCGAATCCTGCGCGCGCGCACTGGCTGCCGGTATCGATGTCGTGCTCATGAAAGCCGAAAACCAATGGCGCGGTGAAACCTTCCAGACCATCCGCGAGTGGGTAGAAAACGGCAAAATCCCCTTATCAGAACTGGATGATAAAGTGCGGCGCGTCCTGCGCATGAAGGAAAAATACGGGCTCTTCGAAAAGATGGGCATGGTCGATGCCGCACAGGCTGGCCGGCCATACACCGACACCGTAATACTCGAAACCGCCCGCGAAGCAGCGCGCAGGGCCACGATACTGCTTAAAGACGACTTGAAGGCTGTGCCGCTAAACCATGCAAAGAAAATATTGCTGATTAATCAGCGAAACGACATAAAGAGTCCCAACGACCGCCATGACCATCCTGCCCTTTTCCAGGATCTGATGGAAGAAGAACTGCCCGGGCTGCAATGCTACGAAACCTCCTTCGGTTTCGATCCGAAAGAGGAAGAGCGTATCCTGGCCTATGTAAAAGACAAGGGTTATGAAATTATCGTCTGCACGAACTGGTATGACCGCTCCAACAAGCCGCAGACCTACGCTAAAGCACTGATAGATGCCGGCTACCCGGTACTGCTGCTTACCAATGATCCTTACTGCGCCAAAGGGCTGGGTGGAGCACTGCCGACCGCTCCTACACTGCTGTTAAGCATGAATCTGTCCCCCCAGGGCTTGCATATGATACGCGATATTCTCTTTGGCCGGGAAACAGCACAGGGCAGATGGCCGCTGGTCAACTACGATCCTTTCGGCCTAGTCACGAAAGCAGCCCGGTCATGAAAAAGCTAGAGCTTTCCACTCCCTGTGATTTTACAGAATCCGCCATCTCCGGCTGGACCAGAAAACATTGGGAAGAATCCTTCATGCGCCTCTGGGCGCCGCTCACCCGCTCGGCATCTGCGCACAAGGCCAGGCAGTACATACCCGGCCCGCGCAGCCACCATGGGCAGGTGGCCGACGAACTTGAAGGCTTTACCCGAAGCTTCATCATGGCAGCACCCTGGCTCTCCGGCTCTACAGCCGATGGCTTCGAGCTGGACGGGATCCAGTATGATGTTGCCGGCTTTTACCGCTCAGGCATACTGGCCGGTACCGATCCGGCCAATCCCGAGTACTGGGGCAACCCGGTGGACTATGCCCAGCACCTGGTGGAGATGGCCTCGCTTTCGTGGGGGCTCTGGCAATCGCGCGACCGCATATGGGAGCGCTTCAGCGAGGCCGAACGCCGGCAGGTAGCCTCCTACCTCCTGGCCTGCACCAAAGTACAATACCACGCCAACAACTGGCTGCTGTTCAATGTGGTTACCAACGCCGTACTTAAACGCTTCGGCATGCCCTACAGTCAGGAGCAGCTGGACCGGAACCTGGTATTCTGCGAAAGCATGTACCTGGGCGAAGGCTGGTACCAGGATGGCAATGTACCGCGTATCGATTATTACAATGCCTGGGCTTTTCACTACTATTACTTGATCTGGGTGCTTCTGGACGGCAGCTCCAAACCGGAAATTGCCGAAAAGCACCTGCAGCGTGCCGAAGAATTTTTAACAAATTTCAGTTACCTGATGGCAAGCGACGGCGGCACCCCCTGTTTCGGGCGCTCCGAAATTTACCGCTTCGCCTTCCTTGCGCCGATTGGGCTGCTGACCCAGGCCGACAGCAAAAGCACAGGCGGATTGTACGGAACCCTGCGAACAATGGCCAATCTCGGCCTGAAATGGTTCCTTACCAAGCCGGTTTTAAGCAGCGCCGGCCATCTGTCGCTGGGTTATGTCGGAGCCTGCGCGGACATGCTCGAACACTATTCCTGCGGCGGCTCCCCGTACTGGGCGGCCAAAGCCTTCAACCTTCTGGCCCTGCCGGCAGAACACCCCTTCTGGCACAGCGCCGAAGCCCCCCTGCCCAGCCAAAGCGGTTCCAGCCTAAAAGCTCTGCCCGCCGCCGGGTTTACTATCACCGCCGGCCAGGATGGGCAGACCCTGCTGCTAAACCACAAAGCCAGACACGACAAGGCTGAGTACAACGACAAGTATACCAAGTTTGCCTATGCCTCGGCCTTCCCCTATCAGGCCCGCCATATTTACGGCAACAGCGACTGCGATGCCATCCTGCAGTTCTCCGCCGACGGCACCGCCTGGCACCAGCGCTGGACCATGCGCACCCTGGCCTGCGGCGAGCTGGGCGGTGCATCCGTCTATCCGCTTCATGAGGCCGATCCGGAAGGCCAGGCCAGCACCGTAAGCCTGATACTGGGCAGTCTGATAATACACCTGCATCACCTTCAGCCCACCAAAACCCTGCAGCTGCGTGAAGGCGGCTTTGCCTGCGGTTCCGATCTAAGCCAGCCGCTCGCACGATCCTTCCCCCTGCAGGCTGAGCACGGACTCGGCCCGGCTGAAGCTGCCATCGCCGCAGATAACTGTGATACGAGCCGTATATCTCTGATACGCTCCCTGGGCGGCTGGACAAGTTCACATGCAGCCGGAAGTTTCGCCGAAGACCGGGTCGGGGCCAATGTCCGCTACCGCTTCTCGGCCGTGCCCCGACTGGAAACCCACACCCGGCCCGGCCAGCCCTTACTGCTGGCCACGCTGCTGATCGGGCACAGCGGCACTGACAGCGCCGGGCAACTTGCCTCGAGCATAGCCTCTGCGGCGCTACAAACAGACCGCGGCGAACTAAGCCTGCGGTTTGCCGACGGCACACAAGCGCTGCTGCGCATACCGGAGGCGGCCGGCAATTCAGCCAAACTGGCCGGGAGGACAATCGAACCGGGAACGCTGATCGCGCTCATCAAAAAAAACGGGGACCTACAGAGCCTGACAGCAAGGAAAAATTGATTATCGCGTCCGGGCAAGCCTCAGCAAAGGCCGGCCCGGAATGCTTGCAGAGTGCCAAAGAATATACAATCATATTTGCAGATAACAAGTTATGAATATTTATTTTTAATAGCAAAGCCAAGCACCGACACCTCCAATTAGCTTTTAACGGCACCACTGTGGCGGATAGAATACATACAACATATCCAGCGCAGCCCCGAACCGGCTACTCTGCAGTTTCAATATCCATATAGAAACGCTTGAGTTCCTTGATAACCGCAATATCATATTTGGAGGGTTCCCGGTATAGTTCGGCAATTGCATCAAGTGGAGCCATAGCCGGAGAATAGCCACGATCAGTTATCATCGCATCATAGG
>JAHIWF010000174.1 GCA_018815555.1 Spirochaetota bacterium | reverse complement strand
CTTGCGCAGCCACTGGACTGTCTGAGGCAGTATGAATAGTGATAAAGATATCTTTGCTGTGCTGAAACGGCGCATCGTAAACCTGGATCTGCTGCCGGGTTCGCTAATCAACGAGAAAGAGTTGATGGAGGAGTTCGGCTATAGCCGTACTCCGGTGCGCGAGGCTTTGATAAAGCTGGCGCAGATAGGTCTGGTGGAAACCCGGCCGCGGGTGGGTACCTATGTTACCCAGATCGACATCATGTCAGTCAAGAACGCCTATGAGGTGAAGAAAAACCTGGAAGGTCTGGCTGCAGAACTGGCCGCCCGGCGGGCCGGGCCGCGCGAGGTGGCTGAGCTGTTCGAGATAATCGATCGCTTTACTAGTTATGATATTATAGCGGATTACAAACAGTGCATAGATGACGACCAGCGCTTCCACGAAATTGTGCGTCAGGCAGCCCGTAATGACCTGCTTACCGAGATTCTGGAGATGCTGAATACCCGCACTGCGCGCTTCCTTCAGCAGATCCAGTATGTAATAGATGATTTTGACTGGTTCCGCGATTCGCTGCGGCAGATGGCCCGTGCTATCCAGGCCCGCGATCCGGAGGCGGCCCGCCGCGCCACCGAAGAGCATACCAGCAATTATCTGGAGCAGCTGTCGCGTCGCTTTTTTGTATCCTGAACCTATCCGGATTGAATCCTGAGCGGTAGCGGACTGCGTTGCGGTTCTTCGCCGCGCGCTTGTCCCGCCATCCGTAACCTTCATCGCCTGCGCTTGTGTTGACAATGCCAGCCATCGCCTCTATTCTGGAATGGGGCTGGCTGTTTTTTAGGCACGGCCTTTCTGGAGGTTTACATGAAAAAGTCATTCTGGATCGGTCTGGTCCTTTTGGTACTCATTATCGGCGGCGTGCTGGCTTGGCGCCTGCTCAGTCCGCAAGGTGCGGAGGCTACTCCCGGCGCTGTAAGCTCGATTCCGTCTACCGACAGGCTGGCAGCCGCAAAGGCCGAGCCGCTGACTGTCGGTGGTATCGGCGGCTATACGCTGGCCAATGTGGATCTGGGCGATGGCTCGGTGCCCTTGCTGCGCATCCCCCTGGATACCTGGGGGGGATACGCCGCGCTGTTCGCCGCCAATGGCGGGATTAAGGCATCTAAAGATTCAGTATTCTATAAAAAGCACGGTTTCGCCGTTGAATTCGTGCCGGAAGAGAGTGCGCAGGCTCAGCTGGACGGTTTTGCGGCCGGCCGTTATGTGGCCATCTGGTCCAGTATGGATACGCTTCCTCTATTATATGAAGCGTTGCGCAGTGATCGCCGGGTAGTTCCGCAGGTAATCGGTCTGTTCGACTGGTCGGTCGGCGGCGACGGTATTCTGGTGCGCGATTTTATCCGCAAGCCTCAGGATCTGAAGGGCAAGACCATCCTTACCAGCTCTCCATCTGCATACTCGTTCTTTCTGCTCTGGTACCTGGCCCAGCTGGATATCAGTCCGCTGGATGTAAAAGTTGTCCATGTTGACGACGGTGACCAGGCGCTGGAAACTTTCCGCGACAATAAGGGCATCGCCGCCTGGGTTACCTGGACGCCTTACCTTACCGACGCGGTGGACAAGGCCAGTGCCGGCTTTGTGCCGGATACCCGTCTGCTGATCACCTCGCGCGACGCCAACCAGCTGATCGCTGATGTCATTGTTGCCCGCAATGATTTTGTAAAAGACAATCCGGCTATCGCGGCCGGCTTGGTGGACGGCCTGTTTGCCGGCTACGACCTGATTCAGGCCGGTAACGCGCAGGCTTTTAGCGCCATGGCCGAATTCTATAAACTGCCCGGAGGCGCGGCCGAGGCCAGGTCAATGCTGGACGAAGTGCATCTGGCAACGCTGCCGGAAACCGAGATGTTCCTGGCGCTGGACAATCCGATCGGCGCGCACAAAGTTTTCCTACTTAGCCAGGAATATTACAAAATGCTTGGCATCATGCCGGCGTCCAGTTCCTGGGAGCCGGATCGGGTGCTGTATAGCGCCGCAGTGGAAGCCGCCCGGGCCAGCGGCCAGTACACGATGCAGAAGAACACCATTCAGAACAGCTTTAACCGCGAAGCCGGGCTGGACATAAACGATCTGGAGAACCAGCGACTGGTGCTGGCTGCCGATATAAAATTGTATTTCGAGGCACAGAAGCTTGATTTTGATCCCGATGCCGATACCGAAGAAATCCTGCAGAACCTGCGCCATCTGGGGCGGGTAGCCGAGCAGATGGACATACTCGGCACTACCATAGTCAAACTGGTCGGACACCTGGATACCTCACGGGTGGAAGATTTCCGTAGTCAGGGGCCGCAGGCTTTTATCGAAGCCAGCGCACAGGCCAAACTCATTTCCAAACGCCGTGCCGAGTTCGTAAAAACTGTATTGGTAGAGCGCTTTGGTATTGATGCCGACCGCGTGATTACTGAGGGCAGAGGCTGGGATGAGCCGCTGGATACCCTGGATCCTGATGCTAACCGCCGGGTGGAAGTACAGTTCCTGAGTTTTGAGTAGGAGGTCCGGATGTCCGCGCGCAGAAGCCGTAGTTTTAATCCGTTGCCGATAGCGGCGGTCATTGTCATCATTGCGCTGGTCGCTTTGTTCAATATTCTCGGCGGTGGTGGTTCCGGCAACGTCAAGGCTTCAGAAAGCTCTGGCTACACCCTGCAGTTTTCTGAAGCCTTCAAGCCGGCTCTAGCTAACCGCGACGACCTGGGTATCAGTGTGGTGCTGGCAGTGGATGTTTCCGGGTCGATGTCCGACTGGCCGGCCAGCGGCGGCAACGCCAAATACGTCCAGGCCAGCCAGGCCCTCGTCGAGGTGATGGAGGTGCTGGAACGCATTGTTGCCGCCTCGCCGGAAGGACAGGTGATTAAACTGGGTATTATTAAATTCAGCGATGCCTTGTTCGAAATACAACCGCTGGTAGTTATCAGTAAGGCATCCATGCCTAAACTGAAAGCGCTGGTAGGCAATCCCAAAAATTTTGCACCCGGCGGCGGCACGGCCATCGGTGACGCCATCGAACGCGGTACCGAATGGCTGGCTCAGTCCGGAACCATTCTGCGTTCGCTGATCGTGGTAAGTGACGGCCAGAATACCGCCGGAACCGATCCTGAGGATGTTCTGGAGGCTGTGTATGCCAACCGCAACAGTGCCGGAACAGCCGATTTTCCGGTGCGTACCAATACTACCTTGATTAGTTTTATCGGTTTTGATATCGACCGCGGTTACTTTGGCGGAATGCAGGACTATGGCGTGCGCGTTACCGGCGCGGCCAACCGGGCCGAGCTGGCGACGGTGCTCTCCAATCTGCTGGAGGCTGATATCACCCGACTGGAAGCCGCCGCGCTGGGGAGTGGAAAATGAGCGAGAAAGCAGGCGGCAGTTTGCTGCAGGCAGTGCTGTCGTCCGGCGGAGCAGCCGGTCTCTTCGTTGTGTCCTGGCTGGTGGTCGGCGTGCCGCTGCCCGGCAGTCTGCTGATCGGCGGGGCTGGCTATGCCGCCCTCTGGCTGATCGGCCGCGGCCTGGCCCGCAAACAGGACGCTGATCAACCCGCCCTCGGCAGCTTTGTCGATATGGAGTTGGCTCGAACAACCGTGGCCAAAGCCCGCGCCTCGGCTGCCGAACTGCAGGGGCTAGTGGACCAGCTGCCCAAGAAGCATGAATTGTACGCCGGTTTCAGCCAGCTGCCCCGGCTGGT
>JAHIWF010000173.1 GCA_018815555.1 Spirochaetota bacterium | reverse complement strand
GGTATACAGGCCGGCTCCCATCGAGGCCTCGCTGCTGAACTCGACTATAAAAATGCCCGGCAGCTTCAGGCTTATGCCCACTGCAATGCCGCCTTTTATCGGCATGGCCTCCGAGTTGAATACGCCGAGTATCGGTCCGCCGGTAATGGTAAGAATGCCGGTCTGGAAGGAAAGATAGCCTTTAACCAGGTGGCGCAGAATGGTATCGGTGCTGTATTGTGCCTTGAAGGTGAAGTTCTCCGCCAGCTGGTCGGTATAGCTTACTGTAGCACCATAATTCCAGTTGGTAGCTGGAAAGGTGGTGCCGGCGGCGATCGGGTCAACGGCGCTCCACAGGAAGCCGATGTTGCCGAAATGTGCGGTGGTTTCTATGTCTCCGGCCAACAGCGGGGTGCTGGTCAACAATAATAATAGTAGCAGGCTGGTGATGATGCGCATGCCGCCTCCTTGTCTAGAATGATGTGGTGATGCCGATGGTAGGCGCAAAAATGTGATACCACTGGGCAGGGAGGGGTAATATTCTGGAGGTAAGCCGGAGATCCCAGCGCACGCCGCCACTAACCATCTGGAAGTATGGAGCCAGTTCCAGCTGAATATTCTGTTCGCTTGCATTCGGATCGTACGACAGTTTGGAGTCGAGACCGCCCTGGCGGCTTACTTTATTTATGTCGCCGAACAGGACGTTTACGCGTAAATCCAGAGCACCGTCTTTTTCGGTAAGCTGCTGCAGATAGTAGGCCGGATGAAAGAACAGCGAGAGCGTGAGGTTGGCGATGCCGAACTGCAGTCGTGGCTCGAACAGAAAATACATATTGCTGAGCGCGAACTCGCTATCGGGTTGCCAGTAAGGTACGCCGATCTGGGCATAAAAGCTGCCGATTGTGCCGGTATCTACATAGAATAATATGCCGCCGCGGTAGGCCCCCATAGTTCCCACCGGGATACTTGCGCCGGCAAAAGCTTCCAGTTTCAGCAGGTCCTGATTGAACAGCATACGGGCGTCGAAAGAATAGTGGCCGACCCCTAGCCAGGAATCCTGATAGGCATATACATAGGGAGTTACTGGCAGACCCTTCCATGAAAGGCGGAAACCGGTACCGTAGGCCTCGTGCAGCCCGTCGTACCAGATGTTTTGATTGGGGCCGATGCCTTCCGGGTAATACATGAAGCCTTTAATGCGGGTGGCAAAGGGTTTTGAACCGAAAAGATTGACAAAATCGTCTCCTGACGCAAAAACATCATGGTGACCAATAAAAACGCTCAGTTCGAGGGGAGTGCTGAACAGTTTGTCGATGGTAACTGCTGTACTGCGGAATTCCAGCCCTTGCATATGTTCAAGCTGCCTGATGGCTGCTGCAAGTTCGCTGTTGTCCGGTGTGTTGGATAAGCTAACGCCGGTGCCGATGGCATTCAGGTGAGATTCCAGGTCGGTTGTACGGAAACCCAGCTTCAGAAAGGCCGAGAATTTTGCCCCGCCCTGGATAAGCAAGTCGAAGGAGGACCGGGAGGACAGCACAAAGCGGTCGGCGTCATTAAAGCTGCCATGGGTGCTGATGCTCAGCTCCGGGATCAGAATGTCGGCGGCATGGACTGATACTGCCATAATGCAGAAAACGGCGAGCGTAAGTATAGCTTTAGCTTGGCTTTTGATTATCATGATTCCCCCACTGGAATTTATCACAGAACACTCTTTTATTCATCGGTTGATTCGGTTATTTTATTAGGAAAGCTTTGTTTGAAAGCCTTGACTAATCATTCATTCCGTATAAGACTAGGAAGTACAATGAGCGATTACCTAGACCCCAACAATCAGGAACTTCTCAAAGACTTTTTTGCCGAGGCAAGAAGCCAAGTCGACGCTTTGGAACAGAATATTCTGGTTCTGGAGAATGATCCTGCAAACCGAGACGCAGTTGACGAGATATTCAGAGCTGCTCATACCCTTAAGGGTGGGGCTGGTACAGTAGAGATGCATGAGCTTACGGCCTTTACCCATGTGGTGGAGGACCTGCTTGATGCTATCCGGTCAGACCTGGTCAAGGTCGATGCTGATGTCATCGACTCCCTGCTGGCCGGAATAGACATTATTAAAGCTATGCTTGACTCGCGCTCTGACGGTAAGCCTTATACCAAAGATATAAGCAGCCAGAAAGCCGTCCTGGCCGCTTTTATTCCGGGAAAGAATGCGCCTAAAGCCGCTGCCAAACCGGCGGCCAAAGCGCCGGCAACGTCAGCCGCACCCAAGAAAGCTGCTGCCGCTGCGGTTTCCGCCGGTGCTGCCGGGCTGACCGAGTATGAGATTCTTGAAATGAAAGAAGCCGCCGGGGCAGACCGGACGGTATATATACTATCGCTCGAATTTGACGAAGAAAACGTGATGAACACGGTAAGTGCCATTCACGCCTTCGCCGCTATCCGCGATGTCGGCAGTGTTTTGAAGACTGTCCCCGATTTCGAAAAGCTGTATGAAGACATGTTCCATCCAAAGGTCGACTATTATCTGGCCACCCAGAAGACCGTGGATGAGCTTGAGCGGATAGCCATGATTCCCGATGTGGTAAAAAAATTGACAATTACCCAGGTGGGGCTGGATGGGCAGACGCATGCTGCTCCGGCGGCCAGGGTCGAGGCGGCCCCTGCTCGGGCTGAGGTTCCGCAGGCCATAGCGGCTCCGGCCCCGGAGACGTTTGCACGGCCTTCAGTTCAGCCGCCGGCTCCGGTACAGCCGCCGCTTGAACAGATCAAGGATTCCAATGCCGAAGAAGCCATGGCGGCAGAGGCAGCGTTGGCTTCCGAAGACAAACATGTTGACCAGCGCCGGCAGTCGCAGAATTCCGGCTCTATCCTGCGTGTTGATTCTCGACGCATCGACAATTTGCTTAATCTGGTGTCCGAAACTGTTATCAACAAGGCTACGTTTAACCAGATCAGCAGCCAGTTTACCGAACTGCAGAGTACCTTCCAGACTTCCCAGAATCGTTTCCGTGATGAGCTGAAGGATCTTTTTGACAGTTTGCCCGAGTATCTGAAGTCTATAGAAGAAGGCCGTACCATCAAAGACGTTAAAAAAGAAGTTTTTGAGAAGTATGGCGGCCTGTATACGGTGTTCGACGGGCTTGAAACCGACATCAAGACCAATGTTGCCAAGTTCCGTTCCACCGCCCAGAATCTGGGCCGTATTACCAGCGAACTGCAGGAAGGGGTGATGCGCATCCGTATGGTGCCCATCAGCCAGATTTTCGGCCGTTTCCCGCGTTTGGTACGTGATCTTTCCAAGAACCTGAACAAGAAAGTAAATCTGGTTATCGAAGGCGAAGATACCGAGCTGGACAAGTCGGTAATCGAAGACCTGCTCGATCCGCTGATGCATGCGGTGCGTAATGCGCTCGATCATGGTATCGAGAAGGCCGATGAACGCAAGGCCGCCGGCAAACCGGAAGAGGGAACCGTAGTTCTGCGGGCTTCCAATGAAGGTAACATGATCCTTATCGATATCTCCGACGACGGTAAGGGTATTGATGTGGACTCGGTGCGTCGAAAAGCGGTCGAACGCGGTCTGATTCACCCAAACAAGGCGCTTACCGAGCTGGAATCATTCAATCTGATCTTTGAACCCGGTTTTTCGACTGCGGCCAGTATTACCAATATTTCCGGCCGCGGAGTTGGTCTGGATGTGGTAAAGCGCCAGATCGAGAAGCTGAACGGTACGGTTACGGTTTCCAGCCAACATGGCAAGGGCACCCGGTTTACCATTAAGCTGCCGCTAACCCTGGCTATCATTCAGGGTCTGCTGGTGCGGGTTGGCCGCGAAATATATTCCATTCCGATAACCTCGGTCATTGAGAGCCATCGCATCAAGCCGAGCGATATTAAGATGATCGATAACTATGAGGTGTTTAATGTGCGCAGTGATGTTGTATCACTGCTGCGCCTGAACCGCCTTTTCCGGATTCAGACCAACGAGCAGAGCGATTATTGCTTTGTGGTCATTGTAGGAACCAACGAGAAACGGGTTGGCCTGATGGTCGATTCGCTGATCGGTGAAGAGGATGTGGTTATCAAGCCATTGCATGACCAGTTTACCAATTCGCCCGGAATTGCCGGCGCGTCCATTCTCGGTGATGGCTCGGTTTGCCTCATTATCGATGTCAGTCAGCTGCTGGAGCTGGGACAGAAGAAGGAGCTTGAGGAGCGGCAGCGTCTGGAGATGACGATTCGTTGATTCCGGATAACGGACGCGGGCTTTTAGCCCGTGAAAGTACTATGGTTAACTGGATGGGAGCACAATTGATATGAGTACGCAGAATACCGGAACGTCAGCAGATTCCAAGGCCGAAAGCGGCCAGCAGGAAGAAAAGCGGGAACGGGGCGACAAAATAGATTACAAGATGGTCACCTTCTCCCTTGCCGGCAAAGAGTATGGAATCGACATCATGAATGTCAAGGAAATCGCGCGGGCCGGAAAATTCACCTATGTACCTAATGCCGCCCCCTTTGTACGCGGTGTGTATAATCTGCGCGGCGACATTATTTCCATTATCGACCTGCGTACCATGTTTCACCTGCCTTCGGAACGCAAAGGCGAGGATGCGCTGGAGAGCCTGCTGATTCTTAATGTTGATGATCATGTGTTTGGTGTAATTGTGGACAATATTGACAAGGTGGTCGGTATTTCCAGCAGCTCCATTCAGCCGCCGCATCCGATTTTCGGCGACATTAATGTAAAGTACATCAAGGGCATCATAGAGAATGCCAGTAAACTGTATATCATCCTGAATGTCGAAAAGCTGTTTGCTCCCAAAAAAGCCGAAGAGCCGGCCAGCGTAGCTGCTGCTATGGCCAAGCCGCTGGATTTGCCTCCCGAAACCGCCCTGCGGCCCTTTGAGGCTGCTCAAACCTTCCGCGACGAGCAGCAGGCCAGTACGGATGTTACCTCTGATTTCATTAAAGAAACCCTGTTTGCCTTCAAGCGCTTTGCGGTTACCCCGGTAAATGAAGAGTGGTTCTCCGGACGCTATGAGGAATGGAAGTCGGTGCGCAAGGCGATGGATCTGCAGCTTAAAGAGCACAGCGAGGCGGATCAGTTCCTCGAGACTTTTTTTTCTCCACATACCGGAGATTTATGGTCTGAGGATTACATCAGGCAACTTATGCAGATGCTGCCTGATATCAGCTCGAAAAATATTAACGTATGGAATCCCGGTTGCGGTAAGGGCTATGAGTCGTATTCTCTGGCCTGCTTGCTGAAATTGCGCTATCCTGAGGCCAGGATTAAGATTTGGGCCAATGATTCTGACTTGCTGGCTATTTCCATGGCTCCGAACATGGTGTTCATGATGGAAAATGTGCCGGACATGTACAAAGAATTCATGATTAAAGGGCGTAATGGCTGGGCTTTCCTGCAAAATATACGCGATTCGATTTTCTTTGAGTTCCATGATGTGCTGAATACCAATCCTATTCCGCCGGTGGATCTGGTGTTGTGCCGTGATACGGTGTCCTTCCTGTCCGCGGTGGATCAAAAGCGTCTACTTTCGGATTTTAATGAAAAGACCAAGGCCAAAGGTGTGCTATTGCTTGGGGTGAATGAGCGCATGCCTATGGCCGGATGGCAGGCTATTGCGATTGAGGGCATTTCGATGTATACAAAAGGTGCCTGAGCAGACCGGCACTAGTAACTTCAGAATTAACAGGAGCTGATGATGAGAGTAGAATATATTAATCCCTTTGTAGAGGCAGCTTTCAATGTAATGAAGGAAGTGCTTGGCGGCGATGTCCGGCGCGGTGAGCTGTACCTTAAGTCGACTTCCATGCCGGTTATGGGGGTAGCTGCCATTGTAGGTCTGGCCGGTGGTGTGGAAGGACGCGTCTTATTCGATATGGACAAGGTTTCGGCCCTTTCGATTGCCTCGGCCATGAATGGCGAGGACCTGACTGTCATGGATGATCTGGTTAAAGCGACCATCACCGAGTTGGCCAACATGATAACTGCCCAGGCCGTTACCAAGCTGCATGAACTTGGTTTTCAGTTTGATCTTACTCCGCCTGCTATTTTTACCGGTGATAACATGGAAGTAAGCAATCAGGATGTGGAAGCATTGATTGTGCCGATGGAAACAGCCCACGGCAAAGTCGAAATAAATGTAGCCATTCGCGAGCGGGCATAACGGAGGATGGAATGAAGACAAAAGAAGATTTTCCTTCTATAAATGAACGCAAGCCTGAAGGGCAGAAACCTGATGGAACGCCTTTCCGGGTTTTGGTTGTAGACGACTCGATGTTTGTGGCAAAACAGATTACCCAGATACTAACCTCCGAAGGCTATGATGTGGTTGGGCAGGCTGCTGACGGGCTTATCGGCCTGGAGCGCTATAAAGAACTGTTTCCGAATGTTGATCTGGTCACTATGGACATTACCATGCCGAATATGGACGGGCTGACCGCTTTGCAGAAAATTATCGATTTTGACAAAAACGCGCGGGTGATCATGATAAGCGCATTGGGTAAACAGGATCTGGTAAAGCAGGCGCTCTTGTCCGGGGCTAAAAATTATATTGTTAAACCACTGGATCGCAAAAAGGTGCTGGAACGCATTCAGCACGTCCTGTCGAAGTAAAACCCAGCTTCGCTTGACATTATTGCCGGCCTCTGGTATAAAAACTGCGCCTTGTTGTACTTTACCGTATAACGGAGCCGCAATTTTGGGCAGTTAGCTCAGTTGGCTAGAGCACTTGCTCGACACGCAAGGGGTCGTTGGTTCGAATCCAATACCGCCCATAAAAACATCCATACTTCGGTGTGGGTGTTTTTTTTATTTGTGCCTGTTGGCTTATATAACACCGGCTTCGCGCAGGAGTTTTAGGGCCTGTACGCGCGGGGTCGGTAGCCGCGTACTTTGTTGGCCTTTCATAAAATGCCTCAGCGGTAGTTCGGTCTGCCCTTCGTCGGCCCAGGCGGCCAGTGCGCTGTCCAGTACGGCTGTCCAGGGGTCATAGTCGGCCTCGCCCTGAAAGCCGAGATCGTTCTCGGCAAACGAGCCGGACGGGTAGAGTGGCTGCAGATTTTTACAACTGCCGGCCTTGTAGTCGCCATGCAGACGGGAATAGGTGGTTAGTACGAAGCGGTGCCAGAAGGCCGAGTCGATGAGGCCTTCGGCCAGCAGCACCCGGACCATCTCGGCCGAGTCGGCTATGTCCTGGTGGCTTTGCCCGGGAAAACCATAGATCAGGTAGGCATGTACCAGTATGCCAGCCTGTTTGAAATTGGCCAGGCAGACCAACAGCTGATTCAGGGTAAAGCCTTTGTCGATTATCTGCAGGCCCTTGCCGCTGGCTATTTCGATGCCGCCGGAAACTGCTACCAGGCCGCCAGCCGCCGCTTCGGCGCAGAGCTCGGCTGTCCAGCTTTTGTCAAAGCGTATGTTTCCCCAAAAGGTGAAGGGCCGCTTGCGGCTGCGGTTAATGGCTGCCAGGCTGCGTACCAGACGCGGCGGCATGGCTTCATCGACAAAATGGATGCCATATAATTTATGTTCGCCGGCGGCGTCTTCCATGGCCTGCAGCAGTCTGGACTGGTCGGTGAGCTGATAGTGTTTGATATAATGCAACTGGGTGTCGCAGAAGGCGCAACGCTGCCAGTAGCAGCCATAGGCCATGCGGTATTTAAGCCAGGGCGTATTGTTCCACAGGCGGTGCATGGGATTGGGTGAATCTACTATGCGCAGATATTGGCTGAAATCGGCAGCTCGGTAATCGGGATGGATTTCGGCAATGGCCTGATTTTCTTTTTCGCGGTAGTGTTGGAATTGCCGTGCATAATCCGGGTCTTGTTCGGCCACCGGATTCTGGAGGGGTACTACGCTAGGCTGAAGGCCGCTGGAATCCAGCCAGCGGGTGCCGTATAATGCTGTCGGGACGGCCGGAGTTGTCGGAGTTGCCCGGGTTGCCGCGGATGCTGCAGCCTTGGCTGCTTTGCTTTGTACATGGTCAATAATTGACAGGAGCGCACCATAGCCGCCGTCATAGGCCAGATAATCGAAGTTGCGGAAGAGCAGCTGGTCTTCGGTAGTGCGGAGCTCGGTGGACACATAGCCGCCACCCAGAATGATGATTGCTGCCGGTCCGTAATGCTGCCTGGCACATTGCGCTGCCATTACCGCCGCGGCAAGGCAGCCCGGGAAGGGCACGCTCAAGCAGACCAGTACCGGCTCGCTGTCGTGCCGGGGATGCCGACTGAAGATGTCATCCAGTAGCGGGCGGTAGAAATTCTGCAGTATCCAACTGTTGTTAACCGCATTTAAAATGGTTTCGAAGGAGCTGGCCGAAGCCGGGATGCGTTCGGCATAGCGGACAGTTTCGAAGCCGGGGTCGACCGTGCCCCGGATAAAATCTGAAAGATCATTAAGCACTGCGGTGGCCAGGGCCGGGGCATCGTCAATCTGTATGCCACCGGCCTCGCCCAAAACGGCCTCGGTGCGCATGCCGGAAGGAATGCCGGCTCCAACCGC
>JAHIWF010000172.1 GCA_018815555.1 Spirochaetota bacterium | reverse complement strand
ATATTTATACCGGACCAAACGGCTTTATCATCATCTTTGAAGAAAATGGCTATGTGCTGGCTACTTCGCTTGATATTCCGCTAATCGATCAGAGCAGCAGTGAGCGCTTGTACGCTACCAGCGAATCGATACCGGTTGTGCGCGATTTTATTCCGGAGTTGCAGGGAGCAGACAAACTGCTTTCGCTATCTTCCGGCCAAGGCCGGTACATGGTTGCCAAAAACCGGGTGCAGCAGCCCGGCCTAAAATGGTACACGATGGTTTTTCTGTTCGAAAATGATTTCAGCCACTCCATCCGGCGCACCAGCTTTCAAGCCGCGATAGTACTGAGCGTTTTACTGATCATCAGCGTGCTTACCGGTTGGCTGGTTAACAGTTATATAACCTGGCCGATCATCAAGCTCAGTGAGGCAGTAGGCAAACTGCGCCTGCACAAAACTTCCGCCGGTCAGCAGCAAACCAACGGAGCAAACGAAGAAGGCAACGAACACCTGCCGCCGATACTGCTTGAGCGTCGCGACGAGATAGGCAAACTGGCCAAAGCCTTTAACCTGATGACCGACGAACTGGACAAAGCCTTCAGCGAACTGCAGCTATCCCTGCGCGAGAAAGAAGCTTTACTGCAGGAAGTTAACCATCGGGTAAAAAACAATCTACAGCTGATTTCCAGCATGCTCAGCCTGCAGGCTGACCGCATCAAGGATGATGAAGCCAGAGAGTATTTCCGTGTCAGCAAGGATCGCATCTACTCGCTTTCGATGCTGCACGATGAGTTCTACAATGCCCATGATTTTGCACTTATGAACATAACGCCTTTCCTGTATAAACTACGCGACGAAATCCGTAATCTGACCGAGCAGGCCGAAGGCTGCCTGGATATACGGATTGCCGCCGAGGATTGCACGCTCTCTATTGTGCAGGCTGTGCCGCTGGGACTTATCGTACATGAATTGCTGACCAATGCCATTCGGCATGCCTATCCGGCTGGCTGCGACGGCATTGTAGACCTGGGGCTGCACCGTAGCGGCAAAAATGATATTCAGTTAACTGTTTGTGATCACGGCTCAGGCTTTTCCGGTACAGCTGAGGAAATAGAAAAACTGGGGCTCGGCTTTACTCTGATAAAAAGCCTTACCAAACAGCTAAACGGCAGCTTTGAATTTGCCTTCAAAGACGGCTTCTGTGCCACCTTGCGCTTCCGGGCCATGTTGGAAACTGTCTGAAAATCTGCTACAGTAATTTATTATTGTCGACTTGAAACCCCGCTATTTTGGAGTATGTATGCCGCAAATTCCGGTACTGGTACAGATTCTGGTAATTTTTGCCCTGGTAGTACTGGCTAGCGCCAAAAAACTGCATCTGGGGCTGGCAGCCGCCCTGGGCGGCATACTCTTCGGGTTTCTGCAGGGGCTTTCGCCGCTGCTTGTCCTGCAGACCATTCTGACAGAATTGTTCAAGGCCGACACCCTGCTGCTTTTGCTGCTGGTAAGCGGCATCATGGTTTTTTCAAGCGCAATGAAACAGGCCGGCGGAATGGCGCTGTTTTCCAAGGCGCTGCTGGCTTTGGTGCCGTCCCGCCGGCTGGCTTTGGCGCTGGCGCCGGTACTGATCGGTACCCTGCCCATGCCGGGCGGAGCCATTCTGTCAGCCCCGCTGGTGGATGCCTTTGATCCGCAGCGCAGTCGCAGCGCTACCACCCTTTCGGCCACCAACTACTGGTTCCGGCATATACTGGAACTGTGCTGGCCGCTGTATCCGGCCTTTATTCTCACAGCCACCCTTACCGGCCTGCCGGTAAACCGGCTGATGCTGCTTAACCTGTACGCACCGCCGCTGCTTTTTCTGCTGGGCATGATTTTTATCCTGCCGCGCCAGAATACTAGGTTGCCACCGGCACTCCCAAGCCCGGCGGCAGCACCGGAAAACAAGCTGCGCCTGATACTGGAAGGCTTTACCCCACTGGTGCTGATAATTGGTGGTTATGCCGTGCTGGACCTGCTTTGGCGTTTAGTTGGCCCGCTCTTTGCCGTGCCGGCTGCGCTGAATACCCTTATCAGCCGCTACGCCTGGATTTTTACCGGGTTGATAGCCGCCTGCCTGTACATCGGGCTGCGCTACGGCTGGAAGTCTTACCAGAAAGCCTTTAATCTTTCTACACTGAAGCTAACCGGGGTGGTCGCGGGCATAAAAGTGTTTGCCGCCCTGCTTACGGCCGCTGGTGTTGCCGAATCTTCGGCGGCTGAGCTGGCCAGCCTGGGCATACCGGCGTTGATAGCGGTGGCGCTGCTGCCGCTGGTACCGGCCTGGTAACCGGTGTCGGCTTCGGCTATGTCGGCCTGTCGTTTCCGATTATTCTGGGGCTGTTTCCGGCCGGCGGGACCATTCCGCAGGAAGCCATCGTGGTAATGGGCGGCGCTTTCGGCTTTGCCGGCATGATGCTCTCGCCGCTGCATGTATGCATGGTAGTAACGGCGGCACACTTCAAAACCGGGCTGCCCGGCACAATTTCGCGCTTCGCCCTACCCATGCTGGTTTTCCTGGCCATCGCGGTGAGTTACAGCCTGCTGCTGATGCGCCTGTTGTAAAAAGTCAAACGCCGGCCCTATTGCGCGCTGGACCGGCGTTTGGAGGTTCCCATGTTTACCTGTATGTCAATTATGTGATTCTCACTTCAATGTTCGGCCCGTCTATGCCCGGCCAGGCGCCGCGCTTCATCAGCGGCTCGCGTTCCGGATGGGCCAGCAGCCACTTGTTCTTCATGAACAGGAGGCGATCAGGCCCAGGCACGGCTGTTTCCCCGGCAGCTGCCCCTTCCTCCAGCGGCGTATTGGTACCGCGCGGCAGGATAATCAGGCTGCGGAAAGGCGCGTCGGTGGTACGGCAGGGCGAAAAATGCAGTATCCGCGGCTTAAGCAGCACGGCCTCGCCAGCCTGCAGGAACAGACATTCCAGCTTGCTGCCAGCATAATGCATTTGCTCGTCAATATCATCAGGCAGACCAAGCAATAAGGCAAGATCGGTGAGGGCTACAATCAGCTCCGGCGAAGCGTGATACTCCAGACCGTTCAGGGTACTGTTGCGGCTGGCACACCAACCAACCTGAAGATCAGCTTGACCATAAGCCGCCTGCACCACATTCATCCAGCTGCCGGTCTCAAGTTCTTTTACACCGGCCACGTAGGTCAGGTCGGCCGGATCACGGGGCACGGCAGCATCCGCCGCTGCCAGCAAGGCAGCCAAATCCGCTGCCGGCAACGAGACTGGCTGTCCGTACCGGGTCAAACTGGCGCTGGCGCTGCTAAAAACCTTTAGGTGACTATTGGCAGCGCGGAAGCGACCGAAAGCCGGGCTCTCGTGGTCAACAGGAGCATGCATTAAAAGCCGCCCTTCATCAGGCTGATGCCCATGAAGACCACAGCTATAACAAGCGAAGCGCCAAATGTCAAGACAACGCCGGCTTTTGCCATGTCTTTAATCGAAAAATAACCGGCGTTGAAGGGAATAACATTGGTTGGCGTGGTAGTTACCAGAATGAAGGCCAGACTGGTGGTAAGGCCGGCAGCCAGGGTAATACCGGTTACGTCCATGCCGGTTGCCTTGCCCAGGCCGATAATCAGCGGGATCAGGATGGTGGCGGTAACGCTGTTGGAGGAGAACACCACCTTCAGGAAACAGACCCCCAGGGTAACCAGGAAGAGCTGGAAGAACAGCGGCACTGAACCGATCTGCGACAGCAGGGTAATGGCCAGCCACTCGGCCACCCCGGTGCGGTACAGATAGGTGCCCAACGAGATTCCGGCGACAATCAGCAGGATTCCCGCCCAGTCAACTTCCTTCTCGATATCCTTCCACTTGGCCTTGCTCATGCCCGGCAAGAAAAAGAGGCAGGCGGCCAGCAACGCCGGCATGGAAATTTCTATAACCATTCCGATCGGGCCTTCGATAAGCGGGGTAAGTATCCACACCAGAACGGTAAAGGCAAAAACCGCCAACGTTATTTTTTCTTCCCGGTTCATGGGAGGCATGGCCTTCAGCTCGGCCTTCAGCTGCTCGCGGCTGACTTTAAGGTGTTTCATTTCCGGCGGGAAGAACAATATCAGCACCAGCCAGGCTATCGGCAGAATCAGGATAGCCGAAGGCACGCCGTACAGCATCCAGTCCAGGAAGGTAAGATGGATGTCGGCCATGTTGGAAAGGAACTGCAGGGCTATCGGGTTGGCTCCGGTACCGGCCGGTGTGCCGATGCCGCCCACCAGAGCTCCCCAGGCCACGGCGATCATCAGAGCCTTGCCGAAGTTGGATTCCTTCGGCTTGCAGCCTTCTTCTTCCAGAATTGCCCGGGCCAGCGGCATCAGCATGGCGGCTACGGCCATGTCGGTAATCCACATCGACAGGATACAGCCGGCGGCCAGGAAGCCGAAAATAATGGCCCGCGAGTTGTTGCCGGTTATGGACAGGATAACGGCGGAGATGCGCTTGCCCAGGCCCGACTTGGTTATAAAGGCGGTAAGCACCAACACGCCGATAAAGAACACCACAATGTCGTTACCGAAACCGGTGGAGATTATTTCCTTGTACTTGCCTACTTTCAGTATGGCCAGCAGGATCAGCGACAGCAGGCCGGT
>JAHIWF010000171.1 GCA_018815555.1 Spirochaetota bacterium | reverse complement strand
CGGCACAACTACCAGTCGCAGCTCGCCCGCTAAAGTGGCCGGTTTGCCCCGGATTACCCAGGTCGCGGTCGGGAGCTCGTCGGTCTATGCCCTTTCCGAGACTGGCGAAGTTTGGGTATGGGGCCGCAATACATGGGGTCAGCTGGGGCTAGGTGACAAGGTCAACAAGCTGCTGCCGGTTATGGTAAGCGGTATACCCGTAGCCATCGGTGTGGCGTCGTGCGATTATGTCAATGCCTCCTCGGCCTTCATCCTCCTGGCTGACCGGACCTTGCTGGCGACAGGTCAGAATTTTGCTTCAGAACTGGGCTTTACCAGCGCCAGTCTCTCTAGCTGGACGGTGGTACCAGGCATGTCCGATATCGTTGAAGTCGCAGCCATGAGATCAAGTACCTTGGTGCGCAAAACTTTTGGGGAAGTATGGGGTTGTGGTTCAAACGCATATGGAACCATGGGCTCTAGCGTAGCTTTGAATGCATCGACGGTGCCATGGACCCAAATTGAAGGGCTGTCGGGAGTCGTGGAATTGGCAGCTTCAGGCTATAGAGCGGCGGCCAGAATCGATTCCGGTGGAACTATGACCTGGTACTTCTGGGGTGACCGGGGCTATGGTCAATTCGGCGATGATGTTGTTTCCTTTGCTTCTACCCCGCGGTCAGTAGACTCGCCAGCGACTTTTATCAAGTTTGCCGCCGGCGCTGGGCATGTCCTGGCGCTGGACGCTGCGGGGGATGTCTGGGCCTGGGGTGACAATGCCAAAGGCCAGGTGGGAGATGGCTCCTCACTTGCCCGCATCACAGCCGCAAAGGTTCTTGACCTGGCTGTCGCTGTCGTGGCCATTTCGGCCCAGTTCGAGTCGTCAACCGCCTTGCTCGCTGACGGACGAGTCGTAACCTGGGGAGATGGCGTTAGCAGTCCGGCCGTCCAGACGGATGTGAACCTGTACGACATCGTCCAGGTAGCCACCGGTCGAGACTTTCGCTTGGCACTACGGAATGATGGCACTGTCTGGGGCTGGGGAACCAACAGCTTTGGCCAGCTTGGCAACGGTACAACTGCGGCTTTCCCCAACGGGGTTCACCAGATGAAGGATACGGCCGGCAGCGGGTTCATCACGGATGTTGTCTCGATCGCAGCTGGCAGGATTCATTCGCTGGTAATTCTGCAGGACGGTACCGCGCTTGGTTGCGGCGACAACGACTACGGGCAGATTGGCGGCTCGGGCGACTCGCTCCTGCCCCGAGTAGTGAACGGTGTATCGTCGATCACCAGTGTGAAGGCTAGTGAGAACTACAGCTTATTCGTTACCTCTGCTGGAGTTACCTGGGCAGTAGGACAAATTCGTGGCGTTGGCAATAGCACCCCGTATCTGTTTTTCGGAAGTTATTACGCACCGACTATCAGCGGTGTTGTGTCATACGAGCTGACAGCCGCGTATTCTTATAATAATACAATGCTGCTCATGAATGACGGCACGCTCCGTACCAATGGTTACAACGGCTCGCTCCAGATTGGTGACGGCTCTTGTTCATCAGCTGATTCATGGAAAACCCCTGCCGGTCCTGTGAATGTGGTTTGCAGCGCCGTCGGCGAAGGCTGGATGCTGGCGTATTCTTCGGACGGAACCTTGTGGGGCTGGGGTGATTCCTCTCGTGGTTCGCTAGGGCCGGTTTTTTACCAGCCGGTATATGCGACCACTCCAGTTGCGGTAGCTTGGTGAGCCTAACGGCTGAACGATGATATCTGTAACTTTTATGACAGCTGAACTCTAATGCCGGGTTCAGCTGTCTTAGGAGTATGCAAAATGTATTCGCCATAAACCTCGGCAGTATTCGGGTGTATCCCGCCGAGCTGCGGCTGGGCCGCTGTCGCCACTCTTGCTATGGTCGGCGTTGGTCATCCGTCGCATGATTACATGCGCGTTCCGGCCGTCGGCCACGCGTCAATCGGCTTTAATCATATTCACCTCATCAGCGTATGTGGCAGGTAGGCAAATGCTCCCTTGTTTCGGAAGGCAGCACCATCCCTATAAGGAGGTCCATCGCCGAGTTGATTGCTCTAAACCGTACGAATCCACGCCTTACACGCAAAAAATAACTTTCAACGAAGGATTTTGATATCTCGCTCCGGCCGTTTTGTTTCAGGAAAAGATAGAGGGTATGCGGGAGTGCGGGGGCTTGGATAGGGTAGTGGAGGGTGTAAATAAGGTCTTTACAATAGTAATAAAGATCATTATTATTGATCATAAGAGGTATACTATGTCAGATACCGCCTGGACGGCCGTAGAGGCAAAGCTACGATTTTCAGAACTTCTCGATTCTGCCGCGCATGGGCCCCAGGTAATTCTGCGCCATGGCAAGCCGGCCGGAGTGGTAATTGCCTGGGAAACCTACAACAAGCGTGCCCAGGCCTTGCGGCCGGGCATACAGGTCTACCTTGATGAACTGGCAGAAATAAACTCACGCTTAAGCGAGGATATGGACCTGGCTCCCCGTTCCGACCGCTTGGATACCGGAGCGCTGTTCCAATGAGCCCCGTACTGGTAGATACTAACGTGCTCAGCGAGATTATGCGCATCCGGCCCGACCCGCAGGTGCAGAAATGGTTCGGCACCCTGGACAGCCTGTATCTAAGCGTGATAACTGTTGAGGAAATAGTGTCCGGCTTGCGGCGCAAGGCCATGTACGAAAAAGAAGCCTGGTTCCATCGCTTCTGCGCGGAATTTGCCCGGGTGCTGCCCGTAGACTATGAAATGGCTGTCTGGACTGGCGAAGCCCGCGGCCGGCTGGCCAGCCGGGGCATACAAGTGCAGCAGGCCGACGCCTTCATCGCTGCCACCGCCTGGCGCCACGGACTGGTACTGGCTACCCGGAATATCCGGGATTTTGAGGGTTATGGTGTGGCGTTGCTTAATCCGTTTCAGGGGTGAGCGGTGCGGGGAGTTTGGTCATAAATAATGACATGATCTATGGTTAAAAATAGTTATATTGGCAGTTCATTTGCTAAAGTACAATTTACTAATATATACATTAGTAAGTTGTAAATGAGTTCGTCTGCAATCGGCAGATTCAAGTTAGCAGGACTAAACAAAAAGCCCCGCCAGGTATCTGACGGAGCCTTTACTGATATCCTATTTTCGGGCAAGGCGGATTCGAACCGCCGACCCCTAGTCCCCCAGACTAGTACGCTAACCAACTGCGCTATTGCCCGATCGCGCCTCGTTAAAGGTGCTCGCAGACAATAGCATACCCGGCGCATTGGTGTCAATAAACTAGGGTTTATCCGCTTCTTGGTCAAACTGAAGGCTGCCTTACGGATATAGTTGACTACGCAACCATAATTTGTTACATTGGTTGCGTAAGCAACTATTAAATCGACAATGTGACCACGTATGGAGGCAATATGCAGAACAAGATCCTGGTACTCGGCGCTAGCGGCAACGTGGGCAGTTCGGTGGTAGACTATTTGCTGCAGGCAGGGCAGCCGGTGGCAGCCGCTGTGCGCACTATCCCGG
>JAHIWF010000170.1 GCA_018815555.1 Spirochaetota bacterium | reverse complement strand
CCGTCATAGGCCTGTTCCTGAACACGCCGCAGTGCTGTGTGCAGATGCTCCATAATACTGCCGTTTTTGACTGGCAATCCTTCCTGCTGGTCGGCATACGGCGCGATTACATCCAGAATTGAATAATTACCGCTTTCCTTGATATATTCACAGACCGCATAGATAAACCACAAGGCGTCGTCACAGGCCACAAACTCGCGGTTGCCTTTACTGTTAGCGTAAAAATTGTGGTATACCGAGCCGTCACTGAACATTTGACCGGCTACCCAGGGCAAAATATCGTTCAGGGCTTCTGGCTGATAGGGCAGGAGCGCCAGAATGTCCTGTAAAATATCACGGAAGCCGAACCCATATTCAAAACCTGAGTGAAAGCGCGATTTCATCCTGTTCAGGCGGCTGACCATGATACACTGGTATTGCAGCCAGCGGAAGGAATGATTAACCGTGTCGTGGCCAGGTAGACAGAAGTGCAACGCAGATAGCGTGTTTTGCCAGGCCTGTTGTTCCTGGCGCAACAAGTTTTTAACAATCTCAGGATTTTTTAATTCCTGTATCTGTTGCTTGGTTGTTTTTGCCTTGTTTAAAAAATAATCACCTGCCTCCGCTGCGTGACAGGAGAAAACGATGTCTCTTGTTTCGTTTGGGGCCAGTTCGATGATGCAGTGCAGTGTGGAAAGACTAGAACAGCCGTCTTCGCTTTCGCGACTGGGTAGGGTCTTGCCCCGCAAGGCTGCCGCCTGCGCCAGCCCATTGCTGTAGTGACCGACAAAATCCTCATAACGGGTGCCATAAGAGCATGGTTTTTCGCTGCTTGTATGAATCAGCACGCGACTAAACATCCCACGAAGCTTTTCATCTGTTTCGTCCAGGTCTACTCCAAAGTTGTTGCGGAATACCGTAGCCTGCAGCTCTTCGTCAAAATAACTGCCGCCCAGCATCAGAGTGTTAAAGCCGGAAAAGCCGATATCCCGGGCATCACCAATGTTTACCGGCACTACCGAGAATAATTCCAGGCGTCTGGTACTGCTGCTGTTGTTCTGCAGAGTCAGCAGCTGCAGCATGCAGTCCTGGTCGGGATGAATAAAACAATTGAGTGTACTGTCGATACCAAGAGCGCTAGTGTTGTACTGTACTGTGCCGAAGCCGAAACGGGTTTCCAGTTTTTGATCACTCCGGCATTGCGGATACCAGCTTGTGCTAAAGAAATCATCATCAGATTTTATGAAGATATATTGGCCAAGTGCGGCTGCTTTATAGGGATCTTCATGGACGAAGCCGTTTATGAGGTCTGCTTCTTGGGTGCCGATGCGGGCGAAGCTGCTGCCATTATTGGTAAGCCCCCAGCAAAGTGTTTTTATCAATTCCTGGTTACGCCGGGTTAGCAGCATCAGCCAGGGTTCGCGGGTGCGGTGGGTGCTGTCCTCTTTAATAACTACCGTACCATCCGCCGAGAAGCTGAAGTCGGCCGGATTGATATTTTCGGCCGTTTTTTTTATTTCCATGCTGTGCTCCTTGTGGTGTTTGTTTGCTTTTTCAGTTGTGCGCTAGCTTAGTCGTCCAGGTGGCCGTAGGCCCCGGCCAGTGTCAGGTATACCAGCAGCCGAATGCTGTCGCCGAAGTAGCTGCTCAGTCCTTCAGTGCGCCAGCTGCCAAGTTCGTCCAGCAGGGCTTCTGTCCATAGTTCTGCTCCGGCTGTGCAGGCTGCTGCCAGTGCCCATGGTGCCGTAAAAGAATAGTCACTATAGTTTCTGCCGGGAATTGGCTGGCTCACCGGGCCTGAACTTAGGTACTGTCCAGGCGGAATCCGCGACGGATCGCCGCCGCTTAGTTTGCGTATCATTACGGTGCCCTCATGCAGGATTTTCTCCAGACGGGGATCGGCTTCGGCCAGCCAGGTTGCACCCAACCGCCAGGGAACTCGGCAGGCGTTCCAGTTGTAGTCGCCATCATGCGGACTCTCCAGAACCTGGGTCCGTGCTGGTTCAAAACCTGTAGCTTTGTTATAGCTTTTGAAAAAATCCGGCACTAACCCGCTGTTCTCTGCCGGGCCGGCATTGGTCGCAAATACCAGACTGATCTGAGCCTCGCGCAGGGTTTCCCAGTGCGCCGAGTGGGCGGTATCGGCTGCGGCAAAAGCGCTAAGATGGGCCGGCATAAAGTCGCTGCTGCGGGTTACAGTGGAGTGGCTGCTGCCGCTGCCTGCCCAATCGCCGATGTACAAAACTGTACCGGCCGTATTTGTGCACGATTCGCGTAAGCCGGAAATTACCTCGAGCGCCATTTCCCGGTAGGATGACCCCTCCAGCCCCTGGCCGGGCCAGAGACTGTCGGCCAGTAAAAATGAATAGGCGATATCCATATCACCATCAGTGGCACTGAACTGCCGCTGTCCCGGCTGGATGGTGTTGCTGTTGCCTTTGCCAGTCGCCGGATCGATGCCATCGCCGAACAGCTGCCATGTCATCAGCCTTTTGTCGCCCTTGCTGGGAAAGCTCAGAAAGAGTCTGGCCAGGGCGTCAAAATCAGCCCGAGCCGATTCCGTTTTGTATTCTTGATCTATTGCGGCCATACCGCATACCGCCAGCATGCCATAACCATGGGCTTCCGAAACAGTTAGTGCGCGCCTGTCTCCCCAGGTAAAGGCCGGGCTCTCGCGCTGCCCCGCTAGATAGTCAACGAAAAGCTGACGCCCCTCTCCTTTAGGCAAGTTACGTTCCTGCACATATTTTTCTGACCATGTTAAATAATATTCTCTTGCTTCCTGCTGCATTCGTTCCAGTGGCCAGCTTTTCGGCAGGTGGATCTGTCCCCTGCTGTTTATTTGTCCTGATTCTTCAATCATTAGGCTTTTCTCTTTCTGCCGGCCGCTGCAAGAGCTTAGGGCTGGAAGGCAGCAGCAGAGCAGGGCCGCCAGCCAAAAACCGGAACGGCAACAGCTGCTCCTTCGGGCGTGCTTGTGCTTGCCGACTGTCATAGTTCTGTTCCCGGAAGGCAATCACGGACAGCAATCCAGTGATCCTCGCCTATCTGTTCCATGCGCGGGCTGCCTTTGTCACAATCGGGGTTAAACATGGCAGCCTCGTGCCGGGATGCCGGCCGCGGCGGCAGCTCATCCCAGCGCACATCCAGCCGCGGCACCGCTTCCAGCAGCGAGCGGCTGTATGGATGCTGCGGATCGGAAAATACCGTCTGGGTATTGCCGCTTTCCACCATTACTCCTTTGTACAGGATTATCACCCGGTCGCTGATGTAATAGCCCAGAGACAGGTCATGAGTAACGAACATCATTGACAAGCCGCGTTCGCGCATTTCCCCCAGCAGGTTCAGCACATCAATGCGTGTGGAGGCGTCCAGCATGGAAATAATTTCGTCAGCCACCAGCAATTCCGCCTCCAGCAGCAGGGCTCTGGCGATGAGTATACGCTGAAGTTGGCCTCCGGATAGTTGGTGGCAGTAGGCTCCGCACACTGCAGCCGGAGTGAGTCCTACCGACAACAGGGCCGCCTCGACTCGTTGTTGCCATGCTTCCGCTGCTTCGTTTGGGAAAAACTCGCGGTGCAGGATGGCGAATACCCGGTCAACCCGGAAAATCGGATTAAAGGTGCTGAAAGGATCTTGAAAAACACCCTGTACTTTGCGGTAATATTCTTTTAAACTGCTGCGCGAACGCTGCCGGGTAATATCCTGATTACCAAACAGTATTCGGCCGGAACTTGGTTTGGTCAGTTGCAGTACCATGTTGCCTATAGTGCTTTTACCTGAGCCGCTTTCGCCGATCAGCGAGACGATCTGGCCTTTTTCTACCGAAAATGATACATTGTTAACAGCGCGCACTCTGGCCCGGCTGCTTTTGTTGTACGTCTTGGAAAGTCCTTCAACCTGCAACATTACAAATCCTCCTTCCAGCAGTACACTTCATGCCCGTTCCCGACCAGACGTTTTTGCGGCCGTTCATCGCAGCAAGGCATGCGGTACGGGCACCTTTCCTTAAAGCGGCAGCCCTCCGGAGGATCCAGCAAGGCCGGCGGCTTGCCCGGAATGCTGGCATGTTTTTTCTGGCGGTAGGTGGACGCCATTTCCGGCATGGCCGCTACCAAAGCCTGTGTGTAGGGGTGTTTGGCTGCGTGGATTATTTCTTCGGTAGGGCCGGCCTCTGCCACCTGACCGGCGTACATGATAAGGATGCGGTCGGCAATCTGGTACAGTACCGGCACATCGTGCGTTACAAAACTGACACTTTTAACAATTTTCTCGTCACGGAAAGCGGCAACCAGTGCGCTTACCACTTTTTGAGTGGATACGTCCAGCGCACTGGTTATTTCATCGCAGAGCAGCAGGCTGGGGTTCAGTAAGGTAGATATGACCATCACTACCCGCTGCTTCATGCCGCCGGACAGTTCGATTGGGTAGCGCTTTTGAATGCCCTCCGGCAAACGTACAAAACGCAGCCGGTCGGCAAAAAGCTTTTCAATTGCCGAGTAGTCTATACCGCGGCTCTGCATCAGGTCCTGTACATAGCGGCCGATCTTAACGGTTGGGTTCATGGCGTTAAGCGCATATTGTGGAATGATCGACAGGTTCCTGAAGCGGTATGTATTCATTTCATCAGGTTTGTCCAGGGGCAGGTTTTTCCCGTCCAGTCGCACCGAGCCGCCGGCCAGCTCCATCGGCGGACAGACGTGTATCAGCCCGTTGGACAGGGTGGATTTTCCGCAGCCGGACTCACCGGCGATCCCGAGAATCTCGCCATCGGCGATGCTGAAACTGACATCATCAAGGGCTTTTACACTGCCCTTTCTGGTCCGGTAATAAAACTTAAGATTTTCTACTTCGACTGACATATTGTTTCCTTGCCGCTGCCGGCTTATTGGTCTCTCAGCTTTGGGTTAAATACTTCATCGAGTCCGGTGTTCAAAAAGAAGAGGCCGGAAACAATGAGGGTGATGCTCAGACCGGAGGGAATAAACCACCACCAGTAACCAACCTGCAGGGCATTATTCTGAAAGGCTTCCTGCATCATCAGGCCCAGGGAAATGCCGCGGGTCGGCCCCAGCCCGATAAAGTCGAGCGCAACCGCATACAGAATGGCGCCGCCGAATTGCAGAATAAAAACCATGACTACATACGAGAGCATGTTTGGTGCGATGTCTTCGAAAATAATACGCAGCGGGCTTACTCCACTGATGCGGGCGAGTGATACAAAACCGCGCTGCTTAAGGCTCAGTGTCTGGCTGCGTACTGCTCTGGCTACCCATGGCCAGGCGGTGCAGCCGATAATGACGCTTTGAATCTGCACCCCGCGGTAAGGCAGATAGGCAGCCAGAATGATCAACAGGGCTATAGAAGGAATCACCAGCAGGATATTAGTAAGCATCATCAGTAACTCATCAAACCAGCCACCAACATAACCGGCAAAAAAGCCTATGCTCAGGCCTATTGTCGTTCCGATGCAGCCGGCCAGAAAGCCGATCAAGAAGGTGGACTGCGTGCCGAAAATAAATTGGCTGAAGATGTCTTCCTTCATTTTGGTTGTGCCCATCCAGTTGGTACTATTGGGCGGGGCTGAAGGATATAAGCCGGCCCGCTCACGGGCTTCCCAGCGGGCAAATAAGGGCCCGGCCAGCATCACCAGCATAAAAAAAGCGATAATGGCCAGACCTATGCGGAGCTTGCGGTTGCGCAGAGCGTAATGCAGAATATCATTGTCTTTCAGGCGCATGCTCAGTCTCCTATCATGGAATGTCGTACCCGCGGGTCGATGAAAATATAGGCGATGTCGATAAAGAAATTCGCACCGAGCACACAGAGCACTACCATCAGAAAGGCTCCCTGTACAACAAAATAATCTTGGCCCAGAATTGCCTGTGCAAGAATAAGCCCGATACCCGGGTAGCCGAACACCACCTCGGTAGTAATAGCGCCTACTACCACAACACCGAGCTGAACCGCCAGCCCGGTTATCTGCGGCAGGCGGGCATTGCGGTAGGCATAGCGGCGCACCAGCTTGTCGGGTGCGCCTAGAGCGCGCAGGTATTTGGAATAGTCGGCGTCCAGCTCATAGATTATCAAATTACGCATGCCGATGGCCCAGCCGCCCAGCTGCACAAAGAAAATTGAGGCAAACGGCAGCACCCAGTGGTGCAGATAATCCAGAACAAACGACAGGGTTGCCGACGGCAGGCGGCTGAAGCTGTATGCGCCGGAAATCGGAAATAGGTTAAGTTTGCTTCCCAAGAGCCATGCTAGCAGCATGCTCAGCCACAGATACGGTGTAGCGGTAAGTACGTACCAGAAAGGCAGTACGGTATTGTCCAGCATTTTTTTGCGGGCAGCCAAGGCCCCAAGATAATTGCCAACCAGAAAACTCAGCAGGATGGCCGGTATGGTAAGGGTCAAGCTGTAAGGCAGCGCCTTGCTGACTATCGCAGCTACTGTTTTGGGATAAAAGATGATGCTCTGGCCAAGGTCACCCTGGGTCAGGTTTTTCAAATACAGCAGATATTGTGAAAACAATGGTTTGTCCATGCCGAATTTCTGATTCAGCTCGGCATACAGGCGGGCGTTATTGGTGGCCTGGCGCGACAGTTTGGAGATCAGGTTAAGAATCGGATCTCCGGGCATCATTCTGGGAATAAGCCAGTTGATGCTGATTGCCACGAAAAAAGTGAGCAGGTACATGAAGATTTTGCGCGATATATATTTCTTCACCAGAGCTATTCCTTGAACGGAAGGCCGCCTCCGGAGTGGCAGCGACCTCCGTTGTATACTAGGTTATATTGAGCTTACTTGAGCTTTATCTCGCTCAGCATCCACAATCCGCCGATCTGCAGCTTGTCTGTCCATAAAGAGGGATAATTCTGGTTGGTACTGCCGACCTCGCCCGGCCAGTTGGTCCAGGTGTTGGTGTTGGCCACAAACCACATGCCGTTGATCCACAATGGAATATAGGGCATGTCCTGCATGTGCACCGTCTGGATCTGCCTAACGATGGCATTGCTTTCTTGGGTTTTATCCATGGGAATGCGGTTGAATTCCTGTACCAGATTACGCAGGGTCTCGTTGTCATAGCGGCCGAAGTTTCCGGTCCACTCGTCTTCGCCCACCGGGGTATAGGTACTGAAAAGGAACTGGTACAGTGAGAAGGGCGAAGAGGAGCGGTAGGCGCCCCAGTTGTTCAAGAGCATGTCGAATTCGCCTTTGACCATCTCGTTCTGGTAGCGGCCTTCGTCCGGGAAGTCCGGCCTGGCATCCAGACCTACTTCGCGGAAGTTGTCGGTAATAATGCGCAGGGCATCCATCCAGTCGGTCCAGCCGTAGGGAACAGAGACCTTGAAGGACAGCGCACTGCCGTCCGGATACTCGCGCAGGCCGTCGCCATCGGTATCACGATAGCCGGCCGCGTCGAGCAGGCGGCTGGCTTCGTCCTGGTTGAAACTATAGCCGAGATTCTTGGCAATATCATCATTGTTATAGGCCGCCCAGCCCGGATGCGGCAGCAGGCCAAGACTGTTTTCCGGTTTTACGATCATGTTTTCATAGGCGATTTCCACGATATCGTCAGTATTGATGGCAAAAGCCAAAGCCCTGCGGAAAGCGGTATCGTTAAACGGCTTTTTGGTATGATTGGGCATCAGGAACACGATATTGTCGGGCAGGTTATAAGGAGCGCCTTTGTAATAGGTATGCAGTGCCGGGTTGTTGGCAGTAAATGCCGGCAGACCAGATACATAGTTGTTGGCCATATCCAGCTCGCGGCCCTGCGAAAGCATGGCCATGGCTACGTTGTTGGCCATCGACTTGATGTAGACTACGCGTTTGGCCGGGAAACTGCGTTCAAGGCCTTTGATGCCCCACCAGTCATCGTCACGCTGGTATACAACGCGGTCCTGGTCATAGCCTTCGATTACATATGGGCCGGAACCGATAGACTGTTCCAGACTGGGCTCAAAGTCAGTGGCTTCCTCGGCCGGAATTTGGCTCCAGATTTTCTGCGGGATAATCGGCCAGATGTACAGATTCAGGTTGATGCTGTGGTAGGCCGGGTCACTGAATACCAGGTCGCAGGTGCGGTCGTCGATTACATTTGCAGTTTCCAGATAGCCGGCAAAGGGATTGGACCAGGCGCCGTAGGTAAAGGTAAAGGCGACATCTTCGGCGGTAAGCGGGCTGCCGTCGCTCCAGGTGGTTCCGGGGTTCAGGGTAACACGCAGGGTTTTGCCGTCAGCCTGCCAGACAGCGCTTTTAGCCAGCCAGGGTTTTAGCTGATCACTTAGGGCATCATAGGTAAGCAGCGACTCGTAGGTTAGGCCGCGCAAACCGGCCGGCACCGACCAGGTAATGGGATTGAATGAAGTAGGGATGGACCACATGCCGCCGGTTACGTAAACCGTGTCCTTACGGCCGAAATCCGTTTCCTTTTCGGCAGTCGCCGCGAGCGGCAGTGTCAACAGCAGGGCGGCAAGTGCCAGCAGAATGAAGCGTTTACTTCTTTGCATCAGGATTCTCCTTCCAGCCGCAGTGGGCTGTCGTGGGTTTGTATGAGGTTGCATTGGCGGAAGCTATTAGATCCGGAATGTAACCGGTTACATAATGTAACCGGTTACAGAGTAGGGCTAGATTAGCTAATCGTCAAGCGATTTTTTCTGAAGAAAGAGCGATTTTTTGGTGAATTTAGGTGACCGATCTCAGGTGACAGAAGTAACCCGCAGCAGGCAGGGCTTAAGTGGTCGGCGGTGAAGCGCTTTTGCTAGACAAACGACAGGTGAAGGGTAGGGAAGATGATAAGCCTGATCGCATACCGTACAAGCACTTGCATGGCCTTGCTGGCGTTTCTAGCTCAGGGCAGCGGACAGCCGCAGCTGCCGAAAAAGTGCGGGGTACAGGGCAGTTGTGATTCCAGAGGTACCTGCTTGCCTTCCAGAATGCCCACCAGATGCTGAACCGCTAGCTCGCCGACTTCCTCGGTAGGCGCTAGAACGGTGGCCAGGGGCGGCCGGCTGCGCTGACCCAGCAGGATACCGTCGAAGCCGATCAAAGGGACAGCTTCGAGTCCGGCGGCCCGTAATGACTCCAGGGCGCCGAGTGCCGAGTCGTCGTCCCCGGCCAGAATCGCGTCAAACTGCAGCCCCTGCTGTATGGCCTGCCGGCACACTGCAAAAGCGCTTTCCTCGTTGAACTGTCCGGACAGTATCAACTGGCTGTCCGCCGGTAGGCCGGCGGCCGCCAAACCGTCCTGATAGCCAGCTAGACGCTGCCTGGCATCGTGGTGGCCTTCCGGTCCGGCCAGATATAAAATGCGGCGGCAGCCGTGTACCTGAACCAGATGCAGGGTCGCATCGCGGCTGGACTGCCGGTTCTCGATGGTGATGCGCGGCAGCGCCGGCAGCTCGGCCAGCATGTGCTGAATCAGTATCATCGGAAATTCCTGGCGCTGCCAGCGTTCCAGATATTCGGCGGGCAGACTGCCTGGAAATACCAGCAAGCCGTCGCAGTTATGCGGCCCCAGTGGCAGCATACGCTGCCGGCTTTCCTTCCAGTGGCGGGTAGAAGAAATGAGCAGACTGTAATTGTGTTCAAAAGCCGCCGATTCCATGCCGGTAAGCAGCGGCAGAAAAAATTCACCATCCAGATATTCGGTAATCAGACCGAGCGTACGCGTGTTCCGGCTGGACAAATTCCTGGCCGCCAGTTTTGGAATATATTCCAGCTCCTCCATTACCGCTTCGACCCGCCTGGCCGTCTCTGCCTGCAGAATTGCCGGATTATTCAGAAAGCGGCTGATAGTTGCTACCGAAACCCCTGCCTCCCGGGCAACATCGCGGATCGTAGGAGTCTTTCGTTGTTGACTGGCCGGCAAAGCTTCCCCCCAAGCGGTAATGAACGCCTTTTTAGCGCGCTCCTGATTCTGTTGTCATGCCGCCGTGCGTGTCAAGTAACGACAGCGGGGGACAGTCCCCGCCGGTGGAGATAATCGAGCTTTCCGCACGGTGCAAGTGGCTGACCCTTGTACCTTGGACGGGATTCTGGAATACTATCACCTGGAAAGAACGAAGTGCTTGTCAGATCACAGACGGGAGTAGTTTTCATGAACCTAAAATCAACAAGCTGTCTGGTGCTGCTGGTAAACTAGCCGGGCCTCACCTGGGGAGCCTTTTTTGCCCAGTATCCGGAATACGAGGCCTTTCATAGCCGGGTTATCGACCTGATTGAGCAGCAGGGTCAAAACTATAACGACTATGCCTCCAGTCTGCTCAGTTGCTGGGAAGCTGAACTGACTATATATTCAGATTGACCACCCCGAAGGAGCCCACAATGGAATTCAACCTCAGCACCCCGGCCCTGTTGTTCTCGGCAATAAGCCTTTTGCTGCTGGCCTACACCAACCGTTTTCTGGCTATCGCCGCGCTCATTCGTCAGTTTATCAAGCTGTATGAAGAAAAACCGGAAGACAAAATCCTGCGCCAGATCAACCATTTTAAGCTGCGCTTGCGGCTCATCAAATTCACCCAGATATTCGGTGTACTCAGTTTTATCATCTGTGTATTCTGTATGTTCCTGATCATGCTCGGCCAGCTGCTCTTCTCCGAACTTGTATTTTCGGTCAGTCTGCTGGTTCTGATGGCTTCTTTGCTTACTTCGCTGATCGAAGTGATGATATCGATCAATGCGCTTAACATCGAAATCGACTCAGTGCAGGAAAAAACCTGATTACTGTTGCCGTTGTACGCCTGAACTCGCTACCTTGGTAGTGTAAGCGCAAGAGCGACAGGAGCTTGTATGCAAAGCACTGATTTTGGAAGCAATCTGGCCTCACCTGCACAGCGGGCCCTAACAGAAGCCGGCATCCTGCGGCTGGAGGATCTGGGCAAGCTAACCCGGTATCAACTGCAGAACCTGCATGGCATCGGCAAAAGCGCCTTGGAGACGCTGGAGACCGAAATGCGCATCCGGCGGATTCTTTTTAAACAAGAAGCCGAAAACCCTGAGCTCGGTCAATATATTGACCAGTTTGCCAGCCCGGCCCGTGAATTTCTGTACGCGCTTAGACAACAGCTGCGCAGTCTCCTGCCTTTAGCAGTAGAGAAAATGGCCTATGGCATGCCCACCTATTATTATAAGGAAAATATCGTGCATTTTGCCGGCTTTAAGGCCCATATCGGTTTTTATCCTACTCCGAGCGGGACGGAGCGGTTTCAGAAAGCGCTTCAGGTTTATAAGTGCTCGAAGGGGGCGATCCAGTTTCCTTTGGATAAAGCTTTGCCGCATACTTTGATAGAAGAAATCGTCCGCTACAGAATGCGTGAAGTGGGCGTGCCGGAACTCTAATTTAATCCACACTTTCGGCAGGGCAGTTTTTGGGCAGCAGCTTCCAGCCTGGTAAATAAGGCCAAGGTGCTATATGCCATACACGTGCCGACTAAGCTGCCACCATTGTTACGATGGGAGCCAGCCGCGAAAACCTGGGGTTCTATTCTGTTCTTTCAAGTTGCTTTAGCGGATTGGTCATCTAATATTGCGCAACCTTATTTGAAACCAAGCGGATATTGCTATCAGCTTTGCAATTTCTCTGTTAAACTCGGGTTATGAGAAACGATCTCGGTATTCGTCCGCGGATAGGTTTTTTTGTCGACGCACTTGACCGCAATTTTCAATGCCAAGTTCTCGAAGGAATTTCCGATGCCTGTCATGAAAAAGGCATTGACCTTATTATTTATTCGGGGGCTCTGCAATTCGAGCAGAATGAGCGGAATATTCAGTATGAATTGGTTAAGGACTTTATTTTTCCCAATGAAATAGATGGGTTGCTGGTACTTGGCGGAGCTATTACCGAACATTATGCTGTCTCCGATTTTCTCGAAGTGCTAAAATCGTTTCAGCCATTGCCTATTGTTACGATAGCCTTTGATTCACCGGAAATACCGAGTATCACGGTAGACAACTGCTCCGGTATTAGGGAAATAGTCCGACATTTTGTGCATACTCATGGGTACCGGCGAATAGCTTTTTTCAAGGGACCAGCTTGTCATCAGGAAGCGCTACTTCGATATCACGCGTACAGCTTAGCCTTGGCCGAGGAAGGTTTGGTCTTTGATGCTGATCTTGTTGTTGAGGGTCATTATTTTAATGAGGCTGCCGGAATTGAGGCTGTTCGCATTCTGCTGGACACCCGAAATACTCGTGTTGATGCTATCCTGGCTGCTGATGACAGTATTGCTCTAGGGGCGCTTGGGGAATTGAGGCGAAGGGGAATTCGAGTTCCGGATGATATAGCACTGGCGGGTTTCGATGACCAGGAAGCCTGCCGCTTTTCCGATCCGCCATTAACTACAGTGTTTCAGCCCTTTTATCAGCAAGGCGTAAGCGCAGTTAGCGCACTCATGCAATTAATAGGTAAGCCACCCACAAATCCGAGTGTAATATTGCAAACCCAGATGGTTGTACGCGGGTCCTGTGGCTGCAAGATTGGCTCTGTCAAAGCCGCGGATAATTTTACCGCGCAGGGTGAAAATTATAAGCTCATGTGGGAAAATAGTCGATTTCGGCAGATAAACGATGAGGAAGATAGGTATAGGCTGCATATCATCACCCACCTTATGCTTACAACATTTAAGTATGATGACTTGATAGCTTTGATTTACGCTAAATTTCCTTCACTTGGGATACAGGACTGCTACATTGTGTTGTATGAATCGCTTGAAGGCTGTTCTATCCATTCCAACTGCTGGGTAAAGCCAGGCCAGGCCGAACTGGTGGTCGGATTCAGTGAAGGCCGGGATCGTCTTAACGCTACCAAATCTATTCATTTCCCGACTGTCGAGCTGCTT
>JAHIWF010000169.1 GCA_018815555.1 Spirochaetota bacterium | reverse complement strand
TGCATCCCCGAAACCGGCCGGTGCAGGCGGCCCTCGATGCCGCCGAGCTGGGCGACTGGCAGCCCTTCCAGCGCCTGGCAGGCAGTCTGGCCGATCCCTGGAACCCGGCTATGGCCCTGCCCGAACTGGAGCCGGTGGATGTCGCAGGGCAGCCGGTCTTCCGGACCTATTGCGGAACCTGAACGCCGCCGCGGATAAGATGTACATGGCGGCTTGTGTACCGGCGCGCCAGGGATCGAGGCGGTATCCTTTGCGCTTGAGCGCAAAGATAAAGCCGGAGAGCCCGGTCGGGCCGGCTGGCCGGACCGTGGCGCCCCCGGCCTGAAATTTTCTTCATACAGTAACCTTACCTGACTCCATCCGGCCGATGCGCCCGGGGCGTGTTGTGCTAATAAGCCGCAGCCCCGCTCTTGCTTTGCCGCCCGGCCTGCACTATGCTTATACTGTTGATTTTTCGACAAACTCAGGCACGGGAAAGGATACACGTGAACACCGACGCTGCGATAATCGAAGACTTTGTTTCCGCCCTTCTGGCTCTGGACCGGGTAAAGGCGCGTAAAATATTCATGGACCAGACGGCCAGCCATGGGGCCATACCGGTGATGGAGAATATGGTCAGCAGAGCGCTGGACAACATCGGCAGCGCTTGGGAGAAAGGGCAGCTGGCGCTGTCGCAGATCTATATGGCCGGCCGGATCTGCGAAGATTTGAGCATGACTGTTGTTCCGGACACCAGCCCTTCGCGCCGCAAGGATCCGGGACTGGCGCTGGTGGTTTTCGAAGACCAGCACCTGTTGGGCAAGCGTATGGTTCACGCGGTTTTGCGCAACTCCGGTTACGCGGTGGCGGATTGGGGCGCTATGTCCTTGTCTGCGCTTACGGCCCAACTTTCCCGCAATCCGGTGGACATACTGATGGTGTCCTGCCTTATGCTTTCCTCGGCGCTGCGCATCGCCCTGCTGCGGGAGGCCATCGATTCATTGAAATTGCCGGTAAAGCTGGTGGTCGGCGGCGCTCCTTTCCGCTTCGACAAGAGCCTGTGGCGGGAGGCTGGCGCCCATGCCTGCGGGAATACCGCTTCCGACAGCCTTACCATCATTCATGACATTATCGAGGGAAACCTATGAGCGCTGCCAATAACACAAGCTATACCCCGCTCGAGCGCGTTTTGACGAGCCTTTCATTTAAAGAACCCGACCGCGTTCCCTTTTTTCTATTGTTGACCACGCACGGTGCCAGGGAACTTTCGATGTCCATCAAGGATTATTTTTCCGACGCCCAGGCTGTTGCCGAAGGCCAGATACGCATGCAGCAGCGCTACGGCCATGACTGCCTGTACGCCTTTACCTACGCAGCCATCGAGACTGAGGCCTGGGGTGGCTCTGTGCTGTTTACTGAAGATGGTCCGCCCAACGCCGGCGCGCCGATCATACACAGAGCTTCCGACATAGATACGATACGCGCGCCACAGATCGGCGACTGTGCCAACCTGCAGCGTAACCTGCGGGCTATCAGCTTGATGAAAGAGCGGGTGGGCAGCAGCGTTCCCATCATCGGGGTGGTAATGTCGCCTTTTTCGGTGCCCATCATGCAGATGGGTTTCCCGGCCTATCTGGACCTGCTGCATGAAGATAGCGCCCGCTTCGAAAGCTTGATGGCCGCGAACGAGGATTTTTGCGTACGCTGGGCGAACGCGCAGCTGGAGGCCGGAGCCACCGCTATCTGTTACTTTGACCCTCTGAGCTCTACCGACATGATACCGCGCGCCAAGTACCTGGAAACCGGACATAAAATCGCCTGCAGGGTTATCGCTCAAATCAAAGGTGCCACCGCCATCCATCTGGCTTCTGGCCGGGGTCTGACCCTCGTAGATCCGCTGGTTCAGGCAAAAACGGCCATTATGGGCCTCAGTTCGCAGGATAATCTGGTCGAGGCTAAAAAAAAGGCGGCTGGACGCATCAGTCTGCTGGGAAACCTCGACGGCATAACCATGCGACGCTGGACTGCCGAAGATGCCGTACGCGAAGTAAAGCAGGCCATCGCCGACGGCGCTCGGGGCGGCGGTTTTATACTCTCGGACAACCACGGCGAGGTGCATTGGTCGGTCCCGGAAAGCGTACTCGAAGCCATTGCCGACGCGGTAAAAACCTGGGGCCGCTATCCCCTGTCCTGGCTGTCCTGAGCATGCCTGTCCGATCAGAATACTCACTGTGCGAAAACTATAGAGCCGAAGCCCGGGCCCTGGCTGACAGCTTCCCCGGAGCAAAGCCCCTACGTTTTGAGTTTTTTTCCGAGCAATGCCAAAACTGTACGAAAGCCAGGCGGCCGTCGGACGGCGGCTGCCTGGAATATATTGCCCCTGCTTGGCTTATCGCCAACCTAGTTAAAGAAGGTGCTTACCTGGTAAGCCCGGGCTGGCTGCTGGACTGGCAGCGGCATACCGCCGCTTGGGGTGCGGATGATGCCGCCCGGGCCGGCTTTGCGGCTGAGTTCATGCGCTCAGTCTGCCTGCTGGATACGCTCTGTGTTCCGGGCGTAGAGCAAAGCCTTGCGGACATGGCGACTGCCCTTGGGCTTCCGGCCCTGCGCATACCGGTTGGGCTTGATCATTTTGCCTCCCACTTTTACACACCCGTGCCGGAAAGTTTCAGGTCGGAAAGTGCCAGACCCGCCGCCGATTACGCGTTAGCGCTAGACCTGCTGGCGACCCTGGCCGGATCTCTTTCCGAAACCGAATTGACGCAGGAGCTGTTCCGGATATTTGCCATGCTTTTCGCCCCGGCCACACAGTATTTTTTTCAGTTCTCCGGCGGTGAACCCGCCGCCATCCAGTACGCGGGCGAACCGGCCAGACCCTGCAGCGAGGATGAATTGCGGCAATGCCGGGCTTTTACCCGGGTACATGCTCCTGCCGACGCCGACTCCCGGCTGGTCGTGCCCCTGGATTTTTTGGGTGAGCGGCTGGCCCTGCTGGTGATGGCCGACTTTGCCGCCCCCGAACACCACGATGCTTACCGGAATCTGCTGGAATCTATCATGCCCATCTGTGGCGTCGCGCTGAGCAATGCCAGAAAAGCCCAGGAAATCCAGCGCAAGACCGATGTAATACAAACCAAACAAACCGAGCTGCTGTCGGTGATAAAACTTAAAGATCGCATATTTTCCATAATCGGCCATGACCTGAAAGGCCCAGTTGGCGGCATTTCCGGTGTTCTGCACTATCTATCAGAAGAAAGCGCCGCAGCCGCTTTGACTCCGGATAACCGGATGCTTCTGGCTGAAACCCGCAAAGCCGCCGCTGGCGTGCTGCAGCTACTGGAAAATCTGCTGGAATGGGGAAGATCCTCCGAAGGCATGCTCGATCTGCACCCGGCAGTACTGGATTTCGAAACCTTCATCGCCGGCATTTTTGCCCTGCTGCGCATTCAGGCCGAAGCCAAAGGCCTGTCCCTGCAGGTGCGGAGCCAGCCGGGCTTTAGCCTGTATGCCGACGCCAAGACCATGAGCATCGCGCTGCGCAACCTTATTTCCAACGCCATCAAATTCACGCCGCGCGGCGGCAGCGTGACTGTTTGGACTGAAGTGGCGGAGGACCTAAAAACCATAGCGGTAACGGATACCGGCCTAGGCATGCCAGCCGAAACCATAGCAAAAATAGTGGATTCCGACCGGGTTGTTTCTACCAGAGGAACCGAAGGCGAAAGCGGCACCGGACTTGGCCTGCTGCTGAGCCAGGATTATATAGAACGCAACGGCGGAAAACTGCGAATTGAAAGCGCTCCCGGCAGCGGCAC
>JAHIWF010000168.1 GCA_018815555.1 Spirochaetota bacterium | reverse complement strand
TAACCTCATCAGCACCACCTTCAACCATGGTAATGCCTTCTTTGGTACCAGCAACAACAATTTCCAGTGCAGCCTTTTCTATCTGCTCATAGGTAGGATTGATGATATAGGTGCCGTCGAGAAAGCATACCCTTACTGCGGAAATAGGGCCGGAAAAGGGAATGTCGCTGATATGAACAGCCGCACTGGCTGCATTAATGGCGAGAATATCCGGAGGATTAATCTGATCAGCTGAAATTACCGTAGGTACGACCTGAATTTCCCTGCCAAATACTTTGTCGAAAAGAGGACGCATGGGACGATCGATCAGACGGCTGACCAGAATTTCGCGATCCTTAGGTCGAGACTCACGTTTGATGAAGCCACCGGGGATTTTACCGGCCGCATAATATTTTTCATTATATTCAACGGTAAGCGGAACGAAGTCCAGACCCTCCGTACTTTTTCCCGAACAACAGGCAGTGGCAATGACGGCACTGCCAGCGAACTTGGCTAAAATAGAGCCATTGGCCTGACGTGCCATTCTGCCGGTTTCAAATACCATATCTTCGCCATTAATACCATAAGTACTTGTATGTACCATAATAATTCTTTTCTCCATTCACATCATTGCGCCTAAAAAACCACAATTTGATTCCGGCTGCGCACTCCGGAAATAGTGGTGACCACTGCCTGATTTATATCCGGGCAGTGGTAGAAAAAAACCCGAACAAACCAGTCCGGGTTGATGAAATTTTATTTACGCAGATTCAATCTCTGCAGCAACTCGCGATATTTGGCAAGATCTTTGCGCTGAATATATTTCAGAAGCCGACGTCTCTGACCAATCATCTTCAACAGACCGCGCTTGGAATTGGTATCCTTTTTGTGTGTCTTGAAATGCTCGGTAAGCTGAACAATGCGCTCAGTTAGCAGTGCAATCTGCACCTCTGTAGCGCCAGTATCTTTCTCGGTAGCACCGAAATCTTTGACAATTCTTGATTTGTCATCCTTGGTCACAGCCATCTCATATTCTCCTTATGGGTCTCAATCCTGATTGCAGATTTCAATGTTGCCATTAAACTCGATCCGGACCGGCGCTTCTTCTGACGGGCTAGTCCAGCTCATGTTGTTATGCTCATTGACGGTGAGCAGGGCGGTATACCTGCTTCGCCTGGTTAGAACTTGAACCGGATAACAGCCTGGACCTATGGGCAGGTACAAACTATCCGCTGGTACAAGCTGTACACCAGCTTTATGCCGGATTATTTTATAGTTCGCAAGATCCAGTGTGTAGGGGTATCCAAGCATGGCGAGTGCCTGGTCTGTTCGTCCCTTCATAATACAACTGCGTATTAAGCTAGAACTGACTGGTTTGCCATCAATGTAGATGGCATCAACCAGAACAGCCGAAGCTCCGGACTGCGCAGCGAGGGCGGGAAGATCTTTTGCCTGAAGCGCAAGATTATGACCAAAAGCAAAATTCCAGCCAACAACAAAGGATTGAACAGCACCAAAATCCATCAGCGAATATATAAAATTCTCTCCTGCCATTTTACTGAAATTTTCAGAAAAGTCAATCAGCACACAAAGATCAGCACCGGCTTCTTCAAGTTTTTCCAGTTTCTGGCTGAGCGTCGATATATCACCATGGTAATGCTGCGGACGCATTATCTGTTTAGGGCTTTTTGAAAAAGTAACCACAATCCGCCGTAGCTCTGGCCATTGTGAGTGCATAGTGTGCAATAGATGACGGTGCCCAAGATGTACACCATCAAAGACACCGATGGTGGCTACTGATGGTGTAGCCTCCTGTGCCCCATGTATCAATTCATCCCAGGATACTATCTTCACCTGGCCTCCGAGAATACAAAGGCATACATCCACCGGCCATCAAGGTATCTGAGGACTCCCAGGAATTCATCTTCGGCAGAAAAAACCGCTACAGCCGCTGAATCAGGAATAGACAGAAGCTTATCGAACGAGTCAATTTGAGCTAAGGGCTTACCATGTGAAAATGCTCTAGCCTGATTGTGTTCCAGTTTTATGATACTCATATCAAGAGAACGAGCAAGCGAAACATCAAATTTTCGAAGTTTCGTAATGGAAAATTCCTCTAGTGAACAGGCATCCTGAATTAAAAAAGGACCTGAAGCAGTCCGGCAGAGTGCACCAAGATGGGCTGCGGATCCGGATGCCATGCCGATATCGCGAGCCAAGGAGCGGATGTAGGTACCTTTACTGCATGCTACATCCAAAACTGCGGAAGTTTCATCCCAGCTAACAAGCTGCAATGAGTGAATGACAACCGGTCTGGCTGCCATTTCCGGCACGGTACCCTGCATGGCAAGTCGATAGGCCCGTTTACCCTCTACATGTATTGCAGAGTATACAGGTGGAATCTGCTGGATAGGGCCCGAAAATTGCGAGAGACAGGCTTCCACAGCAGCCCGGTCGGGTATAGCAGCATGACGAACAGGTGTTCCTCCGGGATCCAGGGTGTCTGTTTCCATTCCAAATTGCAGGGTTGCTGTATAGCGCTTCCGGGTTGCCATAAAATAATCAGATAGCCGGGTATAGCGGCCAAACATACAGACGAGCACTCCGCTGGCAAATGAATCGAGAGTGCCGGCATGGCCCACCTTGACTTTCACACCAAGTTGCCGGGAGAGCTTAGCAAGTAGACTGTGTGAAGTAATACCGGTTGGTTTATTGATTATAGCAAAACCTTCCGGACTTCCGGCAGGAGTCTCGATCACGAAAGCAGGTCCTTGAGCTTTTCGCCCAATTCAAAACCCTCTTTAATACCAGTATCAGCTATAAAAACCAGTTTAGGGGTAAGACGAATATGAATACGCTTTGCAAGCGCACTTTGAATATAACCGGCGGCTTTATTAAGACCAATTACCGATTGTTCCAGCTCAGAAGGATCTTGGAAGGTAGATACATACAACTTTGCGTGCGAACCATCCCGGGCCAATTCGACCCGGGTTATGGAAAGAAAAGTATTTACACGAGGATCCTTTATTTCGCCGCGCAGAAGCAGGGCCGCGACCTCGCTGCGCACCTGCTCCTCTACGCGCTTAAGCCTTATCCCTTCCATCGAGGGCCTCTCCTAGTTTCCGGCTAACCTGAATCTGCTCATATACTTCGAAAATATCATTTTCCTGCATTTCATTCCAGTCTACTATGCCGATACCACATTCATAACCAGCAGTAACCTCACGGGCATCATCCTTGAAACGCTTGAGCGAAAGTATTTTGCCATCATGGATTTCAACATTGTCGCGAATTACGCGAACACTGGCATTCCTCTTGACGGTGCCTTCGAGAACATAACAACCGGCAATTGCTCCGACCTTCGGAACCTTGAACACACTGCGCACCTCAACTTTGCCGATATCCTGTTCCTTAAGCTCTGGCGACAACATTCCTTCCATGGCATTGCGGATCTCTTCCACAGCCTTGTAGATAATGTTGTATTTGCGCACATCCACTTTTTCTTGATCGGCGAGCAATTTAGCCTTGGGAGTAGGCCGAACATTGAATCCGATTATTATGGCATCAGAAGCACTTGCCAGATCCACATCGGTTTCATTAATAGCTCCAGCTGCAGCCCTGATTACAGACAAGCGAATTTCTTTGGTGGACAGGCGTTCCAGAGAAGATTTAAGGGCTTCTACCGATCCGTGCACATCACCTTTCAGAATTACCCGCAGAACCTGCATATTACCATCACTGATGGTATCATACAGATTTTCAAGATTCACTTTCTTAACAGCTTTGGCTTCCTCGAAACGCTTGAGTTCCTGGCGTTTTGCCGAGAAACTTCTGGCTGTTTTATCATCATCAACCGCTTCGAAAGGATCTCCAGAATTAGGCATGCCTTCAAAACCAATAACCTCTACCGGTGTTGCCGGAGGAGCTTCCTGGATTCTCTGGCCTTTGTCGTCATAAAGAGCTCTAACCTTACCAGGATAAACACCGGCCAGGAAACTGTCACCAATTTTCAGCGTACCTTTTTCGACAACAACAGTAGCTACAATACCACGGCCCTGGTCGATTCGGGCTTCCAGGATTTTTCCTTCGGCGAAGCAGTCATAATTAGCTGTAAGCTCCAGTACTTCGGCTGTAAGCAGTATTCCATCAAGTAGTTCCTTAATTCCGAGTTTCTGCAAAGCGGAAATCTCGCAGAACATGGTCTGCCCCCCCCAATCTTCGGGAACCAGTCCAAGTTCGGACAACTGGGTCTTTACACGATCAGGATTGGCATCGGGAAGATCTATTTTGTTAACAGCAACGATAATTGGAACACCGGCAGCCTTGGCATGGTCGAGAGCTTCTACTGTCTGGGGCATAACACCATCATTGGCGGCTACAACGAGGATGACAATATCGGTAATCTGTGAACCGCGTGCGCGCATTTTGGCAAAAGCTTCATGGCCTGGAGTATCAAGGAAAGTTATCTTTCCATGATCTGTTTCTACCTGATAGGCACCGATATGCTGTGTAATACCGCCGAATTCGCCGGCAATAACATTGGTTTTCCGAATAGCATCCAGCAGTTTGGTTTTACCGTGATCAACATGGCCCATTACGGTAACAATGGGGGCGCGATGCTTCAGATCATCCGGATTATCAGCGGCCTTTTCGATGAGGGTCTCGTCATACAAGGATACGATATGTACTTCGCAGCCATATTCGCCTGCCAGGAGGATGGCAGTATCGGAGTCGATCTGCTGATTTATAGTAGCCATGACTCCCATTGACATAAGTTTGCCTATGAGTTCGCTTGGCTTAAGATTCATCTTGCGGGCTAGCTCGGAAACCGAAATCGATTCCATAATATCAACTGACTTGGGTACCGGATTAGCCTTGGGGACTGCATTCTTTTTACGCTGGAGCTGCAGCTTCTGTTCGAGGCTTTCTTCGCGTTTTTCATAGCTTTTCTTGCTCTTCTGAACAAAACGCTTGGCGGTAGTTTTTTTATCAGCTGCCGGTATGGGCGAAGGAGCTCCCGGACGACCGGGACCACCCGGACGGGGTGCCCCACCGCCGGCGTATGGCCTGGAACCGGCCGGTCGCTGACCCTGGTAGCCGCCTGAACCTGCAGGTCGCTGGCCTTGGTAGCCGCCAGTGCCGGCAGGACGCTGGCCCTGATAGCCGCCAGTGCCGGCAGGACGCTGCCCCTGGTAGCCACCGGTTCCGGCAGGACGCTGGCCCTGATAGCCGCCAGTGCCGGCAGGACGCTGGCCCTGGTAGCCGCCAGTACCGGCAGGACGCTGGCCCTGATAACCGCTGCTGCCCTGATAGCCGCCACTACCCGCCGGACGTTGGCCCTGATAGCCACCACTATTGCCCTGGTAGCCGCCAGTGCCGGCTGGTCGCTGACCCTGGTAGCCGCCTGAACCTGCAGGTCGCTGGCCTTGATAGCCGCCAGTTCCCTGAGAATCACCTGGGCGACGATCACCCTGTGGAGGATTAGTACGATAGCCTCCGACCCGGCCGACAACACGGGGGCCGCTGCGCGGTGCTGCAGCAGGTGTATTGGCTGCAGTATCGGCATTTGCTGGTCGTTTATCGCTAGAGCCGCTTTCACTTGCGACAGCAGGCGTCGCGTCGTTCTTTGTTGGTTCATCAGTGGCGGCAGAACCTTCCGGTTTCCGTCCTTCATGATGTGCAACGACACGAGCAGCCGGTTTTCGAGCAACGGGCGGAGTTGCAGAAGGTGTAGATCCAGGCTGTTTTTTCTTAACAACCACTACTTTGCGTTTCTCAACGGCAGCAGTCTCAGTTTCTTCCTGAGGTTTTTGCTTGGCTTGTTTGATCAACGTTGCCTTCGGCTTATTTTCATTGGTATCTGACATGATCCACCTTTAAGAGTTCTGATCATCGGCTTCGTCTTCATATTCGAACGAAAGCGCGACCCCACACTGCGGGCAATGAGACATATCCGGAGTAACCTGTGCCTGACAATCCGGACATTCGTAAATTTCTTGTTCTTCTTCGTATTGTTCATCGTCTGCGGCAGCTTCCCCTTCGGGAAGGTCTTCCTCGATGACTTCGATGTTTTCTTCGATGATGATCCGTACTTTTTCGATATTCTCGGCGGAAACACCTTCGATTGCAGTAAACACTTCTTCGCTAGCAGAAAGAAAATCTTCAATCAGCTCGATACCGTTTTCGGCCAGTATCATGGCAATTGCACCATCAACGCCAGGCAACTCATCGATGCGCTGAATTTCCTGGTCGTACATGTCATCGGCAAATAAATCCGATGCTGCACGGCGGGCATCGCTGGACAAATCAAGTTCACGGAATTGCTCAACTGTTTTGACGTCAATATTCCAGTCACAGAGACGGTTGGCCAGACGCACATTCAAGCCCTGTTTGCCAATGGCAACCGATAGTTGACTTTCGTCGACAACAGCGAGCGCGTTATGCCTTGCTTCGTCCAGTATATAGACTTCTTTGACATCAGCAGGTGACAGTGCATTTTTGATAAAACGCCGCGGATCAACATCATATTTTAGAACATCGATTTTTTCGCCTTCGAGTTCCTTAATAATATTCTGGATACGGATGCCCTTTAGGCCAACACAGGCTCCTACGGGGTCAACATCCTCCTTGCGGGAATATACGGAAATTTTTGTCCGGTATCCGGGTTCACGTACGATCTTAAAAATTTCGACAGTCTTGTCATAAACTTCCGGCACTTCGAGTTCGAGTATTTTCTGCACAAATTCCGGATGCGTACGTGACAAAACAATCTGCGGACCGTTTTTGTTTACTTCGGCGATATAGGCTTTGATGCGTTCGCCCGGTTGATAATTCTCCCGGGGAGACTGGAACTTTTTCGGGAAAAATCCTTCAATCTTGCCGAGATCGACAAAAATATTTCCGTTTTTTTCACGCTGATAATACCCGATGATAATTTCGCCAAGTTTTGCATGAAATTCAGCGTATAAGGTGTCACGAGAAATATCACGCAATGACTGGCGGGTGGTCTGCTTGGCCAGCATGACCTCCTGGAGATCGAAATCAGCGGGATCAATGGATATCTCAAGGATATCTCCGATCTCGGCTTCTTCAGCGATCTCCCTGGCCTCTTCGAGCGAGATTTCCAGGACTGGATCATCAACTTCGTCTACTATCACTTTTTTTGCCATGATATCGACGCCGGCATAATCTTCCTTGAAGCGGATGATTGCATTCTCCGAAGTGCCGAAACGCTTTTTATATGCTGCAAGCAAAGCGTCCTCTATGGTTTTTAGAACCAGATCTTCCGAAATATTCTTTTCGTATATAAGCTGCTTGATCGCTTCTGCCATATTTGAAGCCATTGTTTACCTACCCTCCCGGGAAAAATCCAGTTTGCACCCGTGTATGTGTTCAAAAGCGATCTCACGATCGCCCTGTGGTGTTAGAAGTGTAACAAGCTGTCCGTCCACGCCGGCCAAGAGACCTCCCGCTTCTGTTCCATCATTGAGCTTGATGGTTACGCCCCGTCCTTTGAAAATTCGGTAGTCATTTTCGGAAATGAAGGACCAATCAATGCCGGGGGACATTACTTCGATATAAAAATCATCGTTACCCAAACGTTCTTCAAGACCGGCCTGGATCTGGCGATGCACCCGTGTGCAGTCATCAATGCCGGTACCTTCGTTTCGGTATACAACCAGTTTAAAACAGGGCAGCCGCTCTTTTTTACTGATCTTCAGGTCGACCAGAACAATGCCTGTCGCCTGCAAGTGTGAATCAATATATTGTCTAAGTTCGTTCAACTCTATCATACTCTCTTATAAAGGACATTATCAGCCGGGTATAAAAAAAGGGCCGTCACAAGCGCCCTTTTTTACAAGCCTTATACTGTCATTCCTTCATATAATATGCGCTATTGGAGTTTTGGTCAATAGTACTCGTATTACCATCGATGAACTTAATCAGCAGCAAACAGACAGGCCTGGACGCGGAGTGCTCCTCCTTGCTTAAGTGCTTCAGCACAAGCCGAGATGGTAGCTCCTGTGGTTAATATATCATCGACAAGTATCAGTACTGTATTTGCCGGAACCGCTTTGCGCAGTACAAAACGCTTGCGCATGTTCAGAATACGATCTTCCGCTGACAGTTTCTTCTGTTGTCGGCCGCCGCGCAAGCGGCGCAGCAAACTGCATGTCGGCAGCCTATATCTGGCATGCAGAAGCTGCACAATAAGCTGGGTTTGATCCCAGCCCTGCCGCAGGATTTTGTATGGCCGAGCCGGGACCGGCACAAGTATAAATGGCTCATTGACGTCTTTTAGGGCTTTATACATTTCTTCGGCGATAAAAATGGCAATACTTCTGCGGCCGGAGCCTTTGTAGGCGGATAGTAGAATTTTTATTGGTCCAATGTAATGAAAAAGGACGGTGGCAGCATCAAAACTGTAGCTATGTCTCCGGCAACTCATGCAAAGGCCGATAGCCGACAATAAAGGCCGGCCGCAACGTGGGCAAAGGGGACCATGGATGTGCGGCAAGGCTGACCGGCACGCCGAACACAGGGGATACCTAGCTGCGCTTCCCGTGCGAAGTCCGCACAGCACACAGCTATGCGGAAATAGCAAGGCCAACAAGCTGGGAACCAGACGGTTTTGCTGCTTCATATAACGAAAACGCCTGACTGCTTTAATTTATGTACAGCAATGGAGGAATATCAGTTTTTTGCCTGCTTGAGCATGGCCTGGAAAGAGGCCAGTTGCTGCATGGCCTGTAACGGAGTCAGGTTATTAATATCGAGTCCAGCCAAGGCGGACAAAACCATTTCGTCACCGGAGAAAAGCTCGGGTGACGATGCCGGTACCTTGGGCTGCTTGACGCCAGACTTGACCGCGCTGGTACTGGCTGCAGGTTGCGGACGCGTTGTCTGGCTGGCTGTACGGATATCATGATGAGCCTCTCGTACTGCAAGCAGCGAACGCAGGTCGGCGGCCCTGTCCACTACAACTTTGGGAACCCCGGCCAGACCGGCAACATGAATGCCATATGAGCCAGCAGCCGGTCCAGCAACCACCCGTTTCAGAAAAACAACTGCTCCGGCGCGCTCTTCTACAGCCATTGAAATATCAATGAGCCGCTGGTGCTCCATCGCCGTAAGCTCATGATAATGTGTGGCAAACAGGGTGCGGCACTGCAACACATTCAGCATATATTCACTTACCGCCCAGGCAATAGCCAAGCCATCTTGGGTTCCGGTTCCACGCCCTACCTCATCCATGATGACCAGGCTGTTCCTGCTGGCATTATTTAGGATACTGGCTGTTTCGTGCATTTCCAGCAAAAAGGTGGATTCACCGCGGGCCAGATTATCCTGAGCACCAACACGGCAAAAAATGCGATCGCAAATACCTATTTTGGCTGTAGCAGCCGGGACAAAGCAACCGGCCTGGGCCAACAGAACGATAAGAGCGTTTTGACGCAGGTAGGTAGATTTTCCGGCCATATTTGGACCGGTCAACAGCGCAAAACTGCGGCCATCACTGTCCAGTTCGGTGTCATTGGGAATAAAATTGTTATCCGGCAGATGGGCCTCGACAACAGGGTGACGTCCGCCTTTAATATCCAGCAAGGGTTGACTGACCACTTCCGGACGGGTATAGGCCCGTAAAGTAGCGCAAGTAGCCGAAGACAAATTGCAGTCCAGATCGGCCAGGAGCGAGGCCAATTGCAGCAGGAAGCCTGTATGCTGCCGAACTTCGGTACGGACGGAGGCAAAGATGGACGATTCCAGTTCTATGATACGGTCAGCAGCACTGGATATCTCGGTTTCAAGTGCTCCCAGACGTTCAGTGGAAAAACGCTCGGCATTTGCCACTGACTGCCGCCGAATAAAATGCTCGGGCACATTTTTAGCCGATTGCTTGCCGAGCTCCAGGTGATAGCCGATTATCCGATTATACTTGAGACGCAATCCGCTTAGTCCACTGCTGGATTTTTCTTCTTCAAGATAGGCTGAAAGTACTGATTGTGCAGAGTCTTTAAGGCTGCGTAGTGTATCAAGATCAGAATTCCAGCCAGCTCTGATTACCGGTCCGTCCACAGGGCTCAAAGCCGGCTCTTCAAGGATGGAGTCTGTTAGCAGGGTGTCGATCTGCCGGCAGATTTCTATTTGGGCTGCGGTTAAAAAAGCACTTGGTACCGGAGTATTGCGGGCCTGATACAAACCCGAAATTTCAAGTGCTGCGGCTACCGTTTGACGAACAGACAGTAATTCTTTCGGATTGGCCTTCTCCATGGACAGACGTGCCGAGAGCCGCTCCAGGTCCATGCACTGTTTTAACTGGCTGCGCAAACTTTCCAGCAGATGCTGGTCGTGATAGAAAAGTTGCACCATATCCAAGCGCTGATTAATGACATTGATATCACGCAGAGGCTGCAGCAATCTGCGGCGGAGCTTGCGTGCCCCCATAGGAGTGAGTGTGTAATCTATTGTTGACAGCAAAGAATAGTTGCGGCTGCCATCACGCAAATTTCGTACTATTTCGAGATTACGTTGGGTGGACTCATCAATAGCCATATGACGCTGGTCTTCGGAATTTTGCAGATTGCTAATATGAGCAAGCGAGGCTTTGCAGAAATCCTGGACATATTCAATCAGCGCACCGGCTGCGGCCAAAGCCGGGTCGTCATCGCTGAAACCAAAACCCTGTAATCCTATAGTTCCGAAATGAGCAGTTAGGCGGCGTACGCCCTGTTCCTGCGAAAAAGACCAGTCAGGCAATCGATTAATCACCGCATCAGAGTACTCTGCCAGTATTTCTCCGGCTACCGGATGGTTAAGACTGGACTCTCGCACAACCAGTTCCTTTGGCGCAATTCTGCATAATTCACGGCGCAGAATTTCGCGATCGGCGGCAGGGAAGCTGGCGGCCCGAAACTCGCCGGTAGAGGTAGAAAGCCAGGCAAGTGCCAGATGTTCACTGTTACCACGGTTGATGACAGCAAGCGCCAGCACATAATTATCCACGTTAGAATCCAGAAAATCTTCATCGCTTACAGTACCGGGGCTGATAACCTCAACAACCTTACGCTCAATTATTCCCTTTCCTTTTTTTGGGGGACTAAGCTGTTCGCAGATGGCTACTTTCCGTCCGGCTTTTAGCAAGCGAGCAATATAGGCTCGTGATGCATGCCAGGGAACACCACACATGGGCGAAGCCTGCCTTTTTGTGAGCGTAAGATTAAGGATGCGACTGGCTTCTATAGCATCCTGATTGAACATCTCGTAAAAATCGCCTAATCTGAAAAAGACTATTGTATCCGGATATTCTGCCTTGATACGTTCATATTGATCAATCAATGAAATCTGTTCGGCCATAATTCTTGCATTATACGTGAACATGAGTTAGGATACAATGGTAAGGTTTCTCGTTCTCGAGAACTCACCAACACAATGACAGCGGCTTTGCTTCGGTACAGTACCGGCGGGCTAGCTGTCAGGGGCAAGGCAGGATTTTGTGGACGAAGCACTCTTTTATCGTGAAGCAGATAATCGCATATATATCAGGGCGCAGGGTCATATCACCGCCAATATTTGTGCTGATCTGAAAACCAGGGTCTTTGACCGCCTCGAGGCCAAACCACCGATTGATGATATTTTTATCGATTTGTCCGGATGCGAGTATATGGACTCTACGTTTATGGGCCTTTTAGTCGGCTTTAATAAACGTTTTCTGCGATTTTCCGAAAAAGCGGTTACCATACTGCAGGCAAACGAAGTCTGCAAAAAATTGCTCCGTACTATTGGTGTACTCAGGCTGGTAACGGTCTCCGATGAGGCTACAGTATTCCCGGAGCCGCTGGAAAATATTAACAGCGGGCGAAAAGCCGGCGCCCGGCTTGTGCTCGATGCACACGAGGAACTGATCGATATCTCAGCGGAAAATGAACAGCGATTCGGCGGTTTGCGCAATGTACTTAAAAGCAGCCTGGAAGCGGACGAAACGGATTCTGAAGAACACTGACAGGTACCGGATTAGCTGCCCGGTACCTGCAGATAAACTTAAAAACCTATCAGGCTTTGTATTACCTTGTCAGTTATATCAATCATAGGACTGAACCACACTACGACTACATCATTGTTTCTGGAGCTGAGCACTACCGAATATCCTTCTGACTCGGCTACGGTCTGGATAGTCCGGTAAAGAGTTTGCACAAACGTATTGGTTTCAGCCAGATTTCGGCCTTTTTCATCAATCTCATTCTGCTTGATACGTTTGTAGTCAGCCAGAAACTGAATTTTTCGTACCAACTGGGCTGCCATGGCCTGAGCCTGCTCATAGTTGCCGGCTTTTTCAAGCTCGAGCCGTTGAGCCTCGAGGGTAAGGATTTCCGTACTCAGGCGGGTGATTTCTTCCTGAATGCGAATTTTCTCATCCTCGAAATTGCGGACAGCCTGCGAGTCTTTGTAATAAGTAAGATAAACCTTTTGAAGGTCGATTACTGCTATTCGTGTAATCTGCTGGGCAGTAAGACTGCCCAAACACATAACAGCCAGAAAAATCGCCAGAACATATTTTTTGTTGAACATCATTCCTCCGGTAATCAATTAAGTTGTTGACTGATACTGAGAACAAACTCCCAATCAGAAAAGGCCGGCTTAGTGAATTTCAGGCTGCCCGCAGTGCTGTCAAAGTAGAAGGGTTTGGCAAAATAAATGCGGAAAGGAAACTGCGGCAAGGTAAAACGCAAGCCGGCTCCGAAGCTGAAAGCAAAGTTATTGGCCTTCGGCGTAAAGATTGAACCTGCTGTGGTAGTGCCAAGTGGAGATGTATCATCAACCAAACCGTCGATGTTATACAGTGCTCCGGCACCATCTACAGTGCCGGCCAGCACGGCCGCATCAAAGAAGCTGTCCAGTGAGAGAATACCGGGGACTGCCGGCCAACGCAACTCGAACCAGCTAGACCACAAGGCTGTACCGGTCTGTGGTGAAAGAGTGGAGTTACCCCACCCGCGGCCGATAAAGGTACCGTCAATTCGGAGATAATCCAAAGGAATCATTTGCCCATCAAACCAGGGCAGCAGTACCGAAAGACTGGAATGAGCCGCAGCCACCATTTTAAAGCGGTAGTCCTCCAAAACCGGAATAAAGGAAAGCGGCAGATTTAAGAGAGTAAAGTAGCCTTCAAGCCTGGTATCACTGCGCATCTGTTTGTACAATTCCAGCTCGGGCAGAAAGCCGGTAAGCGAAAAACGCTGACTGGCATACAGACCTGAAGACGGGTCATACCAGAGATCCAGATTGTTATAATAGCCGCGGATGGAAATCTGATTGGACGGTATCCATTTGTTCAGATTCTCTATGACGTTCCGGTCGAAGGGTCGGTATAGATCATCATTGTATACCTTGTTATTTAGAGAAATACTATATGCTCCACCCAAACCAAAATCGCCCAAACGGGTTTTAAAGGTATAACCGCTATTCAGCGAGAGCTCCAGACTCCAGGTATCGTAGATCATATAATAGTCAGTCGGAACATATTTATTGGCTGCAAGGTATTCAACCATGGAGGAATAAGGATCCGGCACCCGGGCTGGATCATCCCAGGAAAATATCGGAGCTATTGAATCCTGCAAAGTATAGTTCGTAGAATGTTTAAAGGACAGATTTACTCCGGCTGACCAGCGCCGGTCAAAAAGCCAGTTTTCGGTGAAGCCGAAGGCCAGGCTCTGGGTCTCGGCGGCGATATTCATGTCCACCTTCAGGCCCTGCCCGCGTCCCATAAAGTTTTTTTCGTTCCAGTTAAGAATGCCCGATATGGGTAGTGAAGAACCACGGGTGCTGCCAAGGCCGGCCAAAGTTACACCGAATTGCACCTCGGCGGTACTCTGTTCTTCTACATTGAAAACCAGATCCATAAGCAGATCCTGGCTGCCTGGAGCCAGTTCTGGCTCCACCGACGCGAAATACTGCAGGTTATACAGATTGCGCATGGCATCCAGTATCTTGGCTTTGGAGAAAACATCACCGGGCTCAAGGGGAATCTCGCGCAGAATTACTTCGTCCTGGGTTTTAGTGTTTCCGCGGACCTGAATGCTTTCGACATGGGCACGGTCGCGCTCGATGATGCTAAACGTATACGAGATCAGGCCACGTTCGGCATCCCGGTTTTCGGTAAGGTTGATTTCGTTGAAGATGTAGCCGTTTTCGTAGTACAGATCTTCCATACGGGCTTTGGCAGCCAGGAAGCGACTATAATTGAATACCGCTCCTTTGTTCAGGGTAAAGAAGGCTTCGAGCGTTGGTGTATCGAATATTTTGTTGCCGACAAACGATACCCCGTCATACAAATACCGTTGGCCTTCATCGATGACAAAGGTAAGGCTGAGACGGCGGATACCTGATTTTGGATCAAGTTCGACTTCGCGACGGATATCGGTGATGCGGGCATCAAGCATACCGCGGGTCTTATACAGTGTTTCGATGGACTCGCGATCAGTCTGCAGCTGGGCTTCGCTGAAGGCGCCTTGCTGGAACAGGCCACGGACCTTTAATTTCATCTCTCCCTTCAGGGCTGATGCTGAAACTTGATTGATTCCCTCGAACTGTATTGAATCCAGAGTTACCCGACTGCCTTCATTGACAATAAAGAACACCTGCACACGGTTATCATTTTCTTCAAAGCGATAGCGTACATTAATTTCCGGGTAGCCTTTCTCTAGATACAGGCGGCGAATTGACAGCTCGTCCATACGCAGGCTGGTTTCATTAAAGATAGTATTTTCTGTTATGGAGATTACTTCGAGCAGTTCTGAAGCTCTGAGTCCTTTATTGCCCTCAATATTTATTCGCTCTATTGAAGGACGCTCGGTAACGTTGAAGACAATGATTACCGATTGATTCTGGGGGTCACCAGGTCTGGCTTCAGGCGAAATCTCGGAAAAATAATCGAGGGCATAGACTTCGGTTAGTATTTCGATCCATAAATCTTCAGTAAAAGATTGATCCCGGTACTTTTTGATGAAGGGGTCCAAATCTGTCGAAGCAACTGCAACCAGTCCTTCGAAACGAATTGAACGTATCGGCTTGCCTATATACCAGTCATCGGTTTGTTGGGCAGGTAAAAGAGTCACAAACAGGGCTGCCAATACGGATAGCAGTAGGAATCGCTTCATTGAATCAACCTTTCTCATTTTAAGGGTATTCTCCAGTATAAAGATAATGATTGGTCAGAAATGAACAGTTTTTCGGGATGTTCAGGCTTCCAACTCCAATTGATCAGGAAATGCGGTGTCTGCCATTCTAGATTCAATTCGTAGTTTAGCTGCAAATTACCCTGCTGTTCAAGCTGCCCCTCCTGCAATAGCAACGTGCTTTGCAAAAACAGATCATCAGCCAGGTAGACCCCGGCGATGATGGCTGTGTTATCAAGATATTCCGCCAGCGACATTGGTTCGTCAACCGGACCGAGCCGAGACAGATCGTATAACCAGCGCTGCAGCAGCTGGGTACGCAGATAGAACAAATCAAGTCCCAAAAAGTTTTGAACATTTTGCTCAAAAATAGAAACAAAATTCAATTGAGGGATCAAATCGGCATTTTCGACTATAGCCCTGCCGATATCAAAGTCCCGTTCACTGCTGCTTGCCATGAGATTCTGGCCGAGCAAGCGGGCAATTTCGATATCCGACAGCGGCGGCGTGGAAGAAAGCTCAAAGGTGAGATTGCGCAACGGAATGTCATCGGCACGCAGGGTTATAGTAACCGGACGACCTTCGTTGGAACTTCGGGTCTCAGCCTCGGCCGAAAGCAGAGGATTGAAAGAATCCTGGGTTTCGTTAAACACCAACGTGGCATTTTTAAGATAGAAATTGCGTTTAAGATAGAATACATCACCACCACGCAGTAGAACCGTGCCTTTTAATGCCAGTTCTTCGGCAGCACTATTATAGTATACAGACAGCCGACTGGCCGGATCGCTCTGACCTGAAAATATTTGCGGAAATTTTGAAGGAAAGAACACCCGGACATTTTTGCCGATCGCAAAATCCAGATTTACCACAATATTTGATGGTATTTCATTCAATACAGCAATATCTTCGGAGCCTGTCTGTCCGGCAGCCAGCGTATCCAGAGTGATGATGGCTTCGCCGCTGGCAGCATTAATCCACCCGGACATCTCAGTCTCGGTATCGCCTATGCGGACAGCCAGAGCGGCACTGGCCAATACGTCAAAATTCATACCAAGTATACCGGTTCTGGCGTGAATTAGTGAAAGATTATTGGTTTTTGCCTCAACATGAATGTTTGCCGGCACCCAAGGATCCAGTTCAAATCCAAAATTGGCAGACAGGCTGGCATCTCCACATTTTATATCTGTCTGCAGGAACTCTACCGTGTTGCCTGAAATATACAGAGGTTCGGTTATTGGTCCGATTGTGTCAGCCAGGTAACTGTCTACCCGGAGATAAAAATCGGCAAAATCAAATGATCCTTCAAAGTTTGGATCATTCAGGGCTCCGCTGAGTTCAAGATTTCCACTGGCTATCCCACTTGGGACTGAGATTATCGGAATTTCCAAAAAATCGAAAAGAAAGGGCAGATCAACCAGAATATCACGAAGACTCAGATCCAGGATATTATCTTTAACTGTACCCGATGCGATAATTGACAGGGGGAGCTCTTGGGCAAGCATCAGCCTAATGTTCCCGGTGGGCTCCAAGGCAAAATCGGCTTGATTATTGCTGCCGGCACGAAGCAGCATCCCGGCAGGACTGATATCGATAAGGTATGGCCAATCCGGATAGGAAACATCTTTTACAGCAAATTCAGCTGCACGCCCTTGTATGAGCATAGTGCTGAAGTCGAGAGTACTCAAACGGCTAATTATCGACCGCAAGTCCTTTCGGTCCCAAGCGGCCACAGCAGAGCTGCTCCCAGCGTCTGCTTGAGACTGCCCAATGGCGACATTACCATTCAGTGCACTATAGATACCGTTGGCTGAGTTGCCAATTGGCAGTATTACCGAAGCCATAAAATTGTATGCAGCTTTGCCGGAAAGCAGATCAAGCGTTGCCGAGGCATTTTCGATATGCAAAGGAATGATATCGAGTGCAGTGTCCTGAACCGTTATCAAACCCTCGGTATAATTCGCTGTTCCGCTGGCGATGATATTACTGCCGCCGCGGGCCGGATCGGGATTAATATTAAAGTCTACTTGGGCTGCAGGATTAAACCAAGGGCCTTGCAGGGCGAGAGTAGAATCGAGAACAAAGGGCAAGTTAGCACTAAAACGATACATCAGCATACCCTGGGTCCGGATACGGGCGTCTATGGTCCCGGCTTGATAGGTGCCGCTGAGCTCATATTCTTCGTTAGCCGCACTAGAGAGAAAGGCAGAAACTGTTGTGGTAAAGCCATCGAAGATGGCCCATTCTGCGTCAAAACGGCCAGTGAGCAGTGGGGAATTACTGACAATATCGACTTGATGAAGGCTGGCACCATCTTGATTAAGCGCGCCGACTAGCTGCAGTCGGGCTGGATCCTGTCCGAAGATGGGAGGAAAATCCAGTATCAAATCCTGTATTTCGACTGACCATTGGGTGCTGCTTGTATAAAATCCGTCTAAAACAGCATTTATGCCAAAAACCCGGTTTCCGACCTCGACCGGTAAATTTTCCGCTCTGAACATCAGGCTGGTAGTATCATCGAAGGTTTGCAATCGTACAAACAAACCATAATCACCACTGAGGAAAACACTATTGTCGACAATGGTCGCATTTAGTGCATATGGAATATCATTTACCGCAATCTCGACATCAACAGCAAGCGGCGCATTCGGCCTAAAGGACAAACCGGCGCGTCCAGTCACCGCATAACTGCCCAAGCTGGCATTAATCGCTGAGATGTTTAGCTGCTGGGACGTTCCGGTAAGGGCAAAAACAGCGTAGACGCTGTTAAAGCCTTCCAAGGCTATGACTGTATTACTTGTTGAATACGAAATAGCCTCGAGGTCGCTGAACAGACTAAGATCGCTGGCAATCTGAACCCGTGATAGTACGGACACGAGCAGAGGATCCAAAGATCCAAGCCAGGCAGTATTTTCAAGAAATATAAAGGGAGCGAACTGATCAAAAGAAAGCCTGGCCGAAAGATAGGGATCCGCGCCTAATTGGATGCTTCCTTCGGCCGAAAAAACCGGCTGATAGGCGGGGCTGCTGCCTTCGCTTATTCCTGCAAGACTGGTCTGCTGTAAATCAGGTCGACTGCCCAGAGCAGGTAACAAGGCCTCGGCTTGAAAACTAAGTTCTTCATTTTCAAGTAAAAGTGATACTGCCAAATTATTAAGTTTTCCGGAAAAAAGCTGAACCTCGTCGGCATACAGTAAGGCTGATCCTGAATCGGCAAACATTTCAAACTTCGCTGAACTGGATGGTTGATCCGGTGGGGAATACGTAATAGACATTACACCGTCTGCGCCCCAGGAAAGCGGCTGCACCATGCCTCGATAGGAGGCAGAGTACAGACTGTTGGACAGCACCAACTCACGAATTCTGATAGTTCGGACTGATCCAGCTATGCTGGCCCGGAAAGCAGTTCGACCGCCGGGAATAGTCATGGGCAGCGTACAGGACAGAATTGCATCAAAACTAAGCTGGTCGGCCATGGGAATGCTGCGATCCCAGGTGGTTTTTAACAGAACACTGCCGCTGTATTCGGTATGGCTCCATGTATCCAGAAAAGAATAAGCTGGCATCAATGCTAACAGTGAATCAGGCCTGAAACGTTTAAATTCTGATGAAGCCAGAATGTATTCATCTTTAAAATTCAGGTACATATCTAGGCGCTGCAGATTATTGCGGGGCTGCAGCTGAAGTGACAGGCCTTCTTGGTCAATCTTTACATTTACTTCGGCCTGCGGTACGGAGGCAATATTGGTGCTGGCCATCAGCCGAACCCGGGCTGAGGCAGACAATTGATCCAGCGCTGCAGCTCCATTCAGCAGAAAGACGCCAGACAAGAAACGTAATTCGGGAATATTGCTGGCGAAATCGGACCAGATGCGGCCATCGCCCTTGTAAACAACCTGATCCGATGAAAGCATCAGCTCTAGATACCGTACCCGGATATCCATGTTCATCACCTGCTCGCCGATTATTCTTACTACGGCATTGTGAACAGCAGCGGACAGCGGATTGGCATTGTCATTAAAAAAGGTGGTAAGGGAGGTTAAAGGCGAGGCAGATTCGTCAGAGAGTATTTCCTGCAGTGAAATTTGGTCAATGTTAATGAGGAATTCAGGATTATATAGCGTAAGTTTCTGAACAGCACTGGAAAAATCCCGGTTAAAAAGCGCCATCAGGCTATAGCGAACCCGGACTCGTGGAATTTCTATGCTAAAGCCGTCCATTATTTTTAGATGGATATTTTTTACCAGCACATTACCCAGAAAGGCTGGCGAAATGGATTCGTAGGAAAACTCCAGATTAAGGGGTGACAGAAAAGTTTCAAGCTGCTGGTCTAAAAAATTCTCGGCCTGTGAATCCACAAGATTGCCGGCCAGCGGACTGGCCAACAGGACCACTATAGTGAGCACACATAGAGCTGCTGAAAAGATTAAGGCGATCGCCCAAGGCCTGAACTTCACCATACTACACTAGCACAGCCGGGCTATTTAAGCCAGAGAGGAGTACTTGTCGAGCCGTCAATTACAGGCTAGTATCCGGCGTATGCATCATAATTTTTCCATCATTCCGGGCTTTGTTGTCTTCGAGGGAATTGACGGCTCGGGGACCAGTACTCAGCTGCAGCGTCTGGCCCAGCGACTACTTCAGGCTCAGATTCAACACCGGATTGACGCTGAACCTACTAAGGGACCGATCGGACGGTTGATCCGTATTGCTTTGTCCGGCGAGCTTACCTTGCACCCACATACCGTTGCGCATTTATTTGCCGCTGATCGCAACGAGCATGTGCAGGGCAAGGCCGGCATCATTGAAACCTGTAGTCAGGGTAAACTGGTCATAAGCGACCGCTATATTTTCTCATCACTGGCATACCAGGGGCTTACTTGCGGCCCTGAGCTGCCGGGTCTTCTGAACGCTGCGTTTCCACTGCCCGAGCTGTTGTTTTTCTTCAGCTTACCCGCCGAAACCGGCATGGAACGTATGAAAAATCGCAGTAGCCTGGAAATCTACGAAAAACTGGACTTCCAGCAACAGGTAGCAGCCGCTTATGAACAGGTGCTGAGCGAATTCTCCGCTAGTAAAATGCGATTGATCCAGATTGATGCCAGTAGGGATATGGACAGTATCAGCGAACAAATCTGGCAGGAAACTTCCAAAATTTGTGCTCGATTTACCGGCAGCTGAACGCAAAGAAAGCTGATTCGGAACCTGTCGCACTTCAGGCTTATAGCGACTGCGCCGATATTGAATATATATGAAGCGCCTGCTGCTTACCTTTTTTCTACTTACCATACTCATAGCCGACAGCTGGAGTTATCCGGTCTATTTTAAAGAACAATATTATCGCCTGTATCATATACACTACATCCAGTATCCGGATGACACAATCGAAAATATTTATTGGCTGGAACAGGCACGCAAGGCTGATTTCTGCAATCCCTTGTACGCAATAGCTAAAATTGCCGACGAGCGTCATTGGGAAAAATACCGTTACCTGTTTAACATGCATATTGAACTAAAAATGATTGAGCAGCATTTATTCCTTGGAACAAAATTCGACAAACAAGTTGCCTATTTTTATAACGCCCCTTGGAAAGAGGATAATCTGGCCAGCCTGGAAATTGCCGAGAATGCTTACCGGGCTGCCCTGGCCTACTGGAACAGTGCCAAAGAATGGTCTGCCAAGGCCGAGGCAATACGTTGGCTGCATCTGGACGAAGTTCAATTCTGGGAAGATGAATCATACCGGATAGCCAATGGTCAACTTGATTATGCCCGCATTATCGAACGGCAACTACAGCGACTGGAACGAGTTCGAGCCGATTTTGAAGCCATGGACGAAAACAGCTACTGAGGAAAAATATCAGCGGATTAGCATCGCATCCCCGTATGAGAAAAAACGATATCTGAGCTGCACGGCTTCAGCATAGGCCTCTAGAATCCGCTCACGCCCGGCCAAAGCTGAAACCAACATTAAGAGCGTCGATTCAGGTGTATGGAAATTGGTGAACAGCATATCGGCCGATTGCACCTGATAGCCGGGATACATAAAAATACTGGTACTACGGTTTCCGGCTACAATACGGCCATTCTCCCAGGACGATTCCATACTGCGCAGACTGGTAGTTCCAACCGCAATCACCGGCCGGCCGGCAGCCTTGGCCGAATTGATGGCGGCGGCAGTCTCCGGACTGATGGTATATTCCTCTTCATGCATGCGGTGATCCTGAATATGCTCGGTACGAACCGGCATAAAGGTTCCTAAACCGACATGCAGGGTAAGATAACAGAGTTCAATTCCGGACTGCTGCAAACCGGCCAGGAGCTCCGGAGTAAAATGCAAGCCGGCAGTGGGGGCTGCCGCGGAACCGCTCTCACGGGCGTAAACAGTCTGGTAGCGTTCGGCATCGGCCGAACTATCAGCCCGCCGAATATAGGGAGGCAAGGGTAGATGACCATTGCGCTCCAGATACGCCTCGTCTATTGGGGCGGAAAAATTGACCAGACGTTCATCCGGCCGCAGCTCCACCACCTCGGCCTGTAAACCTTCCGGCAGCAACAGAATCTTGCCGACAGTCTGCTTGGCCATGCGGCTGGTCATGACAGCCCAGCTGTTCGGTCCCTCCTGGCGCAATAACAGGATTTCTACTTTTCCCCCGTTGGCACTTTCAGCAAACAACCGTGCCCGCCGCACTTTGGAATCGTTGAAAACCATAAGTGCACCTTGCGGAATATACTCGGCCAGATGACCAACATCCGAATGAAAGTTCCGGCCAGAGGCACGATCCAAAACAAATAGTCGGGAGCTGCCGCGTTCTGCGGGAGGCTCTTGTGCGATTAACTCTTCAGGCAGGTTAAAATTGAAGTCCGTCAGATACATTGTTGCTCCGATATCCAAGATGTGAGTAGGCAAGCGGTGTCGCAACCCGTCCCCGCGGGGTACGCATCAGAAAGCCGGCCTGCATTAAATACGGTTCCACATAATCCTCAAGTGTTTCCACACTTTCGCCACAGGAAACTGCCAGGGTTTCCGCCCCAACCGGTCCGCCGCCATATTTTTCTATGATTGCGGCCAATACATCGCGGTCGTGCCGCTCCAGACCATAGCCGTCCACCTCCAGGCGGGAAAGACCGTCCTGTACTACCGCCTTGTTTATTACCGCCTGATTCTTTACCTGGGCAAAATCGCGCATGCGCCGCAGCAGCCGATTGGCAACCCGCGGAGTCCCCCGGCTGGCAGCAGCCAGAAGCTCCGCAGCGGAATTCTCTATACTAATTTCCAGTAAACCGGCTGAGCGCCGGATTATCGCCATGATATCTGCCAATTCGTAAAAACCAAGCCGCAGTGTAATGCCGAAGCGGCTGATGAGCGGACTGGAAACCATACCAGCTTTAGTAGTTGCCCCTACTAGTGTGAAAGCCGGCAAGGGAATGCGCACCGTACGTGCCGCCGGGCCTTGTCCGATTATAAAGTCCAGCTCACCGTCTTCCATGGCCATGTAGAGCATCTCTTCGATGGCCGGCTTTAAGCGGTGAATCTCGTCGATAAAAAAAACTGTTTTAGGAGCCAGCGTTGTAAGAATGCCGGCCAGATCTTTTGGTTTCTCCAAAGCTGGCGCACTGGTGATCTTGAAATCAGAATCAAGCTCCCGACTGACAATACCGGCGAGTGTGGTCTTACCCAAGCCGGGCGGACCAATAAGAAAAACATGATCAAGCGCTTCGGCCCGCTGGCGGGCCGCCTCGATAAAAACCGCAAGATTGTCCTTTAAGGCTGCCTGCCCCAAAAACTCGCGCAAGAGCTGGGGCCGTAAAATGGTATCACGATCATCTTCAGGCAAGCGTACACCGCTAACCAGCCCGACTGCTTCGGCCGCACTCATGATACACTAAGCTCCACTATAGCTTTGCGCAGTAATTCACGCTCACGATCCTGGGTCTGCAGCAGCTTAATATCCGGCATGGCATCCAGTTTGACCAAAACTTCAGCCGCACGACGGCGATCGTAGCCAAGTTCGGTAAGAGCCCGAAGCAAATCATCATGAGCTTCAGCGCTTACCGCAGTATCAGAAGCGTTTACAGAACGCGGTAGTTTACCCTTCAACGCAAAAACCAGCTTCTGCGCGGTTTTTTTGCCTAGCCCGGGAACAGCTTCCAAACGAGAAAGATCTTCGGTATCAAGTGCCGCCTCAAGATCATTCGGCCCAATACCACCAAGAATTTTCATGGCCTGCTTGGGGCCGATGCCATCCACCGTAATCAGCTCCAGAAAAATGCGGCGTTCGGTGTCGGAAACAAAACCAAACAGCTTCATGCTGTCCTCACGGTGCAAAAGCCAGGTAAGAACCCGCACTCTTTCACCTAATTTGCCAAACAAATCAACCGAACGCGAAGGAACGAAAAGCTCCCACTCGATATCGTTACAGTCGACATATAAATAATCGGATCCTTTGCAGGTAAGTATCCCGCTGATTGAATTAAACATACCCCGATTATATCAGTAAGCCCCCGCGATTGTCACGCAGATTACAAGGCGGCACGGTAACGAGGAGCCGAAGGCAGGCTATAGCCTGTCGAGGCTCAACGCGGCTTAGCC
>JAHIWF010000167.1 GCA_018815555.1 Spirochaetota bacterium | reverse complement strand
GGCAGACCGAGCGATACCGCGTAAGCAGTTCCAAGTATGTTCAGAATGCGGTAAACCCGTAGGCGAGCTCGATGCCGAAACAGATATCGAGCCAGTCGTTGTTCATCGACCAATAGGGAACGATCATAAGCTGGGCCAGAGGGCTGAATCGCCAGCCGGGCAGGACAGTCAGGTCATATCTTAGATGAAGGGATAGTTCTGAGGGTATCAAGGCGCTGACTGCTGCCAGTGCGTTGCCGGCCGAAATCGATTTGAAAAAATCCCCGTTATCCTGTCCCAGATAATGCTCGGGCTTGAACAGGGCCAATTGTGCCGCCAGCTGCCCCGGGCCGGCGGCAGTCTGCCAGCTTAGGGTGATGCCATGATACAGTCCCGGCCCTTCCAGGGTGGACAGGTCAAAAATATAATGGAAACGGGGAGCTCCCCACAGCTTGGGAAGGCCGAAAAACAATTCCGGCTCGAAGTACCAGCGTTGATAGTCCGGGGTAAGCCCTGACAGGTTCCAGTGCAGGCTCAGCGAACTTCCAAGCGCTATATTATTATTCCATAACTCTATTGCATCCAGCCGATATACTGCCGCCAAATCGTCATAGACTTCGTTAAAATAGGGCAAGCCTCTAGGGGCCAGGAGCAGGCTGGAACGCAGCTCAAAAAAGCTGCGCAGCCCGGGCAGCGCCAATACAATCGAGGGAACCATCACAGGGCTGAAAGACAGCACGGCTTGTCCTGTGTCTCCCAGATCATACCCGCGCCACAGCCGGGTACTGAGCAAAGCAATACCGGGCGAAATTTCTATGCCGCTAGTCCGCCCTCCGGATTTTGCGTCTTCGGCATATAGCGGAGCAAGGCAAATCATCAGGCCGCAGCAGACCAGCGATTGCAGGCGGCTTTTGCTGCGGAGCGCCGGACGGTTCTTCTCGCGGTGAACAGCGGCATGATCAGTAATAGTATTCCGCAAATTCCACCTCCGTCTGATTAAAGCCGCTTCCATCCTCGATCAAGGGGCCCAGTTCCAGTACGCGGAAGCGGGAAACCGGAATGCGGCTGAGATTAAAGCTGCCGTACTCTTCATCATAGCCGGCCAGCTGGCGGTACGGGTTGCTGGAAAAGGCCGACGGGTTCATGGCCTCAAGCTCGATTATCGAGCCCGGGCTGCCGGTATCGGCCAGAATCATGCCATAGGTTTGCAGCGCCCGGGCTATGGTTATTTCTACCTGATTCAGACCCAAGTCCGGATCATTCAGGTCAAGCTCGGGATCGAGCTGCACCCTTGCGCCCATGGGCAAAGAATACATCTCTTCGCTGTAGCCATCGGTGCGGGTAGCCGGCTCTACATGATAGCCCTTCATGGAATGGGGATAACCGAACACCAGGGCATGTTCAATCAAGCCGGCCTCCAGTTCCTGCGGCCAGACCATGCCGGCCAGGAGAGATATCCCCGAGGCCCGGACCGAAAAATTCTTGTGATGCACCCCGTCGCTGTCCGCCGCGATAATGGCGGCTGTGCCGGCCACCCAGCGTGACCGCAGCAGGCGCAAATTCCAGAACTCGTACAGTTTTTCGCCATCCCAGACCACCAAATGGCCGTCGTCGGCCGGATCGGGCAGGGCGTAGGACGGGAAAGGAACATTGCCGATTCCGCGGCGCAGCGAACCGCGGCTCAGTAGAGGAATGCTTACCCGCAGATCATCGCTCCGGCTTTCATAGTAGGCAACCGAACCCTCCTCCGCCACCATAACCAGCCGGTCGGAAAATTCGGCTGCCATGCGGGCAATAATCGCCTCCGAAGCGGGATCTATCGGCGGGTCTGCCGGAATTGCCTGGTACCACGGCGAATCGGCGCGGAAGCGGGGCGGCTGCAGGCTGGAATAGTCTACCGGACTGAGCGGCACCCGGATGAAGCTGCAGGAGCAGCAGGCTGCGGCGAGGAGCAGTATCGTTCGGTTCAGGAAACGCATAGTAGCAGTATAGTTCAAATGCATGGTCGCCGCCAGTTGCGTCAGCACCAGCTGCAGGGCTTTATCCAGCCCAAGCCGGTCCTAGTTACATTTCCATGACATCAGCGTAACCGTGCTGCCATGGTAGGGCAGCACCTCGAAACTTTCCCAGTCCAGCTGCGCGTAAAAGTGGGCCTTGTCGGGAGTATACAGGTACAAAGTGGAAAAGCCGGAGTCGCGGGCATGGTCCATCACCCGCTGCACGAGAGCGCGGCCGATACCGCGATGGCGGAAATCGGGGTGGGTAAAAACGCTGGCCAGCCAGGGCTTCAACTCGGGGCGTTCCGGCATGTCGTCATCCAGGATAGAGGCCGACCCGGCCGGCTGCCCGTCGATCAGCGCTATCCAGGTGGCTGGTACGGAGTTTCCGGCCAGATGCGCTTGCATGTCGGCCAGCCGGGACTCAAAACTGCGCCCGACGTTCATTGCCGCCCACTCGTGGTGGTGCCAGCGGGTTATGGTTTCCAGGTGCTGTCTCTGGTCAATAATATTGTAAATTTCCATGGCACTACTATACGCCGCCGCCGCTTTCCGGGCAAGCAATTCCGCGGGCACCAATCCCGACCTCTGGTTCATTACATCCTGGAGGTCAGGGGGCGGCAGGTCCTCTGTTTTCGGTCTGCTTTTGTCAGACCCGCCCCCTGGTGCCGGCTTCCGGCTGCGCCGGCGATCCGGCCCCTCCCCCCAAATATGCGGTTCAGCCCCTGCGGACAGCCACTAATCCGGATGCCGCGCTCCCTCAATCGGCCACGGTAAACACTAAGCCCTCCAGCGGCCGCAGGTTTGCGTTGGTTAGACCGTAGAGTCAGGTTTCCGTCGGCTTTTCCCTGGAAGAAAAATAAAGATCCAGCCGGATATATTCCTCGTCATCGGGTAAATCGATGCTAATATCGATTTTTTCATAGCCGGTCTGTACGGTGTACTGGTAGGCCGATTCCATCACCTCTTCTATATACTTGAATTCCCAGGGTTCTTTCTGGTCTTTCGCGATCAGGATGCTTGTAGTCCAGCGGTACTCGCAGCTTACCTGGACGTTTTCCTGGCCCAGCTCCTGGAAGCGACTAAATACGTTGGTTTTTATTTCACTCATCGTCAGGTCATCCTGGTCGAGCGAGAATCCGAGCGACACAAGCACCCATCTTTTGTCGACCGCCCTGGATCCATGCCAGATCTGGTACGACCAGGATTCGATCTGTGGATGCTCCAGCATCAGTGTATCCAGAATAGTGGCCGGAGTATCCTGTCCGGTCAGATGGAACGCCGTGAATGCCAAAAAAAGCGTGCAGAGGAGGCTCTGTCGTAATCTCATACTGTACCTCGTTTTATTGTTAGCTTGCCATGATGTTAGCCTGTTTATGCGCGCAAAGCAATCTGAAATGCATCCATAGAGCCATGATATTGCCTACAAGCCCTGTGCATGCTATTCTTGCCCCATGGCTTATGAAATAACCGCAACCAGAAAGCGGCCGCATTCGTTTGACGAGCTGGCCGGGCAGGAATTTGTATCGGCAACACTGCGGGCGTCGATCGCCAGCGGCCGGATAGCCCATGCCTACCTGTTCTCCGGTCCGCGCGGCTGCGGCAAGACCAGCACGGCCCGTATTCTGGCCCGCTCGCTTAACTGCGAAGGCGGCCCGACTGCCGAGCCTTGTGGTCACTGCCATTCCTGCGAGGCTATCAGTCGTGGGTCTTCCATCGACGTAATCGAGATCGACGGTGCGTCCAACACTTCGGTGGAAAATATCCGCCAGATCAAGGACGAGGTGCTTTTCCCTCCCAACTCCTCCAAATACAAGATATATATCATTGACGAGGTGCACATGCTCTCCAACAGCGCGTTCAATGCGCTGTTGAAGACCATAGAAGAGCCGCCTCCCTACATTGTTTTCATGTTTGCCACGACTGAGCTGCACAAGGTGCCGGCTACCATAAAAAGCCGCTGCCAGCAGTTTAATTTCCGGCTGATTCCGCTGGATGTGATTATCGAGCGTCTGCGCTCGGCCGCTGCCGACCTTAAGGTGCAGGCCGACGACGATGCCCTGCTATGGATTGCCAAAGAGGCTACCGGCTCGCTGCGCGATGCCTACACCCTGTTCGACCAGGTGGCTTCCTTTTCGGCCGGGCATATTTCATCGGCTGTCATCCGCGACAAGCTTGGCCTGGTAGGGCAGGAGCGTATGGGCGCACTGTTTGCGCTGTGTTTTGCCGGTCAGCGGCCACAGGCTCTGGACTTACTTTCCACTATTATTATCGGCGGGGTGTCGGTAGAGCAGTTTGTGGCCGATGCGGTGTCGTTTATGCGTGCCCTGTTGCTGATAAGTTGCGGCGTGGAACGGGAGACCCTGCTGGGGGCTACCCGGACTTCGTTTTCGGATAGCGTTACTTCCTTGGAACCGGCCCAGATTGAGCGTATTTTAGCCGGCCTGTTCGATCTGCACCGCAACCTACGCTTTTCGGTAAATCCGATATTCGAGCTGGAATTGTTTGTTTCCCGGGTGTGTGCCATCCGCGATTATGTAAGCCCGGCCATGCTGGCCCGGACGGTAGATGGTTTGCGTACGATGCTGGTACAGGGCTCTGGTCTGGGGGCGGCGGAAGTTGCCGCCCTGGCGGCTGGCTTAGGTGTCTCCGCGGCTTCTTCCAGCTCCGGTAGTGCGGCGCTGCAGCCTGCCGCCAATTCGCAACCGGAGGCCAGTGCCGCTTCTGTGGCTGGTCAAAAAAAAAATGAGCTGACGGAAGCTGCCGGCATGGCAGGTTCGGCAACTTCTGCTGGCGTGGCCGGTATGGCAGCTGTGCCAGGCAGTCCTGTAAGCGATGATGATCTATTGGTGGACGACGAAGCGGCCCTCGCTGGCGGGAACGACTCCGATAATGATGCTGGTGCTGGTGCTGGTGCTGGTGCTGGATCCGGCGAATCGGCTAATTCCGCCGCCGTTGATGCCCAGTGGCTGCGCGAAAAATTGATTACCCATCTGGCAAAGAAGAAACTGGTGCTTTCCTCCAGTCTGGAGCGCACCAGCGACTGGCTGGTGCGCGGCGACCGATTGGAACTCTGTTGTGCCAATTCGTACGACGGTAACATTATTCTGGGTGAGAGCAATCTGCTTTCCAAACGCATTTCCGAGCTTACCGGCCGGGTGCTGCGGCTGGATATCAAGGTGCCGGAAGCACCGGTACAGGCTGCTCCGGCTTCTGCCTCGTCCTCCGATGACGACGATGATGATTTTGACGGTTTTGATGATGATCAGCCTGATTCAGGTGCTGCGCCGGCGGATTCGGCTACCATTGTGGAGCGGGTGTTTCGCGGCAAGCGCATCAGCGAGTCCTGATTGTCTGTTTTTTTGTAATACACCAAGGAGTTTATATGGATTTATCTGATATCATGAAGATGCTCAAGGATCCCCAAGCTTTGGCCCGGCAGGCCGCCGAGATGCAGCAAAAGGTAGCGGCCATTGTGGTTAAGGGCAGCGCAGGCGGCGGTATGGTTACGGTTACGCTGAATGGCGCGATGGAAATGCTTGCAGTGGAAATCGCTCCCGAGGTGGTGGATCCGGCCGACACAGTGATGCTGCAGGATCTGGTGCGAGCGGCCTTTAATGACGCCTCGGATAAGGTTAAACAGACCATGCAGGGCGAAATGGCCCGGAATACCGGTTTGGCTGGTCTGGGAGATCTGGGCGGACTCGGCAGCATGAATCCCTTCGGTGGCGGGAACTCCTGATTAAACTATGAAAGCACTTGATGAGCTGGT
>JAHIWF010000166.1 GCA_018815555.1 Spirochaetota bacterium | reverse complement strand
TGGTCAATATGCTACTAAAATGGTAGTATTTAGAGCGAATGTTCGCTCGTTTTTATGCAAATTTCGCATGTGCGCACATTTTGTGCTATCCTTTGTCCTGTCCCATTGAAACATAGACTAGGCTTGATGTATTATAAGCCGTTCGAGATCGTCCGATAACGGGTTTTCCGGTCTCCATCCTCCGTAGCTTGAGTATAAAAGTCATAGATACGGCCCACACACGAGGTGTACATGCTTTCTCTTGGTATCAACATTGGCTCATCGAGCCTGAAGATGGTTCTGGTCGAAGACGGTAAAGCAATCTGGCAGGCAGTTACCCCCCACGAAGGGGATTTTAATCTGGCTGTCCGCAATACGCTGAGCCAGCGCCAGATTCCCGAGGGCACTGCGGTGCTGGTTACCGGTAACGAGGGACGTTTTCTGTTCAACGCTTCCGGCACCCTGGAACCGCTCTGCGTCGAAGAGGCCCTGCGCTCCATCAATGTAAAAGCTGATGCGGTTGTCAGTATGGGCGGCGAAGATCTCATCGTCTATTCTTTGGACGAGACTTCCAAAATCATCAACAACTTCTCCGGCAACAAGTGCGCCTCCGGCACCGGCGAGTTCCTTAAGCAGCAGCTTGGCCGCATGGACATGAAGCTGGCCGATATCCAGAATGTTCCGGATAGCGCCCGGGTGCTGTCTCTTTCCACTCGCTGTTCGGTGTTTATGAAGAGCGACTGTACCCACCGCCTGAACAAGCGCGAGGCCACCAAGGACGACATTGTACTGTCGCTCTCCGACGTGATGGCCTCCAAGGTTGTAGACTTTCTGAAGCGCGCCAAGATCCGCAAGGGTACGGTAGTACTCACCGGTGGTGTAACGCTGAACAAGCATATTGTGCGGTTTATCCGCGAGAAGGCTCCGGAGATCAATTTTATCGTACCGGAAACTGCTCCGGTTTTTGAGGCTTTCGGTGCAGCCCTGCTGGCCCGGGATTCCGGTTCGCCGCTGCCCAATATCGAAAAACTGCTCAAGCTGAATACCGTTCGTTTTGATACGCTTCCCGATCTGAAAAAATGGCGGAGCAAGGTAAAGTTTTTTGAACCCTCCGAGTCCAAGGCTGTGGCCGGCCGCGAATATCTACTGGGTGTGGACGGCGGTTCCACCACTACCAAAGCCTGCCTTATCGATGCCGAGACTGACCAGGTTGTAGCCAGCCACTATGGCCGTACCCACGGCGACCCGGTAAAGGCGCTCAAGGAATGTCTGCGTATCATCCAGGACAAGGTGATGGCCGATACAGGTGGCAAGCCCATTCGTATCAGCCTGTGCGCCACAACCGGTTCGTCACGCGAGATTCTGGGTGTGTACCTGGAAACTCCCGGTGTGTATAACGAAATTATCGCGCATGCGGTTGGTACAACCTTCTTTGATCCGGGGGTGGAAACCATCTTCGAGATCGGTGGCCAGGATGCCAAGTATGTGCTGCTTAAAAATGGTGTTCCGATCGACTACGCCATGAACGAGGCCTGTTCGGCCGGTACCGGCTCCTTCCTGGAAGAGTCTGCCTCCGGTGACCTTTCCATCCATAGCGCCAAGGATATCGGCCCGATCGCCCTGCAGGCCGATGCGCCGCTGAAGTTCGGCGAACACTGCTCGGCTTTCATCAATTCCGATATCCGCAAGGCCGTGCAGCAGGGTGCTACTAAAGAAAATATAACGGCTGGTATTGTCGTGTCGATCGTGGCCAATTATCTTAACCGCGTCGTGGGCAACCGCACCATCGGCAGCAAGGTATTCCTGCAGGGCGGTGTAGCCAAGAACGAAGCTGTACCGCTGGCCTTTGCCATGATGCTGGACAAGGAAATTCTGGTGCCGCCGTCTCCCGAACTGATGGGCTGTTTCGGCGTGGCCCTGCTGGCCAAGAAAAAACATGCCGACAACTTGCTGGAAAAAGTGGACATCAATATCGAGGATCTGATCAAGAACGAAATCGAGTACGAGCGGGTGTTTACCTGCAAGTCCTGCGACAACTACTGTCAGATTCAGGTGCTGAAGGTAAACGGCCATCCGTACATGTTCGGCGGACGCTGTAATAAATATACCAACATGCGCAAGGCCGTAAAAGACGTGCCGGTATTTGATTATGTAGAAAAACGCCAGCATCTGCTCTTCGACGAATGCGCGGCAAAACCCGATGAATTTGTAGCCAAGCGCGAATACACCATTGGTATTCCCCGGGCCTTTTCTACCCATACCTTGTATCCGCTATACTCCTGGTTCTTCCACGAACTGGGCATCAAGACAGTATTGTCTACCGAGGTAGCGCACGAAGGTGTAGCCAAGGTTGAGAGTACCTACTGCTTCCCGGCGGAAATTGCCCATGGAGCAGTACAGGATTGTCTGGACAAGGGGGTGGATTACGTACTGCTGGCCCACTTCCGCGACATGCCCAGCTATGAAACCGATGTACACGCTAACTTCTGTCCTATTACCCAGGGATTGCCTTATTATATTAAAAAAGCTTTCCCCGAGGTGCCTGAAAGCAAGCTGCTGCCTTTAGTGGTAAGCTTTAAATTCGGCGACAAGAAGGCGCTGGAACACTTCCAGAATTTCGGCCGGCTTTTAAACCTCGGCGAAGCTGAAGTCGAGCGGGCCTTTAACAAGGCTTTGGCTAAACAGGGTGAATTTTTTGCCAAAGCCAAGGAGCTGGGCAAGCAAGCACTCGAGGACGCCCGCAAGGCCGACCGGCCGGTAATTGCTGTATTGGGCCGCCCCTACAATGCCTTTACCGCCGAAGCCAATATGGGAATTCCGCGTAAGTTTACCACCCGCGGCTATTCGGTCATTCCTTTCGACATTCTGCCTTACGAAGATGAAGATATATTCCCCAACATGTACTGGTATTATGGCCAGCAGGACATGAAGGCCGCGAATATGCTCAAGGACGAGCCGAATATTTATGTAACTTTTATTACCAATTTCTCCTGTGCGCCGGATTCGTTTATCCTGCATTACGTAAAGTGGCTGATGGGCCAGAAACCCTTTCTGGTGCTTGAGCTGGATTCGCATTCGGCTGACGCCGGCGTGGATACACGTGTCGAGGCTTTCCTGGACATCATCGACGGCTACCGGGCCAAAAAAGCCGAGATAGAAGCCGAACGCTACGACAACGGCTGGAAGTTCGAGCAGAACGGTCCCGACGGCCTGGCGGTACGCAACACCAAGACCGGCGAAGTGCAGCCGGCCCGCAACAACAAGCGGGTGAAAATTCTGCTGTCCAACATGGGCAATATATCCACCGAGTTTATTGCAGCCACCCTGCGCGGTATCGGCATGAACGCCGAAGCCCTGCCGATGGCTACCAACAAGACCATCCAGGTTGCCCGTTCCCACGCCTCCGGCAAGGAATGTGTGCCCAGCCATCTGGTGCTCGGCAGCGCCCTGCAGTATTTTGCCTCGGAGAAATACCGCAAAGACGAGTTGTATCTGCTCTTTGTGCCCATCACCACCGGCCCCTGCCGCACTGGCCAGTATTTCGTGTATTACGAAAATCTGTTCCGCGACATGCGCCTGGAGAATGTGGTGGTCTTTACCCTGTCGGCCGATAATTCCTACACCGAGCTGGGACCAAGCTTTGCTCAGGACATGTGGCGCGGTATTGTGGTTTCCGACTACATGAAAGACATTCAGACCAGCCTTAAGGCTACCGCCGAGAATCCGGTGCAGGCCTTGGATGCTTTCGACCGTTCCTGGTACAAGATGATGGATGTGGTGGAGAAGAATCCGAAGGCTCTGATGTCCGAGCTGGAACGCGTCGCCGCCGATGTTAAAAAGATCCCGCTGAAACGCAAGCTGGTCGATCTGCCCAAGGTGCTGGTAGTCGGCGAGATCTATGTGCGCCGCGACGATTTCGCGGTTGGTGAGCTGACCGACCTGATGAGCGCTCGCGGCATTGTGGTTAAGGTTTCCGGTATCGCCGAGTGGATCCATTATCTAGACTTTGTACGCGAATATGACCTGACCAAAAAATACAAGCTGCGGCCGCCGGTAGTCCGCTGGTTCAGCGAGCCGGCCAAGAAACTGGCCCGTCTGCGCCTGGAAGAGTGGTGGAAACATTCGGTGGAGAAAAAGGTAAAGAAGATCCTGGGCTCCACCGGCCTGATTCCCGATGCACCGCATGACATGCGTCGTATCATGGAAAATACCCAGAAGCACTTTGTAAGCCATGAGCTGAACTCGGAAATCGCTGTGTCCACCGGTGTGGCGGCTACTGCGATGGAAGAAGGTTTCTCCGGCGTGGTAAATATCTCTCCCTTTGCCTGTCTTATCGGCCGGGTAATCGAAGGAATCTTTACTCCCTGGGCGCGTGACCAGAACTACCCGACCATCTCGGTGGAGATCGACGGTAACCTGCTGCCGCCCAGTATTGTGAACAAGCTGAATATCTTTATGGTTAATGTATTGCGCTTTAAGGGCGAACACAAGCTGGCCGACCTTATCGATGCCGCTGGTGCGGTGCAGCATGCTGACCTGTTCAACCAGGTGCGCGAGGAAGCCCCGTCCAGTTGTTCCGACTGCGGCTTGGGTTGTGAGGGGTGCGGCAAGTAAGTTGCCGGTGGCAAGTAATTGCCGCACGGCTAGCAGCGCAAGCAGCGCCAAGTGAGTAGCTCTGCAGAAGCTATAATGACCAGCGCTTGACCCTGTGGTCTGCCGCCGAATTACCGCTGTCGTTATCTTGTAAAATACCCCGTCGGGTTTCCGTGCGGGGTATTTTTTTTATCAGGGGTAGGGTTAGGCGGCGAAAAATGAGAGCTGCTGCCGAACATATTCTGATGTTTTTAAGGAGCAAGAGCTGCCGTGACGGTATCCACCGCTGACTGAAGAAAAAACTTGCCTGCTGAATAATTGCCTGTTACACTGCCATAACGAAAAGTAATAAACCGACTGAGCGGAGCATCTTTTTAATGTCTTTTCACCGAACACCATCATTACAATCAATTGGACTCCTGGTCTTTGCTCTTATTTTAGCCTCCCTTTGTTTTGGATTTGTCGGAGCCCAAGCGTATTGGCAGGATACCTTGCTGCAGCAGCTTTATCGGATCGTGGTTTCGATCCATCCGGATTCCTTTATGTACGGCTCCGGTTTGTTGCTGTCTGTGCTTTTTTTGCTTTTTGGCATAGTTCTGATCCCTGGTATTTTTATCATCATCATAAGGATGCTGCGGTCTCGCAAGGCTAAGGGTGGCCCTACTGCGGCTCAGGCTTTGCGTCGCTTGACCGTAGAGACTGTTATACTGCTGCTCGTTTATAGTCTGCTTGCGTTCGTCATATTTGTAGTTATCAATAACCGGAAAGCTGTACCCCCAATGGTACCAGTAGCAGAGTTGGTAGAAAACGAGCGGGCAAAAATCACTGATATCGAGGTAGAGCTCCCCCAGCTTTTCGGAGAAGTTATGGATGCACCGGCTTTAGCCCTAGCGCCTGCAGAGAATTTTACGCCGCAGAAACGCTATGGAAGACTGGCAATACCGCTGATGTTGGCAGCCGCTGCATTGGGGCTGGCTTTTTGGGTGTTAAAGCCGATGATTCTGCTGTTCCGGAGCCAGCGAGGTGCCGAACTGCAGATAGTGGAGCCGGAGCCGGAGCAAGTGGCTGATGGATTGCTGGTGGAGGCCCTGCAAAAAACACGGATGCGGCTGGATACCGGAGACGATGTGCGTAACAGTATTATTGCCTGCTTTGCGGAGCTGTCGGCTTTGACTGGAGACAGCAATGAACCGGATCGCTTGTATACTCTTACGGCGCGTGAATTGGGCCAGTATGTACTGGCCAAAGGGGTGCCGACGCAGCTGACAGCTCAATTGACGCAGTTATTTGAGCGTGCCCGTTATTCCCAGGCCGTCTGCAGCGAGCAGGACCGACAGCAAGCCCTCCACCTGTTGGAAGTGATTCTCGGCGGTCTTTCCCGGGAGGCACCGCAAGCATGAGTTTATATGAAATAACCAAGGATATGTATGGCATTCTGCTGCTGGTATTGCGCGCTCTGGCCGCGTTGCTGGTTCTCAGCGGCTTTGCGTATCTGGCACTAAGGAAGACCAAGCACTCAGCTGCATCTATTGCAGCCCGCGTTACGGCAGATTCCTGCAGGAAAGGACCGAAAAATCCTGGTTTGGCCGCGCTAAGGCTATGGACCGGCGCAATTGATACTTCGAGTATTTACCGGCAACTATTATATTGGCGCCTGTTCTCGCTGGTACTGCGCATTGAAGCATTACATGCCGGCTGCAGCGAGGAAGAAGCCCTGGACAGGCTGCGCAGCAGGCCGGGATTCCGTAATAGTCCGCTGGCTGTGCTTCAGACCACGCAGCTACGCAGCAGAACCAAACGCCGGCAAAAACAGGCAGCTTCAGCCATGCCGGAAGCCCGGCTTATAGTAGAAAATCTGAAGCAATCTCTAGATGATGTATAAGCTAAAACTCCGGGAGGATACAATATGACCGATGGGCAATTAAGTGCTGCTTCTGAACTATGCCATACGATTCTTGACGAAATCGGCAAAGCGGTAATAGGCAAGCGTGATTTTCTTGAAAAAATGCTGGCTGCAATGCTGGCCGGCGGACATGTGTTAATAGAAGATAATCCTGGACTGGCAAAAACCCTGGCTGCCAAAAGTCTGGCCCGGGTGCTCGGAGGCGCTTTTAAGCGTATTCAGTTTACACCCGACCTTCTACCGGCGGATATCACCGGAGCCTATGTGCTGGATCGCCAGAACAATCAGTTGCGGCTGATAGAAGGCCCGGTCTTTGCCAACTTTGTGCTGGCGGACGAAATAAACCGCGCTCCGCCCAAAACCCAGTCGGCGCTGCTGGAGGCTATGGAAGAAAAGCAGGCCACGCTGGAAGGCAATACCCTGCCGCTGCCGCAGCCATTTATGGTAATCGCAACCCAGAACCCCATCGAGTACGAAGGAACATTCATGCTGCCCGAGGCCCAGCTCGACCGTTTTCTGGTACGGCTGCAGGTTGGCTATCCTGAGCTGGACGAAGAATGTGCGGTGGTGCAGCAGCGCATGGAGCGGGGGCGAGAACAAGTGGATCTTGCAACTGTAGCCAGTATGGATAGGTTGCGTGAACTGATTCTGTCCGTTGAGGATATTCATGTAAACCCTGATCTGTGCCGCTATGCGGTTCAGTTGTCCCGCGCTACCCGTGAAGCCGCCAAGGTTGCGGTAGGTGCTAGCCCCCGGGCATCACTGGCCCTGATTAAAATGGCCCGCGCCAGGGCGTTGCTGGAATGCAGGCATTTTGTTATTCCGGACGACATTAAGTGGTGTGCGTTTGAAGTATTTATTCATCGCATCCTCCTTAAGCCCGAGGCCTGGGCTAACAGCGTCCGTACCGACGATTTAATCAAGGATATTCTGGCCAGTGTTCCGGTGCCGCGAGAGCTGGCAGTGTGAAGCCTGTTCACCGCCTGCAGCTGCTGGCTTCTGGAGTGCTTTTTGCTTTGGCGATTCTGACTTTGGAAGGCCGTTGGCTGCTGCCCGCTATTGTTCCTGTACTCTGGCTGATTGTCGGGAGGCTGAGGCCGCCGCTGCCGCCGCAGCTGCAGCTAGAACGGGTTTTTGAACCAGCCTGTCCCGCCCCCGGGCAGAGTTGCCGGGTCAGCCTGCATGTAAAGAATTGCGGAGCAGACCTGGCATGGCTGCGATTGGCGGATACTGTTCCTGCCGAAATTACTGTCATCGACGGGGTCACTCATTGGCAGGGTTCACTGGAATCAGACTCGGCAATAAGCCTGAATTATACAATCCGGGCGAATCGCGGCATTTTCCAATTTTCTTCCGTTACCTGTGCCAGCTCAGATAATTTCTGGCTATGGGAACAGGAACAAGAGCTTGCAGCAGACTCAGTATTATTTGTCCCTATCCCCTCCGCACAGCTAAAACCGAATCTTTCCGCCGGTTCAGCCCTGCGCTTGTTTCCCGGTATTTCTGGAGTAAGGCGTGCCGGTGAAGGTTCGGAGTTTTACGGCATCCGGGATTATCTTCCAGGAGATCCGCTGCGAACTATAAACTGGCGGGCCGGTGCTCGGTGGAACCAGCAGAAAGTTAATATCTATGAAGCTGAACGGGCTATTGACCTCGGCATTATTCTGGATTGCCGCTCTGAGTCATATGAAACTGAGCCCGATTTTGATAATGCCTGCAGTGTCGCTCAGACCCTGGCCTGCTGCTATCTTGATGGCGGCAACCGGGTTGCCCTGATGCTGTACGGCGCGGATCTGGCTTACTGTGCTCCGGGCAGCGGTAAACAGCAAAAACAGCGGATAAAAGAACTGTGTGCCGGAGCGCGTCTTGGCGACCATCTGGCATTTGACTATCTTGTTAATTTACCTTTACAGTTGTTCCCTCCTCGTTCGCTTTTGGCCATGGTAAGCCCGCTCCGTGCGGCAGATGTGTTCGGCTTGCGCCATATGAGAGCCCAGGGTTATGCCTTAGTTGCGGTCCGGCCCATATCGCCACTGATTACAGACAGTCAATCGATAATATCTGCGAAAGAAGACCCGGATGCAGGAGAGCAGCTGGCTCTGGAGGTCCATACCATAGAAGAAGAGCTCTTGGTGAAAGAATTATTGCATTCCGGAATAGTACTTCAGCCGTATGCAGGCGGAAATCCGGTGCACTTGCTTGCTCCACTTGGGGGGAGCCATCATGCTTAAGCTACTGTTTGTTCTGGGCGGCAGCCTGATTCTGCCTCTGCCGCTTCTTGCGGTACTGCTGGCACGCTGGAGGCTGCTGAACCGTTCCGGCCGGAGCAAGATTCTCAGGCGGTTGTTGTACCTGACTGCATTCAGCGGCACGCTGCTGGCAGCATCGCTCTACGTGCGCCCCTTGCTGCAGATTCCGGTTTTGCTGTATTTTCTGCTGCTTGCGCTGTCCTGTTTGCTGGTATACCGCTTTTTACGGCAGAGAATGTAATTCTTCAACTGGGTGTTGCTTTTTCTGTTCAGACGACCAGAGTACCGGCCTGTTGCTTTAAGCTTCAGGCGTTATAGCCGCCGCAGTCAAGTCTGCCCGGCGCTTTTTGCGCCTTTGTTCTACGCTGTTAAGCAGCAGTACTCCGAGAGCGGCGCTTGCGGCAATAAGGCCCATCAGCAGCCAGGTGGTGTTAAGGCCGAAAGCCTCGGTGAGCATGCCAGAATACCAGGTGGAGACTCCCCAGCCAAAGCCCCAGATTAATGGGATAACAGCATTGAAGCGGCCGCGGTGCGACATGGGCGTATGGTTGGCTACATATACTTCGGAGTTGGTGGCATTGACGATTTCACCGGCAGTCCAGATGAAGACCGAGACAAAAAACAGCCACTTGCTGTGTATCAGGCCCAGCATACCGAAACCCAGCGCGTACAGAAAGCCGGCAATGGCGGTATTTACCACCGGCCCGAAGCGCTTTAGCGCGGCTACCAGCGGAATGTTGAATACTACGACGATCACGGCGTTAAAGGTCATCAAGAGGCCGTATAGCGGCGCGCCGCCAGCACCGAAAAGTTGGTCGGTCTGCAAAGGCAACAGGAAGCGGTGCTGTGCGTACACAAAGCCGTACCAGGTGGTTATAAAAACATACAGCAGCAGGAAGGGGCGGCTGAGCAGGGCCTTGATAAGGCCGCCCTGTACAGCTTTTTCGCTGGAATCGCTGTGCAGGCTCTGCTCCAGCTGTTCGTTTGTTGGTTTTGTTTCGGGCACGAAGGCCAGTACCAGCAGTACCGCGATTCCCGCCGCCAGGGCATTGCCCCAGAAGATCCACTGTGGAGCCCTGTTGAATAAAAAACCGGCGATAAGCGGACCCAGGGCAAAGCCCAGGTTGTGTCCCAGATAGATCAGCGAAAAGGCGGTCTGCCGGTTTTCCGGCGTGGTCAGGTCTGTCTGCATGGCCTGGCGGGCCGGATCAGTTATGCCGTCAAAAAAAATCGATATGGCGATGAACAAGACAATAAGCGGCGAGTTGCCCAGAAAGCCGCAGGGAACAAAAGCCGCTACTGAAACCAGCTGGGTTACCATCATCACTTTTTTACGCCCGAAGCGGTCTGCCAGTTTGCCACCGATAAAACCACCGGGGATGTAAGCGGTGGACAGGAGCATCATGATGATACCGGCTGTTTTTGGATCATAACCCAGATTGCGGGTTAGAATGAGGGTCATGAAAGGGAACACAAAGATGCCGATGCCATTTATGATGGTGGCGGTGAAGATAATATATATACTTACCGGCAGCCTGAGGTAGGGCTGCAGGGCCGAACGAATGCGTGCAGATATCGGTGCGGGGCTCAAAGTTATAGGCTCCTTGTGGTTGCAGCGTGGCCATACTTGAGCCACTTTAAGCAATAATAAACACCAGGCAGGCCGAGTACAAGGTGCTTATTCAGGTTGACCGGATTTTTCCCTACTGCGAGCCAGTACTGTCTGCCATAGCTCCCGGTTGGTATCCGCAGCCAGCCGGTGGCGCTCTGCCAGTTGCACTATACTGCCGTTAAGCCAGTTCACTTCGGTAGGACGGCCGGCCTGCAGGTCCGCCAGCATGGAACAGCGGTTGGCGGCTGTTGCCTGGCAGGTTTGCAGAAACTGCTGGTACAGTTGGTCGGTCGGCAGCACGATGCCCTCGGCGGCCGCGACTGCAGCAGCTTCTTTGATAACTGCGGTGGACAGTTTAAGCAAATCGGGCTTGGCCAGCAGTTCGCCGTTGGGGATGGCGGCCAGGCCGGCTACCGGATTGATGGCCGAGTTGATAATGGCCTTGGTCCAGATGGCCCGGTCTATATCCTGAACCTGGCTGCAGGGCAGGCCGCCGGCCTCGAAAAGCTGCGTCAGCCTTTGCAGTTTCTCGCCGGTCCGGCCGGCTGCCAGTGGCAGCAGCGTCGGCCCCAGGCCGGCAATGATGAGTGTTTCAGGTGAGGGGCGGTTGGCTGCCGCATAGCTAAGCCCGGCAACTACCAACTGCTGGCCGAAGGACTGGCGGAAGGGTAGTTCCGCATGTAGGCCGTTCATCAACGAAACCAGCAAGGGTGCCTGCAGCCCGCCAAGACCTGCGACAGCGGCCAGTTCGGCTGCTGCGGCTTCGGCCTGCCAGGCTTTTACGCAGACCAGAATCAGGTCGCAGTTCAGCAGGTCGGCCGGAATTTTAGTACTGTCCGGCCGGTACAAGGTTTCCCTACCGTTATGCCGGATGCTTATGCCCTTTTGCAGTGCGATTGCGCTTGCGGGACTGTGGGCAAGGCACAGCGGTCGTGCACCGGCGGTCTGCAAATGGCTGGCAAAAAGCAGGCCGAGACTGCCGCTGCCGAGGATCCCGATATTCATGCAGTCATCTTGCGTTAATTGGCCGCCACAGTCAAGTTGCGCTGCAGGGCAAGACAGGCCAAAAGCTTTCGGGTCTACCCAGGCCGGCGGCTCTGTGGTATCGTGATAGGTGTACGCAGGGAGGTTTTGTATGGGTTTGTTTGCCAAAAAAGCGCTGGATTTTGACATGGTGACCACCAAGGGTGGCGACGGCGGAAAGTCGTCGCTGTACTCGGGGGAGTTCATCTTTAAAAACGATATTCATTTTACCGTACTGGGAGACCTGGACGAGCTGAATTCCTGGCTGGGAGTGGTACGCAACGCCGCCGGAGTCAAAATCCGCCAGACTTTGATACATGATATCCAGAATTGCCTGTACCGCATCATGAGTGTGGTGGCTACTTCGCCGACCAATGCCGAAATGTATGCTACGCTGAAAGTGATACAGGAAGCCGACGTGATTGGCCTTGAGCACCTGCAGAAAAAGCTGCTGGCAGAGCTGGAGATACAACCGGCCTTCATTGTTCCCGGCGAGGTGAATGGTCTATCGGCAAACTTTGATTTTGCCCGGGCGATTACCCGGCGCTGCGAACGCTCGATGGTAGACTTTATCGTACAGGCCGGCAGCGCGCAGAGTAATGCCGCTGACTTGTATCTGTGCCAGAAATACCTGAACCGTTTGTCCGACCTGCTTTTTGTGCTGGCACGAGCGGCCGAGTTGTAACAAGCCCGCCGGCCTGGGCATTAGCCTGTCTGCAGGCAACGGGCCAGGGATCGGAAGCAGTACCCCGCAGGCCCGGAGGCCGAGGAGTACTGCGGAGAGCCCGGCGGCGGCTGCGCCGCCGCGGCCCCCGAAGGAGTTTTTGATGAATAGCAAACAAGCACTGGAGCAAAGACTGCAGGGTCTGGCCGTCAGTCTGGCTGTCCGGCCGGAAGCGCTGGCCTTGCTGGGCCTGGGATCGGCCGGGCTGGAAAACGAGCGTCTGGATGAATGGTCAGACCTGGATTTTTTTGTGGTGGTAGCGGCCGGAAGCAAGCAGGCCTGGCTGCAGGATACGTCATGGCTGGGTGCGCCGCAAGCGCTTGCTTATCTGTTCCGCAATACTCCTGATGGCTTTAAAGTGCTTTGGCAAGACGGAATTTTTGGCGAGATGGCGGTATTCGAGCCCCAGGAGCTGGCGACGATCCCTTTTGCCGAGGGCCGCATGGTCTGGGCGCGGCCTGGCTTTGATACCCTTGTTCTGAAGCCCGGCAATACCGGCGGGCGGAAAAGTCCGCCGCCTTCGGCAGAGCATGCCACCGGTGAGCTGCTCACCTGCCTGTATGTGGGGATGTGCCGCTGGCGGCGCGGCGAAAAACTTTCGGCCTGGCGCTTTATTCAGGGCTATTGTCTGGACCGTTTTCTTGAGCTGACAGAATTGCTGGAATCGGCCAGGCCAGGGTATGAGGATCCATACAGCCGCGACCGGCGTTTCGAACAGCGTTTTCCGGCTGCCGCGGAAAACCTGCAGGGTTTTTTGACCGGTTACACGCAGGTTCCGCAAAGTGCTTTGGCTTTCCTGGCCTGGCTGGAAGCCAGAATGCCGGTAAACGCCGCCATGGCTGCCGAAATCCGCCAGCTGTGCGCGGATTCCTGATTTTTTAGTTAAGTAAACTTAACGGCTGTCCGGTCGAGTCGATGGTGTCGCGGTATAGGCTGCCTTCGGGGTCTACAGTATTGCGTTTGCTTACCACGACGGCAGTGGGCAGGTGCACGAATTCGTTGTTTACCATGCCGATAAGAATGCGGGTTTTCCCGGCCATGGCGGCATGTACGGCGTTGGTGCCCAGGCGTTCGCAGTACACCGAGTCGGTGGGGCAGGCCGGCGCGCTGCGGATTATGTAACTGGGGTCGATGTATTTTAAATTAACTTCCAGTTTCTGTTCTTTGAAGTGCCGGTTGATGGCCTCTTTCAGGAACAGTCCGATGTCGCCCATTTTGATGTTGCCGGAGGCATCGGTAGCCTTCGTTCCGCTGGCCACCAGTTCCTGCCCGGCTCCTTCGGCTACCACGACTACGGCATGGCGGCGTTTTTCCAGGCGTTTTTCCAGATTGACGAACAGGCCGTTGGGGCCGTCCAGGTTAAATTTTACTTCCGGTATGAGCACAAAATTAACCTCGTGGGTGGCCAGCGCGGTGTGGATGGCGATGAAACCCGAATCGCGGCCCATCAGTTTTACCAGACCGATGCCGTTCATGGACGAGTGGGCTTCGGCATGGGCGGCTGATACTGCCTCGGAAGCCTTTTCCACTGCGGTTTCGAAACCAAAAGAGCGGTCGATGTATAACAGGTCATTGTCGATGGTTTTGGGAACGCCGACTACCGATACTTTCAGGTGGCGGCGTTCCAGCTCGTCAGCGATGGCCAACGAGCCTTTCTGGGTGCCGTCGCCGCCGATGGTAAACAGCATGTTAAGATTAAGTCGCTCTACCGCGTCGGCTATTTCTGAAGTACGGTCGCCGCCGCCACGTGATGAGCCAAGCAGGGTGCCGCCGATTTTATGGATGTCGTCCACGATGTCGGGGGTAAGCTCCATGATGGGCAGGGCATATTCGGGCAGAAAACCTTTGTAACCAAATCGGATGCCGGAGACGCGGCGTACGCCATAGCGGTTCCACAAGGCGCGTACTAAAGCGCGTATAACATCGTTAAGCCCGGGGCAAAGTCCGCCGCAGCTTACAATGCCGGCGTGCACATGCGCCGGATTAAAGTAAATTTTTTCGCGTGGCCCGGCTTTTTCCATTTCGATGATTTCGCCTGAGTTGCCGGAGCCGGACAGCCAGCGGGTTTTTTCGTCATCGGCTACGTAATTGGGCAGGGCATCGCCTCTGGTGTTGGAAAAGCTGAGCGGATTCTTGATGGCGCGCGGGCCAAGACTGCTTACCGAAAATGCGTTATCTGGCTGCATGGCTGATATCTCCTTTTTTATTGTAGCCGGATTGTGGAACAAATCAACTGAGACCACGGGTTTTTTCGTGCGAGGTAACCATGCCGCGGATAAGTGCGGACGAGAATCCGTTATATTCCATTTCGATCAGGCCGGCAATGGTGGAACCCTGCGGCGTGGTTACGCGGTCGATTTCGGTTTCGGGGTGGGCGGCTTCTTCCAGTACCAGTCCAGCCGCCCCCAACGCTACCTGTGCTGCCACCGGCAGGGCTTCTTCCGGATGGAAACCGATCTGGGTGCCTCCCTGGGCGGCGGCACGGATGGCGCGCAAGAAAAAAGCGGTGCTGCAGGCGCAGAGTACTGTTGCCGCCATCATCTGATTTTCCTTGATGATCATGGTTTTGCCGATACGCTGAAACAGGCGGTCTGCTTCCGGACCGGCGGTGGCATCGCGGTCTTCCCAGGCCAGGGCCGTCATGGATTGGCCGATGGCAGCGGCAATGTTGGGCATGACCCGCACGATGGGAGCCTGCGTGCCCAGCTGGTTGCGCAGGGTAGCAATGCTTACCGACGAAACAGCCGAGATGACGAAGTGGTGATCCTTAATCTGGCCAGCGATACTGCTGTTCAGAGCGGCAATTTGCCCTGGTGTAACCGCCAGGATGACCACGCGGGCTGCCGCAATGGCGGCTGACGCATCCAGGGTGGCAGCATAGCCTTCCTGAAGCAGGGACTGGCGATGCTCCTCGCGGCGCACCACTAATTGGAGTTGGATTTCCTGCTTTGAAGTGCGCAGAAAACCTTTGGCCAGTGCCTTGCCGATATTGCCGGCCCCGAGTATTGCTATGTTTGTCATAGAGCCCCCTGATGGATGTGCACCGGCCGGCTGTGGTCAGCCATGCAACGGTTTACATCCGGTATCAGTCGACTATAACAAAACAGCGCCTGCCTGGTAAGTGGCGGGCGTCCGCGGCAGCCCCCGCCGGCAGCAGCAGCTCGCCCTGCCGGCAACAACGGCCACCTCGGCCGGCAGGAGCTGCTCGCCCACCGGCAACCACGGTCACCTTGGGCGGGCGACAAGGGCAGTTTTAGCGCTGCAGCACCGTAACCACGTTGGTGGCTGCCGACCCGCCTACGTTAAACACCACAGCGGTTTCCGGTTTTTTGCCGGCCGGAGCCAGTCCCACCGGCTGATCGCATAATTGCAGGTAGCTGAGGGCGTGCATCGAGACGCCGGTAGCGCCGACCGGGTGGCCTTTGGCTTTCAGGCCGCCGGAAAGGTTTACGCACACCGTGTCATCCTGGCCGAAGCGGCCGTCCAGATAGGCGTCACCGCCTTTGCCGTCGGCTACCAGC
>JAHIWF010000165.1 GCA_018815555.1 Spirochaetota bacterium | reverse complement strand
TATAGATTCTCGATTTACAAATAGGTAAATTTATGCTTGCAAAGCTTGACCATACAACAAGCATTCCCTATACTCAAAAAATACTGTGTTCCGTAAGGCTTCGCAAGTAGCTTAGCGCGTTTCCAGCACTCGCTGGACTGCAGTCTTCGAGGAGGACATCGATCCAGGGTTTCTGTTGCTTTAGTACCCGGAACAGCGCAGGATAGTCCAGGCTGCCGCTTCCGGCCGGGAGAGTGCTAAGCTTCTGTCCGCCGTCCATGCGGAAATCCTTGGCATGTACTGCTACTATTCGGCTGCCAAAAGCCTCCATGGCCCGGCGGAAGAAAGTCTCTTGAGGTTCTGTCAGTCCGGTCGGCGGAATCAGATTTACCGGATCATAGATTACCTGCAGGTTTGGTGAGTCCAGCCGCTGCAGTAGCGATACCATTTTTTCTATTGAAGAAATGGTATGCTTCCCGGCAACGGCTTCGACGCCCAGTATTGCCGAGTTGGCCTCTGCGGTACGCAATAATCGTTCCAGTGAATGGCAGAGCAGGTCTAAAGTTTCTGCTGTGTCAGTGTCAGGATGGCTGGATCCATCCGTGCTTCGGTATCCGGTCTCCGTTCCTACTACGGTACAGCCGAAATCCCGGACAAAGCGGAGATGTTCTTCGAAACGGCTAAGCTCCTGATTTCGTTTGTGCGGGTCGGGATGAACAGGATTGATATAGCAGCCAAGTACGGCGATGGCAATGCCCCGAGCATCAAAAATACGGCGAAGCCGGCGGGCATAGCCCGGACTCAAAGATCCGGTGGCAGCCTCGTCTGGTGGAAGGGCCTTGGATAATGCCAACTGGATGGCTGCAGGATGGTACTGTGCTAATGCATCCGCCAGGTCTTCTGCCGGACGCCGGCCCAAGTCGTGGGCACGTAAACCGAATTGAAACATGTACTGAGTATAGAGTGTAGTTGCAGCAGAGTAAATAAGAGAGAGGCAGGGGCATGGAAAAAATAAACCTGGAAGAGCTTGGCGGTATTCCTGATGGGCTTTTTGACAATACCGAAGTATTCCGGATTGCACTGGAGCGTTTGCAGGTTGCCGGGGGAGGTTTGCTTGAAATTGGTCCCGGAGTCTGGGCCACCGGTCCGATTAAATTATTTTCGGCTTGTACCCTTTCCCTGAACGAAGGTGCTGTTGTTTCGTTTATTCCCGAACCGGAGCGCTACCGTCCGGTTCCCACCCGCTGGGAAGGTGTCGAGTGTTATGCTATGCACCCCTGCCTTTTCAGTTCCGGCCAGCAGGATGTAGCTGTTGTGGGCCGTGGCTGCATCGACGCTAACGGGTCTGCCTGGTGGTCTATCTATCGGCAGAAAAAGAGCACAGGACAGGATCGGCCGCGTACTGAAATCGAGAAGGCTCTGGCCGAGCTGAATCCTGGTTTTGAAACACAGCCTGGCGGTGGTGGAGGCAGGGCGACCCAGTTCCTCCGGCCGCCGGCTATTCAATTCTATAAATGCCGCAATGTGGCAATTCGTGATATTACTGTAATAAATTCTCCCTTCTGGACTATTCACCCGGTATATTGCAGCAATCTTGAAATTTCCGGGGTAACCATTATCAACCCGCCGGATGCTCCGAATACCGACGGTATCGATATTGACTCTTGCGAAGGAGTCCTGATTCAGGATTGTACAGTTAATGTTGGTGACGATGGCATTGCGCTGAAGTCCGGTTCCGGCTCTGATGGTCTGCGCGTCAATGCCCCTACCTGTGATGTGACAATACGCAATTGCAGTGTTGGTGCGGGACATGGCGGGATTGTTATAGGAAGTGAAACAGCCGGGGGGATAAACCGGGTTCTGGCAGAGGATTGCCGATTTATCGGAACTGACCGCGGCATACGGATCAAGTCCAGGCGTGGGCGGGGTGGACGGATTACTGATCTAGCGTTCCGAAATTTGGTAATGAAAGATAACCTTTGCCCTGTTGCCATCAATATGTATTATCGCTGCGGGACCGCTCCGGATGAGCCGCAGCTCTTTTCTCAGGCGGAAGAACCAATAGGACCGGAAACCCCGGTTCTTGCCAATATCCATATTTCCGGGATTCATGCTGCCGGTTGCCGCGCCTCTGCCGGATTTATTGCCGGATTGCCGGAATCGCCGGTGCGGAATCTGACTATCGAAGCTTCGTTTTTTTCGACCGAGGAATCTGGGAAGCATAGTCCTGATGACTCGGAGATGTACCTGGGCATCCCATCTGTGGAAACCAGGAGTTTCCGTGTTCTGAACGCCAGTCAGCCTGTCTTCCGGAATGTCCGGGTGCAGGGTCCGCTTGAACCCTTCATTTTTTACTAATATCACTCTTTTCTGGGTCACCCATGCAGTCGGAACCGCTTCGTCTGGCCAGGCATAAATAATGGTCATGATTCCAAAAAAGTGTCCCTTACTCTGCCTGTAAATGCGGGGCATACTGTCCTGTCAGAATTTCGGCGGGGGCATTGAGCTGTTAGCTTCCCGCAGCAAGGAGTCGGAATCATGGATACGCATACTGTGCTGTTGGAGCGATATATAGATTACCTTTTGACTGAGTCGACTCCCGAGGCTCCGGTCTGGAATATCGAGAATATCAGGATGGGTAAGCGTCCCGGTTGGAATTACATTGACGGTCTGATGATCAAAGCCGTACTGGAGTTGTATGCAGTGCGTCGGGAACAGCGCTATCTTGATTTTGCTGATGGTTTTATCGGACACTATGTTCGCGAGGATGGCAGTATCCTTGGTTATGAGCTTGAAAACTTTAATATCGACAATATCCAAGGCGGGAAAGTTCTCTTTACTCTGTTTGACCTTACCGGCAGGACAAAATACCGAAAAGCATTGGAAATGCTGCGTGCCCAGTTGGATCGCCATCCTAGGACCGCAGCCGGTAATTTCTGGCACAAGAAAATATACCCTCACCAGGTTTGGCTGGACGGATTGTATATGGCGCAACCTTTTTTTATTCAGTACCAGACCCGCTATCAGGATTGTACAGGGTATAATGATATTTATAATCAGTTCGCGAATGTAGTACGACTTATGAGAGATCAGCACAGCGGCTTGTATTATCATGGCTATGACGAGTCAAAAAGCCAAGCCTGGTGCGATCCACTAACCGGGCTTTCCTCCAGTTTCTGGCTTAGGTCCCTGGGCTGGTTTGCTATGGCCATGGTTGATGTTCTGGAACAGGCAGACTCCCGTCGCTGCCAGGGGCGGTACCAGGAGCTCGCCCGAAATTTAAAGGAGCTTATTTCCGCTCTACTTGTGTATCAGAATGTAGACAGCGGCTTATGGTATCAGGTAGTGGATAAACCCGAACTGAAAGGCAACTATCTGGAAACCAGCGGTTCGGCCATTCTTGCCTACAGTATTCTTAAAGCTGTGCGGCTGGGTATTCTTGATCAATTTCATGAAGCGGCCGCCCGGCGCGCCTTTGAGGGTATCTGCACGTGTTACCTGAGCGAGAAGAACGGGCGGCTGAATCTGGGCGGAATTTGCCTGGTTGCCGGTTTGGGTGGAGAGGAACGGCGCGATGGCAGTGCTGCCTACTATCTATCTGAACCTGTAGTTGAAAATGATGCCAAGGGGGTAGGGCCCTTTTTACTCGCATACACAGAACTGCTGCGCCGCAGCGGGTCTGGGGCATAAAAATAACTGGACGGAGACTTCATCTGGCCTTAAGATATGACATGGGCAGAGTTGACTGCAGGCAGGATAAACATTCATGAAGTCGCAAAGAAAGACCAGTCTGTGGATAAACCGGCAGGGGCTGTTTCTGAGATTTCTGGGTACCTATCTACTTATACTCATCATTCCCCTGCTGCTTGCACTGTGGGTTAATGATGCCCTGGTTCAGCAGTTTCAGAAGAACATTGAGGATACCCAGCTGTCGATTCTGCGGCAGACCAGAGACGTGGTTGAGCGTTCGATCAAAGAACTGGAGTGGCGGGTTTTTCAGATCGCTGCCAATCCGCGTTTAAGCCGGCTGGTAAGCGATTACCGCAATATAGGTACTGAAAATGTTAATCTGCTGCGCGAATTGGTGGCAAACCTGAATTCGTTTGCTCTCTACTCCGGCAGCGAAAAAAGCAGTTTTTACCTGTATCTTCATGAACCACCGGTGATTCTTACCCCGTATTCAGTGTATCGACATGAGGATTTCCAGGATTCCCGAACCTACCTTTCCATAGAAGGTATGCGCGTTCAGGATTGGCATACAGATATACTCTCCAGATTTCAGAATCGGGAAATCTATCCGGCCAGGCGGGTTACTCTGGAGGATTTTACCAACAAGCCGATGATTCCCTATGTGCAGACCATACCTGTGCATGCCTTGCAGTCCGGTGCCAAGTCGCTGGGGGTGTTGGTCTACTTTATTGGTGAAGAAGAGTTCGGCTCTCTTCTGAATAATATTCCACTGCCTGAAGGTGGCTGGGCCTATATTGCCGATGAAAAGGGTACAATTATTACCGGGAAAGCCAGCGGTGCAGCCACTTTGATGAAGGCCGTGTATTTTCAGCCACAGGTCGGAGACGGATTGCACCGGGTGCAAATCGACGGGCAGGACATGTTTGTGATTCATGCCCATTCGGATTCCGGTTGGGCTTATGTGGCCGTGCTTCCTTCGGATCGTATGTTTGCTCCGGTATTGTATCTGCAGCGGCTAAGTCTGGCCGCTTTGCTGCTGTCTCTGGCCTTCAGCATGATGGCCGCAATGGTGATCTCCTATCGTCGCGCTCAACCTCTGCAAAACCTGATTTTTTCACTGAGGGATATGCAAGGTGCTGAAATTGATCGCCGTACCGATCTGCGTGCATTGGATACCGCCGTGCATCGTCTAATTGACGAAAGCCGCCACCTGCAGCTGCAATTGGAAAAGCAGGAAAGTTATAACCGAAATTTGCTGCTTAGCCGTCTGTTGATAGGCAGTTTTCAGAGCCGGAATGAAAGCCGTACTTTTATGGATTACCTGGGTATTTCTCCAGAAGCCAGTAATTATGTTGTGCTGGTGTTCCATATTTCCGGATTTGAATCCTTTGAATCAGTATTAATGATAGATGAACTAAGCCGCTTGAAGGTGCTGCTGAAGGGGTTAATCGCCGATTGCTTTCCGGGGAGGGCATTTACCAATGACTCCCACGAAAACGAGACTGTGGCTTTGATTGTCTGTTCTTCCGGAGAAGATAAAACTGAGCAGCGGGATGCATTGGCACAGAATCTGGAGCCGTTGCTTCGTGGCTTTAATGAAGTACACCATTCAGGGCTAACGGTCGGCATAGGCAATATAAAAACTGATCTTTCCGATATTTCCGGTTCCTTTGATGAAGCCAAGCGCGCTCTCAGCCAGGATTCAATGGCGGATGTATCTTCTGTGCTAAGATTCTTCCAGGGTACTCTGGAACGTCAGGGCTGCTACTATCCGCTGGAAATGGAAATCAGAATCAGCAATGCCGTACGTGCCGGTGATGATGAGCAGTTGGCCAGGACTCTCGAGCAGTTGAACCAGATGAACTTTCAGGAACGCAATATTGGAACTATAGAAACACGGGATCTCCTGAATGAGCTTTTAGGTACAATTGCAAAACTGCAGGAACCACTCGAGAAAGTTGATATTTCCGCTCCTGAACTTCTGCCGGATACTGAGAGCAATTCACGGCTGGCAGTTCAGCAGCTGCAGGATTATCTGCTGTCGGCAGCCCGCAAAGTAAACGCCTCCAAACGCAGTCATAATCAGCAGCTGATTGATTCAATTATCAGCTTCATAAATACCTCGCTGACTGATTCTGAAATGGGGCTGTATTTGGTAGCCTCCCGCTTCTCGATAACTGAATCCTATCTGTCATTCTTTTTTAAGGAGCAGACCGGCGAAAATTTCAGCAGCTATGTGGAGAAGCGTCGTATTCAGAAGGCAGTAGAGCTGCTCGGGGAAACAGAGGGCTCGGTACAGGATGTAGCCCGCCAGGTAGGCTACAATAGTGATAAAACCTTCCGCCGGGTCTTCAAAAAACACAAGGGGCTGAGCCCGCATGAATACCGGCAGGAATTGGTACTGAAGAAGCTGGTCTAACAGCTTTCGCCGAGCGCTGTATCCTAGCTGCCATTTAGCTCATTAAGAATCTCATCAAGATACAATCGGGCAGCCTCCCTGCGGTATAGTTCCATGGCCTCAGTCAGGTCTCTGTCTCCGGCGAGATAGGAACTCATGATATCTGGTTTAAGCACCTGCTCGATTTCCTGGTGATATTGGCTGAAAAATTCGCCACCCCATTTCTGGCGGTCTTCTGAAGGGTTCCTTCGGAATATCTCCAGCGCTTTGCCTACCAGCGGATCCAGTTCCAGGGGCAGCTCCCAGTCATTAATCTGGGATCCGGGAGGCACATAGGCTTTTGTATAATCGGCCTGGAAAGGATCAAGCGGATTGGGGAGAAAGGAAATCCGTCCGTCTTTTAGATCCCAATGAATACCTTTAACACCGAGCGTAAAGAGGGTTTGAACCGGTCCCTTGTCGTACTGCCGGTCAATCATGTGCTCAAAAACAAAGGCCGGGTCGGTCGCGGCAGCCGATATGACCAGTACCGGTGGAATCCTTCTGATATACCGTACCCCCCGGGGTGCCGGCAGTGGCAGAATGCGGGCTGCCGGTGAAGAAGCTGCTTCAGTCCGGTCCTGAAGGTTTCTGGCCCAGTGATTAGCCCAATAGGTGAATATGCCGGCCTGCCCGTTAATGAATTTAGTGCGGGCGGCATAGGTGGTGTTAGTTGGAATTGCCGGATCAATTATACCTCTGTCGTACAGCTCCTTAAGGCGGATCAGGGCTGCTTGCGTGGCTGGTCGGGTTAAGCCGTCTACCCAGCGGCCTTCCGGCTCATCCCAATAAATTTCAACCCGTCCTTCACCGAATATCAGCCTGTTGTACCAATCCTGACTGGCAGCGGCTACATCGGTGTAGCCGTAGCTGTCGTTAATGCCGTTTCCGTCCGGATCATCGAAAGTAAAGGCTTCCATTACCCGCACCAGTTCAGCCCAGGTTTCAGGTATTGGTAAGCCAAGATTATCCAGCCAGTCCTGCCGGATATAGGTGATGCAGCCGCCTCCATCACGGGCCGGAAAGGCATACAGTTGTCCATCCGGATTGCGGAGGGGGTCCAGAAACCGGGAATCTACCGATTGCAGATTGCTGCTTTTGCTTATAAATGAGTCGAGAGGAATAATGGTTCCGGTTTGTATCAGCCGGGGCAGGTATTCCGGAAGAACCTCTATGATATCCGGCACCATATCCGAGGACAGGCTTAAAAATACCCGTTCCATATAATTCTGATGTGGAGGCTGGGTAATTTGCAGCTTAGTTCCAGTCAGCTTTTCAAATTCTGCACTGAAGTCTTTCTGTCCCTCCCAGTCCTGCAGGATGTTATTTAAAAAGGCGTGGATGACTGGACTCTGCTTGTTTGTCGGGGGGCTCGGCTTGGTCTGTTTACTGCAGGCGAAGAACAACACTCCGATAACAATGGCAGCGATTAGCGGTATCGAGATACTTAGTCCTGCCCCCCTTGTTCTCATGAACCCTCCCTGGGTATTTAGCCCGCATACTACAGACCTGTTTATTCTAGCACAGAAAAGCCGGGGGAGCCAGCTTCGATTTGGTTCCTGAAGACACTAATCCAGGCGATTGCACAGGATAAGCGGTCAACCGAACTTCGGATAGAATCAGATTCCAAAAAGATGGGCGGGTATCCAAAAATTTGGTCCAGCATTATCCGTAATCCTAGGCCTCCTCCATAAAATCTGTTCCTTTACAGTTCCGAAGAACCAGTTGGACAATAGCCCAACCAGGATCTGCTCGGGAAGCAGTCCTGAATCACAGCTTTGATATGCAGGAATATTGCGAGGGAGGCTTAAGCTATGGCTAATGCTATTATTAGTTCACGGCGATTATTGAGTACCGGCAGTCCCGGTGTGCTGAACGGAAAGACCGGAAAGTTCCGCCGTCTGGCTAAAGACATTCTTGAGCACAGATTGTTTTACTTTTTTCTGCTGCCGGGTGCAGCACTACTGATTACTTTTCACTTTGTACCGATGCTTGAGTTGCGCCTGGCCTTCTTTGAGTACGGTCTTGGCGGCATTGGCGATTTTGTCGGCTTTGAGCATTTTCGGACTGCTTTCCAGGGGCTGGGGTTTCCTCGTGCCTTCCGCAATACCCTGCTCCTCAGCTCAATCAACATTGTAGTTCAGATGACATTGACCATAATCATATCATTGCTGCTGAACGAGGTAGTTAATGCCCGCTTTAAAAAGCTGGTACAGACAATTATTTACCTGCCGCATTTTCTCTCCTGGATTGTGGTGGCTTCGCTGTTTATCCTGATGCTATCCCGGGGCGGTATTGTCAACGCCATAATAAAATCATTAGGTTATGATCCCGTATACTTCATGGCCTCCCAGACCTGGTGGCGGCCGATATACCTGCTTGCACTGGCCTGGAGGGAAGTAGGCTGGGGTACGGTCATATTTCTGGCCGCCCTGTCCGGCATAGACCCTGAGATGTATGAGTCCGCCAAACTGGACGGAGCAAACCGTCTGCAGCAGATGCTGTTCATTACCCTGCCTCATCTGTTTCCTACTATTTCAATCGTGCTCATCATGAATCTGGCAAAAGTGTTTAACCTCTTTGAATCCGTCATGGTCATGTACAACCCCATGGTATATGAGGTTGCCGATGTGCTCCAAACCTATGTATTCAGAATCGGTATCCAGCAACATCGCTTCGCCTATGCCACCGCAGTCGGACTATTCCGTTCGGTCATAGCTTTTGTACTGGTCATAGCCGCCAACCGGCTGACCCGAAAAATGAGAGAGGTGTATTGATATGTCCATGATGTCAAGGCAACAAACCCTGTTCAGCCCCAGGCGAAAACTGCGGCTCGAACCGTTCAGCATAGTCAATACGGCCTTTTTGCTTCTTCTGATATCTATAATTGTCATTCCCATTCTGAAGGTGCTGGTTGACTCCTTTGACGGCATGGCATCAGAAACTGTATTCAGTCTCTTCCCGCGCCGGCTGACTCTGGACGGCTATCGGCATGTTATCACCCGATCCACGATAATCCGGCCGTTTTTTGTCAGCATCGGCATGACCCTCGCCGGCCTATTGGTATCCATGACTGTGACAAGCCTCTATGCCTATGCCCTTGCCCAGCCTAAATTGCCAGGTAAAAAAATATTTATCGCCATGGCCATGATTACCATGGTTTTTCAGCCCGGATTGGTTCCGCTGTTCATCGTTGTACGCAATCTGGGAATCATGAATACGCTGCTGCCGGTTATTCTCATAAAGGCGATAGACGCCTATTACATGTTCCTGATGATGAATTTTTTCAAAACCATTCCGGCCAGTATTACCGAAGCCGCAAAGATTGACGGCTGTACCCCCTGGCAGGTGTTCTGGCGGATTATCCTGCCGCTTTCAAAACCCGGACTGGCAGCCATAAGTCTCTTCTATATGGTGTTGTTCTGGAATCAGTGGTTCGAGTATGTCATTTATCTGCCAAAGGCAACCGACCTGCATAATTTCCAGGTGTTCATGCGCAGCATCCTGATTGAATCGGAAACGCAGGGCTACGACGGTTTTGTGGTGGCCAGCCAGGCACTGAAAAATGCCATAGTCGTTATTTCTATAATTCCGGTAATGATTGTATATCCCTTTGTGCAGAAACATTTTGTGAAGGGAATCAATCTGGGGGCGATTAAAGGTTGATCATATTTCCCTATAAGGGGAATTGATAATACACAATACCAAGTGGAGGTAGATAGTATGAAGCGAAGAATCGCGATCGTGGCTTTATTATTGGCGGTGCTTGTTTCCGTCATGCCCGTGTTTGCAGCCGGCACTAAAGATAGCACCGAAACAGCTGCAATGCCGACAAAAATAACGGCATATCTGAATCGTGTGCTGATTGCAGAAGATGCGCGTGATGCAGTACTGGCCAAGCATAAAGAACTGACCGGCGTAGAGCTTGAGGTTGTCATGCCTCCGCATGGTCAATACTCCCAGGTTTTAACTACGTCCGTTATGGCCGGCGATATTCCGGATATCATGGAACTAACCACCGCTGATTATCCGGCGTACGCAGCTCAGGGCCTGCTGGTGCCTCTTGATGATTTTATCCGCTCCAATCCTAATACCGCCAAGCTGAATCCGGCAACGTATGCAGGCTATCGCATGAGCGACGGTAAGGTATACGGCATCCCTACATGGCGGGGCGGTGGCTGTGTTACTTATATTCGGGCAGATTGGTTAAGAAATGTTGGCATGTCTGTTCCCATCACCTGGGACGACTATGTTAAAGTTCTGCGCGCCTTTACTTTCAATGATCCTGACCGCAACGGTCAGAAAGATACAGTCGGACTTGCCATGCCCTTCCAGTCTGGCTGGGAGTTTGACTACTACAATCGTTTTATCATGCAGGAAGCCTATCTTGATTTCGTAAACAAGAACGGCCGCTGGTATGACGGATTTACCCAGCCGGAAATGGTGGCCGCACTTGAGCGCTGGATCCAGCTCTACAAGGAAGGTATTATCGATCCGGAATTCTTTACCGATAACACCGGCCGCGCCCGGACCAAGATCATGGAAGGCCAGGCTGGAGTACTGGAACATTGGGTAGGCACCTGGGGCAGCCGCCTGCACGCCGGGGCAAAAAATATCGATCCCAATGCCGATCTGGTTGCCATCCGGTCAATCCAGGGAACCCATTATGTAGACCGTATCGGCCAGGTCCTGTCCATTGCCGCCACCACAGCCAATCCCAAAGCAGTATTTGACAATATAGTGGGAACAATGTGGGACCAGGGCGAAGGACAGATTCTCTGGACTTATGGAGTTGAAGGAATCCACTGGCAGAAAGCGCCGGCAGGATCCGGTTATGAGTTCCAGATGCTTCCGCAGCCTTCAAACCCCGACCGCAGCATGCAGAAAAGTTTTATTGATCCACCACTGGCACTGAATCTTGAGCAGTTCCCGGTAAAGGTAGCACAGGATCCCCGTGATGCCGAATCCCTGCGTATTCATGCTCTGGATTCCAGGCCGCTCAGTATTTTAAGTCTGGGCAAAGTCGGTCTTGAGAACATTGGTGAACTGCGTGACGCAAAACGTGAGATATTTTCCAAGATTGTAATGGGTACACTGAGTATCCAGGATGGTCTGGCCCAGTATCGCACCATCGCGGAACGCTTGAATATTACTACCATTCTGACTGAGCTTAATTCCTGATTTCTATGTAATAGTTTTCAATGGGCCGGCAGACAGAAATTGTCTGCTGGCCTTGTTTATTATGTCATTCGCGTTCGGGTA
>JAHIWF010000164.1 GCA_018815555.1 Spirochaetota bacterium | reverse complement strand
GGAGCAAAAGCCGCCAGGGTTGCGGTTGTAAGCAGAAGCCCGATGGCTGAGCTTAGGTCCTGGCTTTTAGCTACCCGGCCCTCTTCACGGGCCTTGCGCTTTTTATACTCTGAGGGATCTTCAGTTTTGTTTTCATCATCAGCCGCAAACCACTGCAAGTGGACAAAGGCCAGAGGACTGTCCGGGCTAAGCCATAAGGCGGGATCAAGTCGGCTCACGGGTTGGCTCCACTAAGCATACGGGCGATGGTCTCAAAGCTGCCGTCGATCAATAATGAAAAAGATTCGACCATAAAAGGCATGGCCAAAGCCAAAATGATAAATGCGGTAAGGATAGAGATGGGAAAGCTTTCGGTAAGCAGATTCATTTGCGGGGCGGCTTTAGTAAGCAGGCCCATCCCAACCGACACCAGGAGCAGGGTACCGAAAATGGGGAAAGCCAGCACCAGGGCGTGCAAAAAAAGATCCCCCAGAGCGGTATATACGTATTCAAGGAAATTTGAACGCCTGGCCAGCAGATCTACTGCCTTAAGGGCTTTAAAACTGCCCTGCACCCCCACCATAAAAAGTCGCTGAAAGCCGCTGGTGGCCACAAAAATGAACATAGCCATCAAGTTTAAAAACTGCCCTACAACGGGGATGGAAATTTGGGCTAGAGGATCGTAAGTTTCCGATGCGCCGAAGCCCATCTGCAATGAAAAGAATTGTCCGGAGGTGGTAAACACCGCATACACCAGAGAAAGGAAAAAACCGATGATGATGCCTATCATGGCTTCGCCGACGATGAGAGCGAGATACGCGATAAGCGTATCCGGAATCAGATAGCCGGCGGCCTTTACCCAGGGGAAAACCGCAGCCGCAGCCATGCCGGATAAGCCTACCCGCGCCACCTGAGGTATGCCGTTACCCGATAGCAGCGGGGCGGTCTGAACCAAGGCTAAAACCCGCACCGCAACCAGAAAAAAAATATCGGCGTCGGCGATCAGCTGGTCAAACATGGCGCAAGACTCTCAGTTCTGCCAAGAATCTGAGTAACACGCACATTAGCTAGCCAGCTCCGGAATGAGATTAAACAGCATTATGGTATATTCACCTAACGAAGTGAACATCCAGCCAATCAGCAAAGCCAATACCAGCATAATGGCAGTGATTTTTGGCACAAAGGTAAGCGTCTGCTCCTGGATACTGGTAGTTGCCTGCAATATGCTTATAACCAGACCGACCGCCAGCGCAACCAGCAGGACCGGCGCGGCCAGCATCAGTATCTGCATGATAGCGCCGCTCATCAGCGCGGTAATCTGACCGATACTCATGTCATATTCCTCAGAAAGGACTCAACCAGCTGCCGCGACATGAGTGTCCAGCCGTCAACCAGCACAAACAGTATAAGCTTGAAAGGTGTAGAAATCATAACGGGTGGCAACATGATCATGCCCATGGACATAAGCACTGACGCCACCACCATATCAATGATGATAAAGGGAATGTATAAAAGAATACCTATTTTAAAGGCAATGGTAAGCTCGTTGAGAATAAAGGCCGGTATCAGAACCCAGGTAGGTACATCCGCCAGAGTCTGCGGGCGCTCCAGCCCGCTCATGGACATGAACAGCCGTATGTTGTCCGGATTGTTGCGCATCTGCGAATACATGAAAAGTCTGAAAGGTTTTTCAGCCTCGGTGTATGCCTCGGAAACGGTCAGCTGGCCGGCGGCCATGGGCTGCAGGGCCTTCTCGTACACTTCGGTAAAGGTCGGCCACATGATAAAAAGCGTAAGAAAAAAGGCAATGCCCATCAGTACCTGGTTGGGTGGCACCTGCTGCAGCGAAAGCGCACGTTTGATAAAATCCAGCACGATGGCTATGCGCAGAAAACTGGTAATCAGGATGATGATACTGGGTGCCAACGAGAGCACGGTAAGCAGTAGCAGCAGCTGCAGGCTGAAAGCCACTTCCTGGCCGCTTTGCGGATCGCGCACCTGCAGGTTTACAAAGGGCAATAAATTATTAAGTGTATCCGGATCCAGCCCTCCGGTATTTCCGGTGGTGGTACCGGCAGGGAAATTACTGGCCGGCTGGGAGGCATTGGGCACTACAAAATTGGTTGCAGTATCGGCGCTGTTTGCCGGCAGTGTTGCCGGGTTATCTTGTGCCAGTAGAGGCCCGCCAACAAGGCAGAAGAGGATAAGGACTACATATACAGCACGTGCCATGGCGTAAGGCTCCCTTGCGTCCGTATCAGAATTTTTTCAGGCGGTCTTTTTGGCGTCCGAGAAAGGCCGTACCGGCCCGGCCGCCCGCTTTGGGCTGAGTGTTCTTGCCCGGCAGCATTGCTGCCAGAATCGATGAAAAATCTCCCTTGTACTGTTTGGGATTTTCTTCGGCCCGTTTTACCATGGCTTCTATCAGCTCATGATCGTCCAGCTCGCTGATGAGCGTTACGGCCGACTCAGCCGCTCCGACCAGCCAGGCCCGACTGCCCACCGCCACCACATGCACCGACCGGCCCGGTGTTAGCGGCACGGCTCCCAGCACCCGGACGAAAGGATCCTCGGTCTGGCTGATGGCCGATTTGCGGCGCAACAGAATGTACAGCCCGTAAATGGCTGCCAATACCAAGCCAAGTACCAAAAACATGCGCAGCAGATAAGGAAAAATGGAAGAGGAAGGAATGGCAACTTCACCTTCAGCTGACTCCGCCTCATTGTCCTGAAGAAGCATCGTGGTTTCGTCAGTGTTGTCGGCAGGTGGAACAGCAGGAGCCTGATCCTGAGCGACAAGCGGCAAACCAAGCAGGCACAGGAAAAGCCCAAGGCAAACCATACGGGTGAGTGTGTTCAATTTCCCCTCCGGGGTCATTTTAGTGCGTTTAGCGCAAAAATGCAAGTTAAGACTTTGCCGGCTAAGACTTAAGCAGCTGAGACCTGGCCGGCATCCGGAGCTGGAAAGGCAGGACCGGATACCAGTATAAAAAGGCTGCCGGAACGATACCGGCAGCCCCTTGAATGCAATATTTTTCAGCGAAAAAAGGCGAAACTAGCCCAGGTCGGAAACCCGTTCCATGGGGGAGAGGATTTCGGTAACACGTACGCCGAAGTTTTCGTCGATGACCACAACCTCGCCCTTGGCTATAGGTTTGTGGTTAACCAGAATATCAACCGGCTCACCGGCCAATTTGTCCAGCTCCAATATGGTGCCTTCACCGATACCCAGAATATCCTTGATGAGCTTCTTGGTACGGCCCAGCTCCACGGTCAGCTCCATGTATACGTCCATGATCAGACCGATATTGCCGGACTCCTGGTTGGTTACGCCCATGCCCATGCTGGCAAACTGTACTGGCTGTACGTTTGGGTTAACCATTCCGGGCATAGCCTGCTGCTGGTACATCGGCTGGCCGTAGCCGCCCTGCTGCCCGTAGCCACCCTGCTGGCCGTAGCCGCCTTGCTGCCCGTAAGCGCCCTGCTGGCCGTAACCACCCTGGCCCATACCGCCCATTTGCTGCTGCATCCCCATACCGCCCATCGGCTGCTGCATACCCATGCCACCCATCTGCTGCTGCTGCGGCATGCCCATCCCGCCCATATTAGCCATGGCGGCAGGATTCTGTTCAGGCGGCATCAAGCCCGAGCCGGCAACAATATCTTTTACAAAAGACTGGGAGTAGACTTCCCACATTTTAAAGGGCTGCCCGCCCATCTCGAGTTCCCAGATGATGCGGAAAAAATCACCGGAGGGGAATTTAGCCATGGCCTTGGGACCATAATTGCCTTCCGCGGGATCAGACTGAATAGAACGATTACCAGATTTCTCACTGAACAAGGTTATCTCGGTGCCGGTTATATTGGACACACACTCGGACACAATAGAGATTGCCATGTCGTCCAGATCGGTCAGGCTGTCGTCTTTATTGGCCAGCGCCGCGATCTTGACGGCGGTATCTTTGGGAAACAGGAAAAAGTGGTCACCGGGTATGCCGCCGGTCATGTCTACCCGAACCTCGAGCACCTCGTCGCTCAGCGAAGGCAGCATGCCGTCCCGGTTGGTCTGGTCGACCGTAAGGGAACGCACACTAACCTCGTCGCCGGTTATGGCCGAGAGATTCTGGGCCTGGGTCGGGCTTAACGACTCAAGCAGATCCCTGAATATATTAACTTCAGGAGAGGAAAGACCGGCACCCGCCTTGGGCGAAGCAGCCGCTCCAACTCCCGGATCCAGACCGGAAAGCAGGCTGTCAATCTCTTCTTGGGAGAGGGAACCATCACTCATAACTATCCTCACCTTCTGCAGTTAATTCTTCAAACTCTTCGTGACCCGGTTCTTCCAGCCGTCTGGAAACCTGCACCGCCATCTTGCGGCCGATAACTCCCGGGCGGCACAGGAATTTCTTCTTGTTGCCGACGTTGAGCAGCATGGCATCGTCAACTTTGACATTATACAGCCGGATGATGTCGCCCAGCTGCAGATTAAGCACATCGCGAACAGTAACCTTGATGCGGCCGATTTCGGCAATGACCGGCACCTCGATCGTGGACAATTTTTCTTTCAGAATATTCAGGTTTTCGGTAGTGGCGCCGCGGCGTACCGAAGAATACCAGTACTGTGCCGACAGCTTGGAAATGATCGGCTCAATGGTCAGGTAAGGGATGCACAGGTTCATCATGCCCTCTACCTCGCCGATTTTGGTCTCCAGGGTGACCAGAACAACCATTTCGGTCGGCGGCACGATCTGCGCAAACTGCGGATTTACCTCGATCTGCGACAAGCGCGGCCGCAAATCAATCACCTGGGTCCAGGCCTCGCGCAGGTTGCCCAGTATCTTTACGATAATACCCTCCACCACCGATCGCTCGATGTCGGAAAGTTCGCGGGTAAGTTTGGAGCCTTCGCCCTGGCCGCCGAACAAGCGGTCGATGATGGTAAAGGTAACTGCCGGGTCAATCTCGAGGATGATCTGGCCTTTGAGCGGATCCATGCTGACCAGAGCCAGCGTTGTGGTTGTAGGAATGGAACGGATAAATTCTTCGTAGGTTAGCTGGTCCACCGAAGCCACATGCACATTGGACAGAATACGTAATGAGGCCGACAGGTTGGTGGTGGTCAGACGGGCAAAGGTCTCGTGCATGTTCTGCACGGTACGCATCTGCTCTTTGGAAAATTTATCCGGGCGCCGGAAATCATATATTTTGATTTTGCGCGAATCAGTAGCGGACTGTACTGTCTCCAGCGAAGTATCACCAGCATTGATTGCTGTGAGCAGCTGGTCAATTTCGTCCTGCGAAAGGACTTCAGTCATAGCGGTACGCCACCTTTACTTCTCCGAAATCTGCAAGCAGCGCCGCACCGAACCCGGAGCAGCGCAACTTTGTTATATAATGGCATATAAAAGCCGATTCCGCAACGGCGGAGCAGCGCTTTTACATCTGGGAACGCTGGAATTTGCCGAAATAGATATCCTTGATGAAGGGCTTGCTCAGGATATTGTTATTCAGCTGGGTGCGCAGGTCTTCTTTAAGAATCAGCTCCTGCGCCGGCAGCAATTCTTCGATGCGCTTCTGGCTGATATAGCGGCGCAGGAAGTCCTGCATTTGCGAACGACGCTGCCCGAGTTCGGTGGGTACCGTCTTGTCTTTTTCGTCATAGGCCAGGATGATTTCGATCATGATGGACCACTCTTCATTATCTTTCTGGCCACGGACGGTGGTAGTGATAGGATCAATATTACTGAAGGTCGCCCAGGTGGGCGTGGACCGCTGCATGGTTTCGGCATTAGGCAATTCGGTAAGCGGCTTGGACTGGGTCCCCAGAATACGCACCACAATAACCACAATAACAACTACCAGAATGACAAAGCCCAAGCCTATACCTATCCACTTCAGCAGATTCAGTATGGCCTTAGCTCCGGCACCACCTCGGCCTTTGGCTTTTCCGCCTACTGGGGCCTCGCCGCCTTCACTGAAATCCGGTCCGCCGTCAAAATTGTCACTCATGCTTTTCTTCCTTGTATCTCTAATTTACCGGTACACTAAGCCATAGCGGCTTATAGATGTCCTTCATCCAGAACAATGATGTCCACCCGGCGGTTATAGGCCCTGCCCTCCACCGTGTCGTTACTGGCCAGCGGTACCGTATCGGAAAATCCGGCTACCTGGAAACGCGCTTCCGGCACTCCGAAATCGCTCAGATAATGCAGGGTATTGATGGAACGGGCCGCCGACAGCTCCCAATTACTGCGCCAGGGACCAGCCGGATCGGTGGGTTCCCGATCTGTATGCCCCTCTATTCTCAATTTTCGGTCGGAAAGCTCGCTGGAATTAAGGAATTCGGCCAGCCGGATAAGCATGCTACGGGTCTCATCGATATTGATGGCGGCGCTGGCCGGCCGGAAAAAGGCATCCGAAGCCAGGGTAATAACCAAACCACGCTCATCGGAAGTGATACGCACTTTGTTGGATTTTATTTCCGGCTGAAAGAGCGAGACGGCCTTCTTCATGGCGGTGGCCAGCATGCGGCCTTTTTCGATTGAGGGCAGCGAGTTTACCGAATTTCCCATCTCGGCCAAACGTCCGGCCGACAGGGTAAGTCCACCGGAGGAAGAACCCAGACCAACACTACTGAGGCTGGAGATAAGCTGAGAGACTTCGGGGGTATTGGAAGTGTTCATGTTAAAAAGAGCAACGAAAAAGCAGAGCAGCAGGGTAACCATGTCGCCATAGGTTACAATCCACTCGGCTATGCCGCCCAGTTCCTGTTTAGGCTTTTTTTTGGCCATGGTACTTCCTTATGCCGGCGGATGGGCTTCTTCCAGTTTTTTCTGTCCTTCCGGAGACAGATAGGAAGTAAGCTTCATCTGCAGGATATGCGGATTGTCACCCTGCTGGATGGACAACACACCTTCGATTACCATTTCCCACACCTTGGTTTCGGACGCGTCAAAATTGGCCAGCTTGCCCATCATCGGAATTACAATAAAGTTGGCGATCATGGCTCCGTAATAGGTGGTGATGAGCGCTACCGACATGTTACGGCCAATGCTGGAAACATCTTCCAGGTTTCGCATCATGGCAATCAGACCCTGGACGGTACCCAACATACCCATACCGGGAGCCAGCTTTGCCCACTGATCGAGCATTTTAAGCCACTTGCCGTGGCGGTCATTCATCTGGTTGGCTTCGGTTTCCAGAATATTGCGGATAACTTCCGGATCCACCGAATCTACCACCATGCGCAAGCCGCGCTTCATGAACATGTTTTCCAGGCCTTCGATTTCTTCTTCGAGCGACAGGATGCCTTCGCGGCGGGCCCGCTCCGACAGAGAAATAAGGGCTTCGGTAACTTTCATCTCGCCGAAATCCGGCACTTTAAAAATTTTGCCCATGATCTTGAACATGGACACGACTTCTTTGATGCCGTAGTTCATGAACAGACCGCAGATAGACCCACCGATAGTCATGAGGATGGAGGCCGGATCGATATATGTGATCACCTGGCCGCCGGAGGCATACATAGAGCCGATGATACAAGCGAAACCGCCAATAAGGCCTACGAACGAACTTAAATCCATCGCCTACTCCTCGTTCTTGAAAGCGCCAATCTGCCTTCTGTATTCTACAATCCGTACCTGTACTGTGGCAATATCCTCGCAAACCACCAGGTGCTTACCCGACAGCATGGTGATATTGGTGTCCGGCGTCAAGTCGATGCATTCGATCTGGTGGGGGTTAAGCCAGAACGTGGTTCCGTTCATCCTGGTAAGCTGTATCACAAGGCCTCCCGCGGCAGGCGGATTCATACACGATGCTGTATTATCCACAGATGTTTGCGGGCCGGCCGGAATAAATTACCATCCCGTCCGGCCCGGCAGGGGGAAAGGCTTCCCCCTGCTGTTATTTTTTACTTATCGTTTCAACTGCAGCAGTTCCTGCAGCATCTGGTCTGATGTCTGGATGGTTTTTGAATTGGACTGGAAACCGCGCTGGGTTACGATCATATCGGTAAACTGCTCGGCCAGGTCCACGTTGGACATTTCCAGATTACCTGCCAATATTTTACCTTTGCCGGCCAGACCGGACGGACCGATGTTGGCCATACCGGAGTTGATCGACTCCACAAAATTGGTATCGCCGGTTTTTTCCAGGCCGTTCGGGTTGGTAAACGAGGCCAGAGCCAGCTGGCCGATGGTACGGGCCGAGCCGTTGGAATACACTGCCGTTATGATACCGGACTGGTCTATCTTGAAGTTTTCCATATAACCCATGGTATAGCCGTCCTGGGCGAACACCTTGGTGCTGGAAGCTTCGGCGAACTGGGTAATGGTGTTGCGCACGCTGCCAACCTCGCCCATGTTAAGCAGGAAGTTCTGGCGCACCGGGTTGCCATCCTCGTCGGCGGCGGCCCCAGCCACGTCAAAGGCGATGTTCATGGCCAGAAGGCCTTCGGTCGGCGACTCGTTGCCCTGGGCATCGAGTACACGTGACAGTGTTCCCAGATTGTTGAATTCAACAATAAAAGTATTACCGGCCGCTTCGTCGGCATTCAGACCGAGAGCCACATTAGTGTCAAGCGCGGCTTCGGGGTCGACTGCAACTGTGGCCTGCCACTGGTTGCTCTGACCGGGAACCCGGGTAAAGTCGACGCGCAGAATATGTTCGATACCGAAGTTGTCGAAGATCTTTTCTTCGATGCGCCAGGTACCCTGGCGGATGGTTGACTCGCTGGCGCCTTCCGGTATTTCCGGCAACCGCTTGTCGAGGTTACAGGCCAGATACACCTGTTCGGTAGCCTTGGCCGGATCCTTGGACCCGATGGGAATAACCAGATCCTCCAGCGAGCCGGAAGTGTTCAGGACTTCGACACCATCGAGCACCTGAGCGTTCCAACCCTGTACCCGAAAACCGTTACCGGGATTTACCAGACGGCCATCAGCGTCGAGGCCGAAAGCCCCGGCACGTGTAAAAAATGAGGCTTCGCCCTTTTGCATGATAAAGAAACCATTACCCTGAATGGCCAGATCGGTCATTACACCGGTGGTCTGCAGAGAGCCCTGCGTGTGGATGGTATCCACACTGGCAATGCTCATACCAAGACCGATTTCTTTGGGGTTGATACCGCCGATCTGTTCATTGGGACGGGCCGCACCGGACATCTGTTGGTACAAGAGGTCCTGGAAATTTACTCTTCCCTTTTTAAAACCATTGGTATTGACATTGGCAATATTGTTGCCCAGTACATCCATCCGGATCTGGTGATTTTGCAGACCGGCGACGCCCGCATACAGTGATCGCATCATAACGGCGCCTCCTTATTCCAGAATTTTGGTGACCTGATCGAGGTCGTAAAAGCTTCCATCAACCATGACCAGCGGAAACTCGCCACGTACGATCTGGGTAACCGGACCGTAGAGGTTATGTTCGCCGTCCTGAATCTCGACATTCTTGCCCAGCAGGGCCTGCGCCTCACTGGAGTTAAGAATACTTGACATCTGGGCAAAACCCTGAGTCATGTTGGTCATCTGCTCCAAAGAGGAGAATTGAGCCATCTGCGAAATGAATTCGCGGTCCTCCATCGGCGCGGTAGGATCCTGGTGCTGCAGCTGGGTAATCAGGATTTTCAGGAAATCATCCTTGTCCAGATTCTGTTTTACTGCCCGTCCCTGTGCCAGTTCTTTATTAATGGCATCAGCATCAAGCTTAGCCCTGGTCATTTCGGTCGGGCTTAACATATAGGTCGTATTCATACGCGCTCCTTGGCTCCCTTAAATAATCACATTGACCAGGCCGTCCCGTGACGACACCTGACCGGCTGGCGGAACAGCCGACTCGAAAGTCCGGACATGCTGGCTGTAGTACGGATCCTTGCCTTCTTCGCCCGATCCGTCGGCAGTTCCCTGCTGTCCTTGTCCGCCGTCGCGCACTTCTACTTCCAGCGCGGTGGTTTCCATACCGCTGGCCGCGAAAGCGTCCCGCAGGGATTCCAGCGAATCCTTGAAGGCCTGTCCAGCCAGGTCAGACTCGACGACAATTCGTCCACTAATCTTGTTGTCGGCTATTTTCAGTTCAATCTTGACTTTTCCGAGGGATTCCGGTTCCAGCTGCATGCGAATCAGGCCGGCATCGTTGCCGTGCAGCACAATCTGGGCAGCTTTAACGATATCGGCCGCCCCACTGTCGCGGATCTGGCTGGCCAGATGATCAGCCAGGCTCTGCTGCCGGGATTGGGCCATAAGACTTTCAGGATTGGTACTATTGCCGGCATTCGGCTGAAATCCGTTAGAGACAATCTGGCGGCCGCCTTCGGCAAGAAAAGAACTCTTTTCGGATGCCTGCTCGGCAAGGCTGAACTCTTTGGCCAGGCCGCCCTGCCCGGCGGCGCCTTCACCGCCGGCATTGCGCTCCTTGCCGGCTTTCAGGCGCATATCGACTACCGTCAGGCGTGCTCCGTTTTTGGCCAGAGTACTGCTAACCGAGAACTTTCCTTCACTATCGTTAGTAGCGCCATCCAGGCCGTTTTTGGCAGCCGGCTTAAGCTGCTGCTGGCCGTTTGCGGCCGGATTATAGGCAAGTTGCGCTGCTTCGACTGACTCAGAACCCGGCTTCTGCCCTTTATTGCGGGCATCTTTTATGGTTTTAGCCAGGTTAAGCTGAATTGGATCGTCTACGCCGGCTTCTACTGTAATTTTTTTAGCCGCAGCCGGATTGATAGCGGCATCGGCGGCCTCAGGCTGCTTGATAATGTTTTTGCTTACGGACGGAATAGAGCCGGCATCGGCGTTTTCGCTTGCCGCTTGCGTATCGGCTAAAACCCGCGGCCGGCTTTTTTGCTTGCCGGCTTCCAGTGCGGACGGATCGCGGCCGTTCAGACCGGCTGCTTTTCCAGCCAACTGCAGGGCGCTTTTAAGACCCGGCTGTTTAAGCTTGCCGTGAGCGGCCGGATCGTCAGGAACTTTCAGCTTGTCCAGCAGGGAACTAAAGTTTTTACCGACTTTTTTCCTGACTGTGGCTGTTTCCTTGGCGGCGGCTGGGGTATCGGCAGAAGCCTTGATGTACCCGGTGGCTTGCATCGCTACGAACTCCTTTCGAATCGAGCGAAAGCCGGGCCTCAAGGCCGCCGGTCAATCCAGGCCGGCAGGCTTTTCGGTCATTTTTCGCTGCAGGGTGGCTGCACGCTCCGGCGGCATCAAAGAGAGCCAGAAAGCCACAACCGAAGTCTCTCCGGCTTTCTGGGCAATTTCTTCTACCGAACGCAGTACATCGATGGCGGTCTGGTCGTCCAGGGCGGCCAGGATGTTGACTGCGTCTGCCGGCGGCATGCCGCCGAGGTAACGGGCGTTTTGCTCGATATTCGCTCTTCTATTTTCGTACTGTTCGAGCATGCTATTGAATGATTTCTGCTGTTCTTCGATGTTTTTCTGCCGTTCTTCGATTTCGCGGGCTTTTGAGAGCAGTTCTGCGTCCTGTTCCAGGGCCAAACGCTCACGCTCTGCCAACTCCTGTCGCTGAATTTCGATTGCCTGCAGCTGCTTTACAAAGCGTTCTTCGTCCAATAGACCCGGAGAATCAGAAACTACATCACCGCTGGAACGGACCGGAAGGCGCAACAGGCGCAGCGCCGGGGCGAAAAAGGCCTTGGCATCCAGGATTCCCAGGTAGTCAAACCAGAACAGACCACCTATTACTATGGCTGCCAGTAAAAGAATCATGAGTACTATCCTGCCAAAAACTCTCTGCTTGCCGAAAGAAGCCATGCTGTTTTATCCTTTTTCCTGATCTTGTTGGTGCCGCTGGTCCTGTTCGCGGCGCAAGCGCTGTTTGGCCTGGGCACCAAGCTCGTCCAGAACCGCAACTTCTTCCTTACGGGCCAGCTTATACCAGGCTTTCTCTTCACGCTCGCGCAGCTTGTCGATAAGCTCTCTGGACTTGTACGTCTCTATATAAGCCAGGCGGGCGACTTCGCGTTCCGCTTCGGCCAGCGCCAGCGATTTAAGCAATTTCTCGCGTTCGGCCACCAAACGGGCCGAATAATGCTCAGCGGCCAGGAAGTCGGTCATGCTGCCGCCGGTCCGGAAGCGTTCACGGCCCAGATCATGGGTGCGCAGGGCATTTTCTTCGAGCTGGCGGTCGAGCATCGCGCAGACACCGGCCTTGGCGGCCAGCAAACCTTCTGCTTCCTGCTCACGGAAACGACGCAGCTCCAGCAGATGCTCAAGTTTGAACTTGAACAGCTTCATACCAACACCTCGTCGGCTTCCTGCTGGCGGTTAATCACAAAGGGTTTTCCACCGAGTTCGGCATGGCGCTGCACTTCCTCCAGCGGAATATGCAGACCACAGATATCTTCCAAACGCTTTACCGTATCCAGAATCGGCGCTTTTTCATCCACTGCCTGTATCAGGAAAGCCTCGATAGCCTGATGTTTTTCGATAGCCAGATCGATGGCCGGATTGCTGCCTTTTACGTAGGCGCCGATATTGATCATGTCCTCGGATTCTTCCCAGGTGGCTATCAGGCGGCGCAGTACACCCATGGCTTTCTGCATGGCCGGACCGGTTACGGCATTGGTAAGCCGTGAGATGGATTTCAGGATATCTACAGCCGGATAATGATAATGCTCGGCCAGTTTGCGGGTAAGCACGATATGGCCGTCCAGAATACCGCGTACGGTATCGGCAATAGGCTCGTCCATGTCGTCGCCATCGACCAGAATGGTGTAAATGCCGGTTATGGAACCCTTGTTTGAGGTACCGGAGCGTTCCAGCAGCTTGGGCAGCGAATCGAAGACGCTCGGCGTATAGCCGCGGGTAGCCGGCGGTTCGCCGATGGCCAGGCCGATCTCGCGCTGGGCACGGGCAAAGCGGGTTACCGAGTCGAAAAGCAGCATGACGTCGGCACCGCGATCGCGGAAATATTCGGCCACCGCAGTGGCAACATAAGCGCCGCGCAGACGGGCCAGCGGCGGGGTGTCCGAGGTTGATACAATAATAACCGAGCGGGCCAGCCCCTCCTCGCCCAGGTCGTTTTCGATAAACTCGCGCAATTCACGGCCGCGCTCGCCAATCAGGGCAATGACATTGATGTCAGCGTTGGTGTTGCGCGCTATCATGCCCAGCAGGGTGGACTTGCCCACACCGGAGCCGGCGAAAATGCCGACCCGCTGGCCGCGCCCAAGCGGCAGCATGCCGTCGATGGAGCGCACACCGCAGACCATGCGCTTGTCGATGCGCCGCCGGGTAAGGGCATCCGGAGCGGAGGCCACGGCCGGATACTGGACAGCCGAGGCTATGTCGCCTTTGCCGTCGATGGGGTGCCCCATGGCATCCAGGGTGCGTCCGAGCAGCTTGTCCGAAACCGGCACCTGCAAAAGCTCGCCGGTGGCGATAACCGTACAACCGACCTCGATGCCCTCCAGCCCCGAATACGCCATCAGCTGCACGGTCTGTCCGTGCAGCCCGGCTACTTCGGCCCAGGCTACCTTGTTCATGCGCGGCATGATTATTTTGCAGACCTCGCCTACCACCGCCTGGGGGCCGTGGCTTTCGATAAGCAGACCCTGCACCTTGGTTACCCGGCCGGTGTACTTGATCGGGTCAATAGAATCCAGCACATTCAGATACTTGGCCACCAATTCCATGGCTACTGCACCTTGCCGCGCGATTTTATCGGTGAAATATCGAGGATCTTCTCCTCCAGCTCATGCAGCTGGCTCTGGATGCGGGCGTCGATTTCGCCGAAATCGGTTTCGATAATACAGCCGCCGCGGTCTACGGCTGAATCTTCCATGATGGAGATGCGCTTGGCGTTTTCGGCCATTTCCACAAAATCCTTTACATGGTCGGTGCTCAGCTGCAGGTCGGCCAGATTTACCCGGATGACTACTTCGCTGCGTGCCTTCAGTTTGCGCAGCGCCTGCGCTATATTGGAAATAACCACATTCTTCTGGTTCTCGGAGATGGTTTTGATAACTTTGCGCGAAATGAGCAGTACCAGCTCGATAATCTGGCCCTCGGTCTGGTCCAGAATGTCGGCCCGCTTGTCCATGGCCCGTTCCAGAATCACGTGCAGCCGGTTAACCAGGCGTTCCACCTCGTTCTTGCCTTCGCGGAAGCCCTCTTCGCGGCCCTGTTCGAAACCCTTCTTGTGGGCATCTTTGGTAACCTCGTCGATACGGGCCCGGGCCTGCAGTTCCAGCTCGTTGATCTTGGTCTCGGCATTCTTGATAGCCTCTTCGGCCGCACTCTCCGCCTCGTGGCGTATTTTCAGGGCCTGGTCGTTCTTGCGTTTTACTTCGTCGAAGGCCGTAGCCTCGGCCCGGGCGACTATTTCGTCGGCTTCGGCCCGGGCGCTGGCAATCATGGCTTCTTTTTCCTGTTCCCAGGATTTTTTATAAGCTTCGGCCTCGCGGCGCAGGTCATCGGCGGTGGGACCTTTATATTCTTCGATCGGTTCAGCTTCTTCGAGTTCTTCTTCTTCTTCGACCCCGCCCTTACCGCCAATAATATAGGCACTGGTGAGGGGAACTGTCTCCTGCGGTCTGAATACGGTTTTTGCCATTCGTCGAACCCCTTACTGAATCAGCTGGTCATCTTCACCGCGGGCGATAACAATTTCACCACTGTCTTCGAGGTGGCGGATAACCGCCACAATCTTCTGCTGGGCTTCTTCCACATCTTTGATGCGTACCGGGCCCATGTATTCCATATCTTCTTTAAGAGCCTGGGCACCGCGCTTGGACATATTCTGGTAAATCTTGTCCTGCACCTCATTATCCACACCTTTAAGGGCTCTGGTAAGGTCCTGGGTGTCCACTTCACGCAGCACTTTCTGAATAGAACGATTGTCCAGCATGACCAGATCTTCGAATACGAACATCTTCTTCTTGATTTCTTCGGCCAGCTCCGGATTCTCCTCCTCCAGAGCCTCCAGAATACCTTTTTCGGTGGTACGGTCGGCCAGGTTCAATATCTCCACAATGGCATCGACACCGCCAGCCGCCGTGTAGTCTTCACTGGACAGCGTAGACAGCTTCTTTTCCAACACCCGTTCCACTTCGCGGAGCACTTCCGGGGAGGTGCGGTCCATGGTGGCAATACGCCGGGCCACATCGGATTGGTGCTCCTTGGGCAGTTTGGTAAGAATGTAGCTGGCCTTGTTCGGCTCCAGGTAGGCCAGAATCAGGGCGATGGTCTGCGGATGCTCGGTCTGGATAAAGTTGAGCAAGTTGGCCGGGTCGGTGCGCCGGATAAAGTCGAAGGGACGCACCTGCAGCGAACTGGTCAGCCGGTTGATGATGTCGATGGCTTTCTGCGAGCCCAGCGACTTTTCCAGCAGCTCGCGGGCGTAATCGATACCGCCGGAGCTGATGAAATCGCTGGCCATCATTAATTCCTGGAACTCCAGGAGTATCATGTCCTTCAGGTCAGGTTCTACATTTTCGAGGCGCGCAATTTCGAAGGTGAGGGTTTCGATCTCGTCCTCGCGCAGGTGCTTGAAGATCTCCGAAGATATCTCGCTGCCCAGGGTGATGAGGAAAATTGCGGCTTTCTGGCGGCCGGACAGCTCTTTTATGTTCTTGGGCTTTTTACCGCCCCCCGCTCCGCCCTTGCCTTTGGCTTGCGCGCTCTCGGCCATGATTATTCCTCCCTGAGCCAGGTCCGTATCAGTTGGGCAACATCCTCGGGATGCTCCTTAGCCATATTAATAGCATGTTCCTGCAAGTCAAGTCTTTTACGTTCTTCGACCGACATTGACACTTCGATATTCTGTTCTTCGGCCTGCCGGATGGCGTTTTCACGCAGCATCTGCTGCTCGAGCGCCCGTTTCTCTTCCGAGATGCGGCGGCGGCGTTCCAGTTCGCGCGATATCATGCGGAACACGATAAAGGCGACTAGCAGGGCAGCCAAACCGATCAGCGAATACAGGATGATCTGGTTAATCTGCTCGCGCCGCAGGTAGGCGGCGTCCTCTTCCTTGAACTGGGCAGACCGGTCGAACTGTATGTTGCGCACGGTTACCGAATCGCCGCGGGCACGGTCATAACCTATAGAGTCGCGGATCAAGGCAGCTGCACCGTCCAGGATCTCCTGGTCAACCGCTACATACTCGCGCTCGATGCTGCCATTGGATCCGATCAGCGGCTGGTTCTTGTCATCATATTTCCAATGCCAGATACCGTCAATATTGACCGATACGGTTACCCGGTCGATGGCCGGCGAACGGTCTTCGGTTATATTGCGCTGGTTAAGTGCCTCGTTTTCGCGGGTGGTCTCGGTCTCGTAACGGCCAACCATGTTCTGCAAATCTTTGTAAGCCGGCGAAGTCTGACCTTCCATGCCGGCCGGACCTTCCGGATTAAAGCCGGTGCCTTCGTATAGCGAGGTGGTCTTTTCGGTGGACAGACGAACCGAAGGCTGGATGTCCGAGTCATCGTAGGGTGTGGTCGGATTGTCCGGCTTTAGAGTAAAGGGGAAGTATTCCTGGGTTTCTACCGCCTTCTGGCTCATATCCATCTCGATCTTGATATTCAGGTCGCGTACCCGGTCGGCGGTAAAAGTATTCTGCAGCGAGGTAAGAATGGCGGCGCGATACTGGGCTTCCAGGCGCTGGATCAGCAGCTGTTCCTGCTTGGTGCGCTCGAGGCGGTCAAAATCCTCCAAGCCGGCAAAATCATTGAGGATATTGCCTTTCTGGTCGGTTATAACAATATTCTCGGCCTGCAGTCCGGAAACAGCAAACATGATGATCTTCTGGATGCCTTCCAGCTGTTTGCGGTTAGTGGCTATGTCTGAACCGGGTCGCGGATACAGGATAACACTAGCAGTAACCGGCTGCTGCTCGCTGGCAAACAAACGTTCCTCGGGCATTTCCAGGATTACATTGGCCTTGTCCACCGATTCGATGGACTCGATGTGCCGGGTTACTTCCTGGATGATGGCCTGGCGCAGGTTTACGTTGCGCTCGAAATCGGTAACAGTAAAGCGGTCGATGGAGAACACCGACCACAGCGAGGTATCTTTGGGTATGAGGTCTTCGCGCATCAGCAGCGAAACCGCCTGAGTGCGGGTTTTGGCGTCAGCGACGTACAGAACATTTCCTTCACCGATCGTGAAAGAAATATTTTCTTCATCGAGACGGTTGGTAATGCGTCGCAGCTCGTCTGCATCGGAAATCGGCGTGTTTATCAGCCGGACCATGGTCGGGTCCTTGGACACCGAAAACAACACGATAAGCGCAATAATGATGGCTACGCCGACACCGGCGAGAATGAGTTTTTGCGGAAGCCCCCATGAGCCCCACAGCGTCTTGATGCGGTTAAGCGCATTCTTAAACCATTCGTTCATATTCCCCCTCCCAGAAGAATGAACAAGGTCTGCGTCCGTGAAGGACACCGGCCCTTTTCAGGCTGTTGCGGTACTGTGTTTCGGCGGCTACTCTGTCCAGCCAACCGAAAGGCATAACCGCAGTTTCTATAACTGCTTAGAGCAGTTTTAATTCATATTGACCAGGTTTTTCCAGGCACCGACAATGCGTTCCAGTACGGTGCGCGTAATGTTCAGCGACATGTTGGCCTTGGCCATCGAAATGGTTACATCGTGCGGATCAATGGCTTCCGGATTGACCATCATAGTTTCGATGGCATTGGCGCTGTCCAGCTGCATGGCGTTTACGCCGTCCAGAGCTTT
>JAHIWF010000163.1 GCA_018815555.1 Spirochaetota bacterium | reverse complement strand
CGATGGCGGCTTCGAAAAGGCCAAAACGCTGGTACTGCGCTATCTGGTACCGGAAATCGAAAAGGTCCTGGAAAATCGCCACCGCAAAGACTATAAAACCCTGGTGCAGGAATACGCCCAGAAATGGCACAAGAGTACCCCTACTTACAATCTGCACACCAAAAGCGGCCCGGATCACGACCGTACCTATGCTATGGTCTGCCGTCTGCTGGAGTTGGATTATGGCCCGGCTGAAGGCAAGACAAAAAAAGAAGCCGAGCAGAAAGCCGCCGCCCTGGCCTGGGAGGCTATTGTGGCAGCCGGCGGGCTGGAAGCCGAGCGCCTCCTAAGCCTGAAAAAGCTCTAGGCGGGCAGCACTGCGCCTGCGGCAGGCCGGCGGGCATAGTGGCCGCGGTCACGGGCACATTCGCCGCGGCCGGCCGGCGATAATCGTTGCTGTCGGCGTTGGTCACGCTCGCTTCGGCAACCTCGTTCAGAGTGGCCGGCTGGCAACTGGTCACCCAATGCCATATTTGATTTTTAAGCGACTGGCAATCTCCTGCAAGCGCTCTGGTGTATTCAGTTCAGGGTCGTCCAGCACCGTTTCCAGCAATTCCTGCAGCACCTGCCCCATCTTCGGACCTTTGGGCCAACCGGATGCACTCAAATCGTTGCCGTTTATGGCCAGATCCTTGACACTAAAAGCATTCTCCCGCGCACGCAACTCAGCCACCCTGTCCTGTAGTTCCAGCAGCAGCCGGGCATCGGTCGGCTGTCGTTTCATGCCGGCGGCATCGGCCAGCCGCAGCTGTATTAGATCCGGCAACTTGTCCAACCCTACCCTGGCAGCAAAACGCCGGACCGCGGCATCAGTCCACTCCGGGCTGTAGTCGAACATGTGCTGCCGGATCAGATGGGTAACACTATCCACCAGCTGGTTGGGATATTTAAGGCGCCGCAGCAGCTTTTCGGCCAGCCTGGCCGATTCCAGTTCGTGCCCGTAGAAATGAATAGCGCCATCGTCGCCCACAGTACGGCAGGTTGGCTTGCCGATATCGTGCAGCAGGGCAGCCAGACGCAGCTCCAGCACTGCTGGAGCTGCATCACAGGCATATCTGCTGTGGTCAAAAACATCAAAAGCGTGATAATCGCCCTGGCTTATGCCGCGGCAGATAGCCAGCTCAGGCAGGAATTCAGCCAGCAAACCGCAACTTTCCAGCAAGCCCAGACCATACGACGGACCGCTGCAGATCAGAGTTTTGGAAAATTCTTCACGGATGCGTTCGGCAGAAACCATACGGAAGCGATCCAGACACTGGGGGATGGCAGCCAGAGTGGTCGGATCAATTTCGAAGGCAAAGCGGGTGGCAAAGCGTACCGCCCGCAGCGGGCGCAGGCCGTCTTCGCCGAAGCGCTCCAGCGGATCGCCGATAGCCCGCACAACTCCGGCCTTAAGGTCAGCCAGGCCGCCAAAGGGGTCTATCAGTTTGCCATCACGCGGGTCCACCGCCATGCCGTTAATGGTAAAATCACGGCGCGACAGGTCGGCTATCAGGTCATCGGAAAATTGCACAGTCTGGGGCCGACGACCATCTTGGTAGTCACCGTCGATGCGAAAGGTGGTAGTTTCGATAAGGGCATCATGCCAGCGCACACTGACTGTACCGTGCTGAACTCCGGTAGGAATTACCTTGCGGAACAACTGCTGCACCTGCTCTGGCCGGGCATCGGTAGCGGCATCCCAGTCGGCCGCTTTTTTGCCCAGAATGGAATCACGTACCGCACCACCGACAAAATAACAAGTGTAGCCGGCTGAGTAAAAAACCTGGGCAAAGTCCCGCAGGGGCCGGGGAACAAATATTTTCATGAACAGTCAATCTCCATTATGCAGGCTGGCACTAAGGGCGGAGGCCATGCTAGCATAGGGCATGACCGAAGCCTTACTGGTATGCGGGGGCGCTGCCCCGCCGCTGGAACAAATACAACATATACTCAAAAAAACCTGTTTCATCTGTGCCGCTGATTCCGGCCTGGACACGGTTCAGGCATGGGGTCTGACCCCCGATCTCATCGTCGGCGACATGGACTCGCTTTCTGACCGCAGCCTGCTGGAAAGCTGCCGCAGCCGGGGCTGCGAAATTCTGGAACAGAGTAGCTACAAGGACGACACCGACACCGAAACAGCACTGCGTGAATTGCGCCGGCGTGGTTTCGGGCACATAATTTTAGCCGGTGGCGGCGGCGGCAGGCTGGATCATATTCTGGCCCTGCAGGCCCTGTTTATGCGACCGGAGAGTCCGGCCGAATGGTATACCGATCGGGAGCGTATTGTAAAGCTGTCCGCAGCCAGGAATATCACTGCCGGGCGGGGAAATCTGGTTTCGTTGTTTCCACTAGGGCCGAACGGTGCTCGCGGCATGCAAAGTAGAGGGCTGGAATGGCCGTTGGCAGGCTTGGAATGGCCGCCAGGATATTTCGGCATCTCCAACATATGCATAGACGAAGAAATCTGGATTGACCCGGGGGAAAGCCCTCTGCTGCTGATTATTAACTGTTCGGGAGCACGTTAGGCTTTACTGCCGCCCGGCCAGCTCGGCAAAGGCTTGCTGCAGGATGTCGCGGGTATCCAGCGGATGCTGCACCAGAACCCGCTTGCCGACCAGCAGTTCGGCGATACCGATTTCGCGCGGATACCGGGGAATGATGTGTTGGTGCAGGTGGTCGATACTGGCACCGGCTACCAGGCCCATGTTGCAGCCGATGTTGTAGCCGGCCGGCTGATGCGTGCGGTCCAGCACGTCGCAGGACAGGCGCACCAGGCGATCCAGCTCCAGGCGCTCTTCTTCTGTGAGCTGGCGTAAATCCACTACATGACGGCGCGGAAATACCAGCAGGTGGCCGGGGTTGTAGGGGTATAAATTAAGCGAAACAACAATAAGGTCGGTGCTGTATACAGTCAGGTTAGGAGCTTCCTCCGCACCGGCTGCCACCAGACACAGTATGCAGCCTTGTGGCTTCTTGCCTTTCAGATAGTCGAGCTTGTCAAAATTAAAAAAATAGTCCATTTATTCAGCGATCCTGCCCAAACTCGAGAGCCAGGTACTCCACCAACACCGGGAATTCGGTAAGTAATTCGCCATAACGACGCAGACTGGTCATTCGCACCTGATCTTCCACCGCCCGACTGGAAGCCGCGGCCAGTGCCGGTTCCACCAGGGCTTGGTAGCTATGTATGTACTGATTATACAAGTCTCTGGCTGAGTGGTAGATGGCCAAATCGGGGACACGGGCGGAGACAACGGTAGCCTCCTGCACCTGCAGCTGGGGTCGCAGCTGCTGTATCAGCTCGATAAAATCGGCGGAAAGGCTGCCTTCGAGCAGTTCCTGTATGCGTGCCGGGTCGCTGGCGGCGGCAATAAGCAGACTGCGCACGTCCTCGGCAGCACGAACCAGCTCGGTATCCAGATAAGCCCGCAGGGCAGCTTCATCAGTAATGCCGAATTGGGAAACCAGGGTGGGCAGGGATTGCGGCCGGATGCCGGCGGCGATGCGCAGACTGACTTCCCAGCTGAAATCGGGCTGGCCGGCCAGAAATTCACTGTAAACAGCGGCCGAAGGCAGCTCACCGCTAACCTGCACGCGCTGTTCACTGGAAACCGGGGCAAAGCTGTATACCTTCAGATTGGTTGGAAGCAAGGCTTCGGCCGTCCAAAAAAACTGGCCGGGACTGAGTACGGTTTCGCGCACGCCGTTTATCTTGCTGACAACAACACTATGCCGGCCGGGTTGAACCCGCAGGGGCAGCCAACCGAGAAGAAAGACTGCAACAGCTAGCAAGGTGAGTATTATCAGACTGGCGACCAATTTTTTAAGCATTACACACCTCCCTATCTGTTCTTGTATAATTTACTCGATACCAGTGATTTTATCCACCCTATTCGTATTGCCAAAATCAAAGTGGGCGGCTATGGTATGGCTATGCAGAATTTGCCGGTGCTTCAGGTTTCCGAACTTACCGAAATAATCAAAACCTTTCTGGAAGACAACCTTTCGCAAATCAGGGTCGAAGGCGAGCTTTCCAACTGGCGACCCGCGCCTTCCGGCCACGTGTATTGCACGCTGAAGGACAAAGAAGCCATGCTGCAGGCGGTCATGTTTAAAGGCAAGACGCTGCGCCTGAATTTCCGGCCCAAAGACGGCATGCGGGTGCGTGCCAGCGGAAACATCAGCGTGTATGCCGCCCGCGGGCAATACCAGCTGATCATTGATACACTGGAAGAACTAGGCGCCGGCGACCTGCAGGCTCTTTTGGAAGAGCGCAAGAAGCGTCTGGCTGCCGAAGGCCTGTTTGATCTGGACCGCAAGAGACCGATACCCGAATTTCCAACACATGTCGTCGTTATTACCTCGCCAACCGGTGCAGCCATCCGCGATGTATTGCATGTACTGCGACGGCGTACCAGCGGCTTGCGCATCAGCATCCTGCCGGCCCTGGTTCAGGGAGACGAAGCCCCGGCCGCTCTGATCCGCCAGCTGGGATGCGCCAACCGCTATAAGCTGGGCGATGTAATTATCATCGGCCGGGGCGGTGGCTCGCTGGAAGATCTGGCCGCCTTCTCAGACGAGGCCCTGGTGCGTGCCGTCGCCGCCTCTAGCATTCCGGTTATCAGCGCAGTCGGGCATGAAACCGACTGGTCGCTGTGCGATTATGCCGCTGATCTGCGCGCGCCTACCCCCAGCGCCGCCGCCGAACTGGTATCCGCCAGCACTACCGAACGTAAACAGCGCTACGGACATGCGCGCGAGCGGCTTATTCAGACCATGCAGGGCCGCATGGACAAGGCCAGGCTGCTGCTGCACAACTTTTCCAGCGAGGCCTTGGCCAGGCAATTTGAGCGCCTGGTACAACCCTACCGGCAGCGTATCGACTATTCGCATGAAGCCCTGCTGAACGGCATGCAGGCCGCCAGGATACGCAATAGAAATCGCTTGCGTCAGGCCAGTCTGCTCTTGCAGGCGGCTGACCCGCACGCCATTCTGGCACGCGGCTATTCGGTAGTCCGGCTGGAGGGGTCAACAGAGGCTATCCGCACCAGCGCCCAACTTGGGCTAGAAGACAAGATTCACATAAGCTTCGCCCATGGCAGTGCTGTGGCCGGCATAATGGAGACAACGCATGAAAAACTTTGAAGAACGGCTTAAAAAACTGGAAGATTTGGCTGAACGCATCCGTGACGAGAATCTGCCGCTGGAAGATGCGGTAGCTATTTTCGAAGAAGGAATAAAACTGTCCGGCGGATTGGAAAAAGACATGGAAAAACTAGAGGGCAAGGTGGAAATACTGCTGAACCAGCCTAAGACCGAAGGAGACAAGCCTCAGTTCAGCCTGTTTGAGGATGAGGAAGAAGAATAAGCTAAGCGTTACTTGCCTGCCCGGCGTTTTTATCGCGCAGGCGCTGCAGCACAAAAGGCAGCAGACTGCGGTCGGATTCGGCAAGATCCAGTGCGGCCAGTGTGTCGGCATCCACCCAGGCCCATTCGGAATGCTCACTTAAGACCAAATTTTGGCTGTGCAGGGATATAGCCCAGGCGGCCAGAACATAGTCGTGCCCATTATGCACAAAAGCTGATTCTGTCAAAGCTTCACCAACAGTGATATCTACAGCAAATTCTTCCAAGTATTCACGCTGCAAGGCTTGTACGTCGTTTTCTCCAGCTTCGCATTTGCCGCCCGGGAATTCCCATTTGCCGCCAAGGTCACCGCCGGGTAGCCGCTTGCCGACAAAAACAGCACCTTGGCTGATGGCAATGCCGGCTACTGAGCGTTTTTTCATTATGTACAAAGCCTACAGCAGTAAAACAGAAGGAAAAAGGAAGTGGGCAAGCGCAGTAAGCATAGAAACCAGCCCGACTACACGGCGGTTGCTTATAAATACGCGATCCAGCTTTTCCATCAGATCAGTGGTTATTGTAGTATTCTGACGGTAGAATTCCAGCAGCAGGGTAAACCCGGCAAACAGGCCGACCAGGGCGGGAAGCAGATCACCGACGACTGGAATGTCACCGCGCATGACTGTCAGCAGTTTCAGGAAACCTACAGTAGAACCAAGTACTCCCAGAACCAGCCGCAGCACCGGATCCTTGAGCAATTCGAACAGGCCGTCAAATTTGTTTCCCTTGGGCTCACGGTCTGCCAGGAACAGGGCATAACCGGCAACAAGGTTCAAAACAACGCTCAGAAGATAAAACTGCACCATACCTTATGTCTCCCCCATTCCGACCTTACTATCGGATAGCAAAAACGATTGTCTGAAAAATCTACAGCTTAACCATAGCTAAAACTGCGTTAACGGTCAATATTGTCGGAGGCGAAACCTGACGACAGTACAGGTTTAGTCAACCCGCACGGCAAGCTCTATCTGTTTGCCTTCATAGCCGACTATGGCCGCCACCCAGTTCGGCTTTCCGTCCGAAGCCAGCCGCGCTCCGAAGCTGTCAGTGAGAGTCGGGATCGTACCGCTGACCGTCTGGTCGCCGGCAGTAAGCAGCACTTCAAATTCTACCGGTAAAACTTTGTCATTCCGGGCTATGCGCTGCAAGGTTACAATAACATTGCCTTCAAAATACATTGCTCTCATCTGTACATTGTATCCCGCCAAGTTGCCTTTATCACGGCTCTTCATCAGAAAATCCACCGCAAAACCCAGCATGGTAAAAAGCACCAGCATAAGGAACATATAACGCAGCGTACGGGTAGCCATCATTGTCTTTAAAAAACCCTGTTTTTTGGTATTCCACAAGCTTGCGGCAAACTGGGCGTTAGGGCCGGCCCGGTCCAGCCGGCGCTCGCGGCTATAATAATATACCACATCGTCCTTGTCGCGGGTTTCCGGCTGGCGGAAAGGATTAGGCTCCTGGTTCATTGCAAGCTCCTCGATAAAACATGACAGCCGCCTCTGCGCATACATCCAGCGGATTAAAATAGCCGCGCTGTTTTGCCAGCTTCTTGCCGCACTCACCATGCACAAGCACAGCTGCGGCGGCGGCTGACCAGGCATCCAGCCCGGAGACCAGGAGCGCGGCAGTAAAACCGGCCAGAATATCTCCCGATCCGCCGCAACCAAGGGCTGGTTCGCGACCTTCGTATACCAGAAAGCGGCCATCCGGATGGGCCAGCCAGCTAACTGAATTCTTGAGTACCACTACAGCCTGCAGACGTACAGCCAGCTGGCCCAGCAGTTCAGCTGTATTAAACAGCTCTTGCTGCTTAAGGTCTACTTCAGTATCGGCAAGCAGGCCGCTCAGGCGCAGCAAAGCTTCATATTCTCCGGGATGCGGCAGTAATATAGTCCTGACGGCACCGGGACGGGGCTGGTAGGCGCCGGTGAAATGCAGGGCATCAGCATCCAGAACCAGGGGCAGATCGGACTGCCAGGCTTCGGCAAGCAGGGCTTCGGCAGCTGTATCCCGCCCTAAGCCCGGCCCCAGTAACAGGGCTCGGTATGCGCGGTTACGGCCGGCCGACCAGGGTTGTGCCATGACGTTATCCAGGGAGCCGGCCAGCAGGGGATACAAGTGGTCACGCAGGTGCAGGGTTATGGTGCCGGCTCCGGCAGCGCTGGCGGCCCGGCTGCAGAGTAAAGCTGCGCCGCTGCTGCCGATGTCGCCCGCATAGATTCCCAGTGCGCCGCGGCTGCCTTTATGGGCGTCCGGCGCGGGCGGCGCAAGCAGGTCGGACAGATCTCCCGGCTCTAGTAAGGCTGTTTTGCTGCTTATGGCTGATAGCGGGAATACTCCGCCGATACCGCTTATACACCCGGTAAAGTTGCGGTTGCCCGGGTAATACAATTCCTGCTTTGCCGGCAGTACGGTCAGGGTCTGGTCGGCCGGGAGAGGAGCATACTCTTCGGAGGACAGGCAACCGGACGGTAGGGCACAGAGGCCGGAAGGCAGATCCAGAGCAATCAGCGGCGGCAAGTTTTTCGGCTGTGGCAGCGCTGGCTGCTTCGGCGGTGGCCCCGACTGTTGCAGCGCTCGCACTTGCGGCTGTTGCTGTTGTGGGGCCTGGCGCTGCCTCCGTACCAGATCCAGCAGCGGCAGACTACGGCCGGGAGCCGGCCGATAGCCACTGCCAGTCAGCCCATCTACAATCAGCGAGGCGGTGTTCAGCAAGAGCGGAATGGCTGGATCATCATGAGACAAAAGCTCCGCACCGGCGGCCTGTACCTCGGCCAGTCGTCGGCCGGCTATCGGGCTAAGTTTGGAGGGTACCAGTACCATAACCCGGCGCACACCGGCAAAAAGGGCATGCCTGGCCAGCGCCAGGGCATCGCCGCCGTTAGAGCCGCCGCCACATAGCACTAACAAATCCGGGCCATCGCGTTTTGGCTGTTCCGGGAAAAGCTGCTGCCTATACCGTTCGACCAGAAAACGGAACATTCCGGCTGCGGCATTTTCCATCAGCAAATCCGGCGGCAGGGCATAGCGCTCCTGCACGGTGCGGTCCAGTTCGCCGGCTTCGACGCAGGACAGCAGCGGCTGCATCAGTTGGCTCCGGCCAAATGCCCTTCGAAACGCCACCAGACAATACGGATTTCATGCGGGGCGGCCAGAAGGGCGCAGAGTATCTTGTCACGCGACAGAAAAAAGGTCATGTAATTCAGCTCATCGTCGGCAATATTCAGGGCGTAGCGGCGGACCGAGCGGTCACTTGTATCATAGACAGCATAATAGGTAGCCCCGTCTTCGTCCACTGAACTGAAAAACAGCTGAGTGCCCGCGCTGCCGGTAATATCCCAACTGCGCAGCACCGGATCCTGATTATTGCGCTTGGCATATTCCGACTGGAAGGGAATGATGTCGAAACTATCAATGTAGCTGCCGTCGGCTGTGTTCATTTTCCAGACTATAGTCTTGACGAAGCGTATGCCCGAGGCCGATCGGGTTTCCGGGTCTATAATCTCCTGATAATAATCAATTTTCAGAAGCAGCCCGCTGCCATCACTCATAGGCAGGACGTCTTCCAGGCTGGCAATAAGGTCTTCGCCGTCTTCGGGCAGTGGAGTTTTTTCGCGCGGCAGATTTACTGAAAAGCGCAACAAGCCGTCAGTATAGAACCAATGCACCAGCCAGCCGGCACGATTTTGGGAAACGACCACACATTCGTCGGCTTCTGTTACCTGAACCCGCTTAATATAAGGAAAGGGAGTTCCGCCAATGCCTTCCTGGCCGAGATAATCTATATATTGACCCGTTGCCGAGAAACGGACGACGATCCGCTCCAGCAGCGAATTACTGGCGGCATCATATTGCCGGCTGCTCTGGGGCACCTTATCTTCTATATACATGCGGCGAGTTGAGTCCACCGCCACTTCGCCCGGTTCATTAAACGGGTAGGTGGCCGCCATGCGTCCCTGGCTGGAGGCCAGGTTGACCGGTGCAAAACTGTCGGTTTTAGTCAGAATGAGTGGTTCTGGATTGCGATCGGGGTTATAAATCATGGAGAGCAGGTCACCAAAGGAGGAGAACGATAGCACCTTCCCAGCGTTGCCGTTTACCAGAAAAAAAATACCGTCCCGCATGGCTATGCGAGTTTTAAGCGGCGGTGCTTCGCCAGGCAGATTAAAAAGATTCAGTTCATCTTCGAACATGCCATAAGTCAGAGAAAACAACTGCTCGCGTTTAAGTACCTCAAGCTGGTTGTCGCTGCTGCAGGAAGCAAATGCAAGGATACCTGCAATCAGCAGGACATACCATCGCCAAGCGCTGCCTGACCGTCCGGGGGTCACCGGTGCTGTAGAAAGTTCATTACTTGTAGACATTTTTCCTCCTGCTGGCCCTGCTGTCTGCATCATACAACTTTTAGCCTTGACCGTACATGATTAAAAGATATAAATTAACTGACATGGCCTTCAACCCCTTAACTGCCCTTTTTGGCACAAAACGCGAGCGTGATGTAAAAGCACTGTTGCCCCGTCTGCACGCAGTAAATGAACATGAAAGCTGGGCAATGTCGCTCAGCGCCGCCGACTTTCCGCAGGAAACTATAAAACTGCGCGCCAGACACGCCGCCGGTGAAACGCTGGATGAACTGCTGCCGGAAGCCTTCGCTCTGGCGCGGGAAGCTGCCCGCCGGACTCTGGGTGAACGCTCCTTTGACACGCAGATTCTGGGTGGTATCGTGCTGCACTCCGGGCGGATTGTGGAGATGAAAACCGGCGAAGGTAAAACTCTATCTTCAGTGGCTGCCGCCTACCTGAATTCACTGAGCGGCAAAGGTGTTCATGTGGTCACCGTGAATGATTACCTGGCCGAACGCGACTCGCAATGGATGGGTCAGGTTTTCAATTATCTGGGCGTCTCGGTTGGGGCCATTTTGTCCAACATGGATCCGGAGGCCCGGCGCCTGGCCTATGCCAAAGACATCACCTACGCCACCAATAATGAACTCGGCTTTGATTACCTGCGCGACAATATGACCCTGGATTTAAACACCCGCGTACAGCGGGGGCATAATTACTGTATTGTAGACGAGATTGACTCAATCCTCATCGACGAAGCGCGAACACCACTGATTATCTCCGGCGCGGCGGAGGATGACACGGTTAAAATAAACGAAGTCAGCCGCCTGGCCCATAATCTGGTAGAGGTTCAGAAAGACCCGGCCACCGGTGAGTACCCCAAAGAAGAACATGGCGAAACCATGGTCGGCGACTATAAAATAGAAGAAAAAAACAAGAAAGTATCCTTTACATCCGACGGTCTGGCAAAAATCGAAGACATACTCAAAAAGCGCGGACTCATTGAAGGGTCGCTGTTTGACGAGCAGAATTTCGAATACTCGCATTATTTTGTACAGGCCATCCGGGCCCGCGAGTTATTTACCAAAGATGTGGAATATGTTGTGCAGGATGGTCTGGTACAGATTGTTGACGAATTTACCGGGCGTATATTGCACGGCCGCCGCTACTCTGACGGCTTGCATGAGGCTATCGAGGCCAAGGAACGCATCAAAGTCGCCCGGCGCAACCGCACACTGGCCACCATTACCTTTCAGAACTTTTTCCGCATGTACGACAAGATTTCCGGCATGACCGGTACGGCCGAAACCGAAGCCAATGAATTCGCCAAGATCTACAATCTTGATGTTACCGTTATTCCGACCAACCGTCCGGTAGCGCGCAATGACGAAGACGACATGGTCTATCTGAATGAAGATGATAAATTTACTGCAATCTGCGACGATATTGACGCGGCGCATGCAAAAGGGCAACCAATCCTGATTGGTACCGTATCAATCGAAAAATCTGAGAAGCTATCGGTGGCGCTAACCAAGCGCGGTATCCGCCACGAAGTACTGAATGCCAAGAATCACGCACGCGAGGCTTCCATTATCGCCGAAGCCGGTTCCAAGGGGGCTGTTACCATTGCAACCAATATGGCCGGCCGCGGTACTGACATCAAACTTGGTGGCAACCCGGAACACCGTGCACGTAAACGCGCCGGAACCGAAGCCGACGAAGCCAGCTATAGAGCAGCTCTGGCCGCTGAATATGAAGCCTGGCTGAAAGACTACGAAGAAGTAAAAAGCGCTGGCGGTTTATACGTAATAGGAACCGAGCGCCATGAATCCAGGCGTATCGACAATCAGCTGCGCGGTCGTTCCGGTCGCCAGGGTGACCCCGGCCGTTCACGCTTCTTTATCTCGCTGGATGATGAGCTGATGCGCCTCTTCGGCGGCCAGAACATGAAGAATCTAATGCAGCGTATCGGCATGCGCGCCGGCGAGGCCATCAACCACCCGCTGCTCAACAGGACTATCGAAGGCGCTCAGAAAAAGGTAGAGGAACGCAACTTTGATATCCGCAAGCATCTGCTTGAATACGATGATGTACTCAATCAGCAGCGCGGTTTTATCTATGACCAGCGTAACGGAATACTCAGCGACCAGGATTTGCTGCAGCGGGTGCACAGTGCGGCAACCGATATTGTGGACAGTCTGCTAGAAGCATTGACGAAAGAACAGAAGAACGATCCCGCCGAAGCCTGGCAGCAGTTCCAGTCCGAGCTGAAAGACAGTCTCGGCTTTCAGCTGTCATTTACCGCCCAAAGCCCCGAAAGCAAGAATCCGGCCCAGCTAAAAGCTGATGCCGCCCGCCTGCTCGAACAGGATGTTGAAGAGAAACGGGCCATGGCCGGTACTGACAATATCAACCATTTCCTGCGCTGGAAATATCTGAATACCATCGACCAGCGCTGGCTGAGCCATCTGGAAAACATGGAAGCACTGCGCGAAGCAGTATATCTACGGCACTATGCCCAGAAAAATCCCTTGTTGGAATATAAGCTGGAGGGCTTTGAGCTGTTCGAGGTGATGCTGCAGGACATCCGCAACACGGTTGCCCGCACTTTCCATCAGGTACGTATCCAGCAGCAGGCCGAACGAAACTACCGGCCGGTGGTCAGCGGCGGCGAAACCCGCCACGAAGAGGTGGGCCAATTCGGCACGGCCGGCGGCCCCCGTACGGCTGGCGCGGCAGCCATGGCCGGCGGCCGCTCATCAGAGGCCAATCCTATGGCCGAAGGTGCCAGAGCCAAGGCGGCGACAGTAGTCCGCAGCGTTCCCAAAGTAGGACGTAATGATCCCTGCCCCTGTGGTTCAGGCAAAAAATACAAGCACTGTCATGGTGCGTAGCGCAGGTTGATGGATGTCACTGAACTGGCTGGAGATTAATGCGGTAATCAGCGAGCTGGATATTGTTGGGGCGCAGCTGCAGCGTATTGTGCAGCCCGCCTGGGACACGGTTTTACTGTCGTTGTACAAACCCGGGCGTGCTACCCAGCTGCTGTTCTGTGTGGCCCATGGGGCCTGCCGGTTGCATGAGACCGACTATCAGATTCCCAAAACGCTGAAGCCGCAGAGATTTACCGAATTGCTGCGCTCGCATGTGCGCGGCAGCCGGGTGGAAAGCATTGTGCAAATAGGCAATGAACGGATTGTGCGCATACGCTTCGGCCGCGACGACGAAGCCTGCGATCTGTATGCCCGGCTGTGGTCCGGCGCGGCCAATCTTATTCTGACCCGCCCGGATGGAACCATTATCGACGCTTTGGCCAGAAAACCGGCCCGCGGCGAAATAAGCGGCGGCCATTTTGTCTTACCCACGACAAACACGACAAATACGACTTCGGCAGCTCCGACAGCAGAATCACCGAGTCTTGGGGCTGTAGCTGCAGCAAGCGGCAACGAGCGCAGCTTCAGCATACGACAGCTGACGGGCGAAGGCAGTTTTAACAAAAAAATTGACGAATTCTATGCGCATCACGGCTCAGAGCTGTCTCGCGAGGCACTGGTGCTGCGGGCTACAGCATGGCTGGACAACCGGCGTTCTACCCTGACTGTTCGCCGGGCCAGTCTGGAAGACCGGGCCAGAGCCTACGCCGATCCCGACCGTTTCCGTGAGCTGGGCGATATCCTGATGGCAAACCTGCACCGCGCACAAGACTTCCAGCTTTCCAAATCCGGCCGCAGCTTCCTTGATTGCGAGGATTTTTTTCGCGGCGGTTCTGTTCTGATTCCGGTCGACCGCAAGCGCGACCTGGTAGGCAATGCCAAAATCCTGTACGAAAAAGCCAAAAAGGCAAAATCCGGCGGCCGCGAAACTGCGATCGAACTTGAATTGGTAAATAAATCGTTACAAGAACTGGCTACTCTACGGCTTGCTGTAGAACAGGAAAACAATCCGCACCAGATCCGCGGCCTGCTGCAAAAGTGGAAACAGAGCGGCCCGAAAGAAACCAGACGATTCCCGGGATTGTCGCTGGAAAAAGACGGCTGGTTATTGCTGATCGGACGGACTGCGGCCGAAAACGACCAGCTGCTGCGCCGTTATGTGCGCGGCAACGATACCTGGCTGCATGCCCGCGACCATTCCGGCGCTTACGTGTTCATCAAGTCGCGCAAAGACAAAAGCATACCTTTGGAACTGCTGCTTGATGCCGGCAATCTTGCTGTATACTACTCGAAAGCCCGACGCAATGGTCAGGCAGACCTGTATTATACCCGGGTAAAATACCTGCGCCGCGCCAAGGACGGCCCCAAAGGCCTGGTCATTCCTACGCAGGAAAAAAATATTCATATAAAGCTGGAGGAGGACCGTTTGCGCCAGCTCCGGCGGCTGATAGGTCATGACGACGAATAGCGGAATATTGCTACGCTTCAGTTTTTTTCGACTATATACAGATATTCTTTAACATGCACCGAACGGCCGGCCAGATTGCGGCTGCCCCGAAAAGTATTATATTTTTGTTCCAGAATCTCTATCCGGCCGAACGACTCGAGCAGGGCTGTCATGCGCTCCGGCTTAATAAAGCCGTCTGAATTAAAAGATATCAGCAGAAATTTGGCATCCAGGCGATCTACCAGAGTACGCAGGGCGGCTTCTGCCCTCCCGGCCTTATTAAAATCTGAGCGGTTCCAGGCGACCGGAATGCCCGACACCTGGCTTATCTCCTGCGGCCTCCGGTATTCCGCCAGCAGGTTAAGCATAAAATAGTTTGATCCATAAGGATGCTGATTATAAGGCGGATCAAGATAGGCTACATCAAGCTGCTTGACCAACGTGGCAGCCTGTCTGGCCTCTTGCTGTAATATTTCTACCGGTGCTTCGAAGCGGCTGAAAAGCGGCAGGGGCAGATCCATCCGGCCTTTTATGCGCGACAAGGCATCCTGTTTGCAGCCGCCGAACTCGCCGATTCCACTTTTTCGATCTTTGTAAAAGCCTTTAAAAACACCGGCAGTGTTGGCATGTATCGAAGCTTCCGAAAGCAGGGGGGCCAGAAAAAACGCTTGTAAAGCAGTGGGCAGTTCAGCAATATATTGGCGCGCACTGTCCAGAAAAAGGGCATTTTCTCTGGTATAAAAAACTCGCTCACCAGGCTGGATATGCGCATCGTCCTGTGGCGCGTACAATTCCTGAATAAATCCCGGGCGAGGTTCTTCATTCTGCAGACGAGTGCGCAGCTCCTGGTGGGTGGCAATGAGTGCCGGCATATCCAGCTCGGATTTGTTGGCCAGATAGCATTGATTAATTATGCTGGAATACAGTTCCAGATCGTTCACCACCAGGCTGGAGGCATAACGCTTGCAGTAGCGGGCAACGACGCCAGAACCGCTGAACACATCAAATACACGCAAACGCGATCGGCGAAGCCGCCTGCTGGCCACGGCCAAGCCCTGCCCGATAAGCTCGAGCAGATTCCGCTTGTTGCCAATGTAGGTTATCAGCTGGCGCGAAAGATAATCCTGATTTTCCGGAAGGCAATCCGGTGCTATGGAAGTCACGGAATCATGCATGGCATTTGATTCGTACTATACCCGTTCCGGTTCCAGCACGGAATCCCTGGAGCGTCCCTTAGCGGCCTGAATCTTCAGCTGTATAGCTCCGTCTTTGCAGCGCAGGCGAACAATCGATCCGGGAGGACACTCCCCGCTTATTATGCTGGCCGCCAGTGAATCTTCTATCTCGCGGGTAATCAGACGCCGCATCGGCCGGGCACCGTATACGATATCGTAGCCATGCTCAACGAAGTATTCAGTTGCCTTGCTGTCCAGCTCCAAGGAAAGCCCCCGCTCCGCCAGGCGAAGGCGCAGGCTGTCGAGTTCCAGCTCGAAGATTGCTGCGACCTGCCTGCGGTCCAGGGGATGAAACACGATCAGGTCATCGATACGGTTTATGAACTCCGGATTAAAAAGCTTCTTAAGCTCGGTCATGGCTGCGGCCTCTACGGTTTTATAATCGAAGCGCTGTTCTTCGCTGCCGAAGCCGAGCTTGGTGCCACGGGCGATATCTCTGGTGCCGGCATTGCTGGTCATAATAATTACACAATTCCGGAAAGACACAGTGTGACCAAGGTTGTCGCGCAGTTCGCCTTCTTCCAGAAGCTGCAGCAGAAGGTTAAATACATCAGGGTGGGCTTTTTCGATCTCGTCGAACAGGATGACGCTGTAGGGTTTACGCCGGATGCGTTCGGTAAGCATGCCGCCCTGATCGTAGCCTACGTAGCCGGGAGGTGCGCCTACCAGCCGGGCTGCGTTATGCTTCTCCATAAAATCGCTCATGTCCACCCGGAACAAGGCATCCTGCGAGCCGAAAAGATTTTCTGCCAAGGTCTTGGCAAGCAAGGTTTTTCCGACACCAGTCGGACCAAGGAAAATAAAGGAGCCCATCGGACGACGCGGATCAGAAATGCCGGCCCGGGCCCTGCGCACTGATGAGGCAAGACGTTTAATGGCATTATCCTGACCGACCACCCGGGCGTGCAAGGCATCTTCCAAATTAAGAAGCCGACCGGTTTCACCTTCTTCTATGCGTTCCAGCGGTATGCCGGTTATCTCGGCTACAACGGTACGGATATCGTCATATTGCACCTGAGGAGCAGATTTGCCTTGGGCACTAAGCTGACGTTCCTTCATCTGCTCCAGTTCTTCACGCAATTGGCGAACCTGGTCACGGATATCCGCGGCCTTTTCGTAATTTTGCATGGATACCAGGGCAAGTTTTTCTTCGGTAAGGCTGCGGATTTCATCTTCGATGGCGCTCAGCTCGGGCACCTCGGTAACATGGCCGATTTTCTTGCGCGCACCTGCCTCGTCCAACACATCAATTGCTTTATCCGGCATGGCCCGCTCGCTGATATAGCGCTGGGCATACACAGCGCAGGCTCTAACCGCATCGGATGAATAATGCACTCCATGGAAGCGTTCGTAGCGCTCCTTAATGCCGTTGAGTATTGCGATAGTCTGCTGTGTATCCGGCTCTTCAACCAGCACCGTCTGAAAACGCCGCTCAAGTGCCGTATCTTTTTCAAAAAAGCGGCGGTATTCGTCTATGGTGGTTGCGCCGATACATTGCAGTTCGCCGCGCGAAAGGGCCGGTTTAAGCATATTTGAAGCATCAATGGTGCCTTCAGCACTGCCGGCTCCGATCAGGGTATGCAGCTCATCAATAAAGAGCATGATATTACCAGCCGCATTTATTTCTTTCATGATGCGCTTCAGCCGCTCTTCGAACTCTCCGCGATATTTGGTACCGGCCACAATCGAAGCCATATCCAGAACAACCAGTCGTTTGTTAAGCAGGCCTTCCGGAACATCCGCCCGTGCAATCCGCAGAGCTAAACCTTCTACGATAGCGGTTTTGCCAACGCCAGGCTCCCCGAGCAGCACGGGGTTATTTTTTGTTCGACGCGAAAGAATGCGTATAACACGGTTGGTTTCCTTCTCGCGCCCCAGCACCGGATCAAGTTGATCCTCTCTAGCTTTGGCGGTAAGATCGCGGGAATGCTCGTCCAAGAGTGGTGTATTGCCGACCACTGTAAATTTCCGAGGCGGGATGGCAGTTTTCTGGCTGCTCTGATTGGTTTGGCGCTGCGGCCCACGGTGGGAGTCCAGTCCGCTCAGACGCACAGCATTGCGCAGATTTTCCAGACTCAGCGCATAACGACTGAGAAAGCGTTCAAAACACGAACCTTGTTCACGCATTGCCGCCAAAACCAGATGTTCGGTTCCGATATACTCACCATTCATCAGCCGCGCTTCTTCAGCCGCGGTTTCAAGCATACTCTTCAGTCTGCGCGAAAGCGGGGCGTCACCTAGCAAAAAGCCGCTTTTTCGGCCCATAGCAACCCGTTCCATCTCGATCTTGAACTCCGCCAGGTCAATTTTCAAGGTCATGACCAGCGCATAACCGCCGCCCTCACCTGAGCGCAGTATTGCCAGCAGAACATGCTCGGGATTCAATTCGGTCGAATGAAACTGACGGGCCTCTTCCTGAGCCAGCGTAGTGAGAATATATTGTGCTCTTTTGGTAAGTCCCTTAAACATTCCGATACCTCTCACTGAAACGCAATTTGCTGGCCACTGCACGAAGTGCAGCGGCGCGGGTTACATGGTCAGAAACAGTACTGCCTGATGCGGCTTTGCCTACCCGTACAGTATACCATAATTCACTAGCCTCGGCCAAACTCATGCCTTCCAGCACCCCGCAGGCCAGGCCAAGCCGTAAACCGGAAATAATTTCCGTACATTCATCCCAGCCGACACTATGGGCCATTTGGGCCCGCCCGCAGGCTCTACCTATCAAATCCAGAATTTCCCAGGTATTTGCTTGCAGAAGCTGTTGCCGGCTGCTCCGCTCATAAACGGTTAACGCACCGGCTGCCCGTTTCAGACGCTCAATAGCTATATCCTCAGATTCAGCAAAAATAGTCGGCAAAGACAATTCATACAGTGCTCCGGCAGGTCCGCGACCACTACCATATACTCCGCCAAGCACAAAACCGGCATCCATGGCTTGTTTCAGGGCCATCTCTATAAAGCCGGTCAGCTCCAGAGCCGGCAGATGCAGAACCAGGCTTGCACCCAATCCGGTACCGAAGCGGTCAACATCGCTGCAGATATAGCCAAAATCATGGTCGAAGGCCCAGGGATGGACTCTGTTCATCGCTTCATCCAGGGCAAAAAGCTCCTCACAACATTCCTTAAGGGCCAAGCCATAGCGCTGACCGACCAGCCCGACATGTTCGCGCTGCATAAAAACAGCCCAGAGTGCTTTTTGCGGATGCAATGCAATAAAATGCTCTTCATCAACTGCATAGGAGCGCGAAAGCAGTTCCCGCTCTACCAGCGACGAGCGCAGAGGCAGCGGTACTTCCCTGATCTGCAGGAGCGGCATCCCGGCGGCCAGCAGCGCTGGCTTCATGCGCTGCATCAGCTCCAAACGTTCGGCCTCGGAAAGTGCACCGGGAAAACGATAACCCGCCAGATTGCGATCAAGGTTGATGCGGCAGCGGATAACAACATCAAAGTCCGAATCCGCCTTAACTGATACCGGCCGTACTGCCGCACATTCGAGACTCATGAATTGCTCCGGCTGTTCAACAGCTTCAGTTTCTCGCGAATAACTACAGCCTGTTCAAAATCGTCACGGTCAATAGCCAGAGAAAGTTCTTCATGCAGACTGGCATGTTCAGTGCCGCGTTCGCCGGGTATACGGCCGGCATATACACCCTGCACCCCCATGCGCCGCCGGAGCAGAAATAATTCTGTTCGAAAGGTTCGCACGCAGGCCGGACAACGGATTGCCGCTGTCCTTTGCAATTCATCTGCGCTCAAACCACACTCTGAGCATTGCACTGTGTCGCTCACACTATCGCTCCTGTTCGCCATTCCATAATACCAAGTATAGTAAATTTACGGTTTTTTTGGAAGGAATCACAGCATTTTGTGCAAGTGAAGGTCTGCACAAACACAAGGGTAATCAATACTTTTTATATCAATTGTCTATACTTCCATTATTTGTTATTCTGATAACAAAGGGGAATCCTATGAAACGATCTGTGTCCATACTATTGCTGGTATTTTTTACCCTGCAGGTTTATGCACTGGGCTCCAAGGAAGCTGCTATTACAAAAGAGTCGCTTAGCGCAGCCGAAACAGAGAGCCGCTTGCCTGACTATATTATAAAAGCGGGAGCACTCAAGGGACCGACCGGTATTGGTATGATCTACTTGTTTGAAAATCCGCCGGTTCTGCCGCAACAGACTAGTGTTCAGAGCGTTGCTGTTCCGGCCGCAGACATAATGGCCGCCAAGCTGATGAGCGGCGAGCTGGATATTGCCGTGCTGCCGGTCAATATGGCGGCAAAGTTATATAATGCCGGGCTCGACCTGGTTATGGCGGCGGTCGTTGGCAACGGCATGGTACAGGTAATCAGTGCCGATCCGGGACTTAATAAACTGGAAGAACTGCAGGGCCGTACGGTCTATGTTGCCGGACAGTCCGCTACCCCCGATTTTCTTCTACGAAGCCTACTGCAAGCCCAGAATATTGACCCGACCAGCGATCTAACCCTCAGCTACCAGCTGCCCATTCCGGAAATTGCGGCCAGCCTTATTGCCGGCCGCATCGAAACGGCAATTCTGCCGGAACCCTTTGCCACGATGGTCCTTAAGGGCAACCCGGCATTGCGCCAGGCCTTTCCGTTGGCTCCGCTCTGGACCGCCCTCTCCGGACTGGATGACTATCCCATGAGCGTGCTGGTGGTACGCGCCAGCCTTGCCAGGGAACGGCCTCAGGCGATAAGCGCCTTTATGCAAGCGTATAAAGAATCGATCAGTAAAGTACTGGCCGAGCCTGCAGCTGCCGGCATATTGGTGGAAAAATACGACATGGGCCTTAAGGCCGGAATTGCCGAAGCAGCTATACCCCGATCCAATTACGTTTATATAGAAGCTCCCGAAGCCAGGGCCTCCATCGAGGCACTGCTGAAGCTCTTCCTGGCTGCAGCTCCGGCTTCAGTCGGAGGCTCGCTGCCGGCTGCCAGCTTCTATCTGGATATCAACGCTCAGCAATGATACCACAACCCGGTCAGAGCAAGGTCGAGGAGCCACCCAAAACCACCCGGCCTCGACTGCCGGCCACTGCCGACAGTCTGCTGGCCATCGCCGTGCTGTTGGCCATCTGGAAACTCGGAGCCCTCTATGTAGACCGGGAAATTATTCTGCCGGCACCTGAGCGGGTGTTTCAGGTATTCTGGGGACTCTTGCAGTCTGCACGCTTTTTGACGGCACTAGCCGCCACCGCCGCACGCGGCTTGCTGGCTTTTACCATAGCGCTGACACTAGGCTCGTTGACCGGCTTCCTGG
>JAHIWF010000019.1 GCA_018815555.1 Spirochaetota bacterium | reverse complement strand
CGTGAATTGCAGAATCTGGGAGGGCTTGCCACCTAATTACGATACAAATAGTATGAATTGTGCTATAGTTTTTACATAGCTTGGCGGGGCCGCTTTGCGTTTACTTGTCAGATGCCGGTTTTTCTTGACTTTAGCCGGTTTTCTTAATACTACTATATTGGTAGTGTTTATTGTTATGGTGCCCGGCTCAGGTAATTTTTATATTCAGGAGTGTATGTGAAAATTTCTACCAGAAGCCGTTACGGATTACGTTTATTGATTGAGTTGGCTGATCATGACAATACAGCACCATTGTTTCTGAGCGAGATTGCCAAAAAACAGCAGGTATCGGAAAAATATCTGTCCAAACTGGTTATTTCGCTGCGCAGCTGCGGGTTCATAAAATCGGTGCGCGGGGCACATGGCGGTTATCTGCTGGCCAAGCCGGCTACGGAAATCAATCTTGCCCAAATTATCGCCTGTCTTGAGGGGGAGTTCAGTTTTATCGATTGTACTTCCTGCCCTGAGACCTGCGACCGCTCCCATGATTGTGCTTCGCGGATGGCCTGGGTAGGGCTTGAAAAAGTAATGAAGGGATATTGCGAGGGGCTGACCCTCGAGGCAATCCGTTTAAATCCGGATGCCCCTCTGCCGCTATAAGCTCTTGCCTCCGGGCTATGGCTGCTGGCGGCAGATCACGCAAGGAGGTCTACGTGAAGGTATATGACAGGATAACCGATCTGGTTGGCAACACGCCACTGGTACGGATACATTCTCTGAACACGGCCGGAAGCGCCGATGTTCTGGTAAAAATGGAATCGATGAACCCCTTCGGCAGTGTTAAAGACCGCATCGGCAAGGGCATGATCGAGGTGGCCGAGACCGCCGGCATACTGAAGGCCGGCATGACTATCGTTGAGCCAACTTCCGGCAATACCGGAATCGGCCTTGCCGCTGTGGCTGCAACCAAGGGTTATAAGATCATCCTGGTAATGCCGGAAACCATGAGTATGGAACGGCGAAAACTGCTGAAAGCCTATGGTGCCGAACTGGTACTGACCGAAGGCGCAAAGGGCATGAAGGGGGCCATAGCCAAGGCCGAGGACTTACTGGCGGCTAATCCCGGCTTTTTTATGCCATCTCAGTTCACCAACAAAGCCAATCCGGAAACCCATCGCCAGAGTACTGCACTGGAAATCTGGGATGATACAGACGGCCAGGTAGACATTCTGGTGTCCGGGGTCGGTACCGGCGGCACGCTTACCGGAGCCGGGTCATTGTTGAAAAGCCGCAAGCCAGGCCTTAAGGTAGTGGCAGTGGAACCAGCCGATTCGCCGGTCTTATCCGGCGGCCAGCCTGGCCCGCACAAGCTACAAGGCATCGGTGCCGGTTTTATTCCGGAAATACTGGATACCAGCCTGATTGATGAAGTTATAACGGTTAGCACTACCGATGCCGGAACCACCGCCAGACGCATGGCCCGTGAAGAAGGACTCCTGGTGGGCATCTCGTCCGGGGCGGCCATGTGGGCGGCTCTGCAGTTATCGGCCCGGCCGGAGAATGCCGGAAAGACCATTGTGGTAATCCAGCCCTCCAATGGCGAGCGCTATCTTTCTACCTGGCTGTTTGAGGATCTCTGAACTGTGGGGTAGGATTGTCTACCTGGCCGCAGCTGCTGTCGTCATTGTTGTCAGGCGCTGAACCGGCGGCGGCTTCGTTGGCAAAGCGGGTTTCTCTTACAAACTTAAAAACGGCGGCCGCTTCTTTTTGAAGCGGCCGCCGTTTTTCTTATTGCTGATTGATGGGTTAGACCCGCCGGGCTGAATACTTGGTGTGCAGCAGATGATGCGATTCGTGTCCCAGCGGTTCTCCCAGGAATTCTTTGTACAGGTCCTGTACCGCCGGGTTCTGATGCGATTTGCGCAGTGGCAGCCCGCGATCCTCGGTATAGATAGCCTGCCGCCGTTCTTCGCGTTTTTCCCAGGTCGGGTTTACCGGTTGGCCGCCACCGCCCAGACAGCCGCCCGGGCAGGTCATGATCTCCACAAAGGCATAGTCGCTCTTTCCGCTGGCTATCTCGTCCAGCAGCACCCGGGCGTTTTTAAGGGTATGCGCGACGCCGACCTTCAGCGGCGTTCCGCCGACATCCAGGGTAGCGCTGCGTATGCCGTCGAAACCGCGTACAGCCTTCAGTTCCAGATTCGGCAAAGCCGAACCGGTAACCAGTTCGTAGGCAGTCCGGACCGCAGCCTCCATTACACCGCCGGTCGCGCCGAAAATTACCGCCGCGCCGGTGCTGCGTCCCAGCGGATCGTCAAACTGTTCTTCGGGCAGGTGGGCAAAATCAATGCCCGCCCGGCGGATCATGCGGGCCAGCTCGCGGGTGGTAAGGGCAAAGTCTACATCAAAGAACGGTGCGTCCTTGCGTCCTTTTTTCTTCCACCATTCCCAGGCATCGCGCATTTCGGGGCGTTTTGCCTCGAACTTCTTGGCAGTACAGGGCATAATGGAAACAACCACCAGTTTGGACGGGTCGATTCCGGTTTTTTCCGCCCAGTAGCTTTTTGCCAATGAGCCGAACATCTGCTGCGGCGATTTACAGGTAGACAGATGCGGCAGTAGTTTGGGATAGAAAGTCTCGATGAAGGATATCCAGCCCGGCGAGCAGGAGGTCATCATCGGCAGGGTACCGCCGTTTTTAAGCCGCTGCAGCAGTTCCGAGCCTTCTTCCATAATGGTAAGGTCGGCGGTGAACTGGGTATCAAAGACAGAGTCGAAGCCCAGTCGGCGCAGGGCGGCTGCCATCTGCCCGGTTACCAGGCTGCCGGCCGGCATGCCCAGCGCCTCGCCGATGGACGCCCGGATGGCCGGGGCCGTCTGCACGATAACCGTCAGCTCCTTGTTGTAGATGGCATCGAAGACCTGGTCGGTTTCGTCACGCTCGGTAAGCGCTCCGGTGGGGCAGACCACAGTGCACTGGCCGCAATTTACGCAGCTGGACTCGGACAGTGGCTGGTCCAGGAAGGGAGTAATGCGGGTGCGGATGCCGCGGCCGGCAAAATCGATGGCCGAGACGCTCTGTACCTCGCGGCAGACCGATACACAGCGGCCGCACAGTATGCATTTGTCGTTGTCGCGCATGATGCCCCAGCCGGCAAAATCTTGCTTGCCCGGCTTTTTGGTGCGCGGGAATTTTTTGGACAGTACGCCCATCTGCTCGGCCAGGGCCTGCAGTTCGCAGGTACCGCTGCGCACGCAGGAGAGGCAGTCGTTTGGATGGTTGGCCAGCAGCAGCTCGATGATGGTGCGCCGGGCACGAATGATACGGGCGTTGCTGGTTGTGATGTCCATATTGGGGCTTACAGCCTGCACGCAGGAGCGGATCAGGTTCTTCGCGCCTTTTACTTCCACCGCGCAGATACCGCAGGAGGCATTGGAGCAGACACCTTCCAGGTGGCAGAGTGTCGGAACTTGGATACCGACCTGCTGGCAGGCATGCAGTATGGTTGTGCCCTCGGGCACCGTGATTGGCTTCTCGTTTATAGTCAGAGTGACTGTAGCTTGGCTTTGTTTGCTCATGATCTAACCTCCGGTTTTCTCAGCGCCACGGACTGCGGGCATTGTTCCTGATATCGCAGCGTAGACAGCGGGCTGCTTCCTGCCTGGCCTGGTCCCCCGAATAACCCAGGGCGATCTCCTGGAAATTGGCCTGTCGCTGGCCGGGTGGAACTTGCCTGGAGCGGCATTGTCGTGCCGTCTTCGGTTCTTCGGGTATGGTCATATCATAGGCAAATTCGCGGAAGAGCGTTGCAAAGGCATCACGGTTCATCAGCTCGCTGTCGATGGCACGGGCGCACTGCTTGGCCAAGCCCATGGCTTCGGCCGCGGTTGCCGGCCCGGTTACCGCATCGCCGATGGCATACAGATTATCGAGCAGTTTACCGGTGATGGGGTTGGGCTGCAGGCGGCCGTCTTTGGCAATCGGTATGCCGCTTTTGGCAAATTGGGCTGACTCGACCACTTCGCCTACCGCCGCAATAACCTCGTCGCAGGGTATGACTACGCTGCGTTCGGTGGCCACCGGCCTCGGCCGGCCGGAAGTATCCATACCGCCCGCCTTCATAACCCGGAATTCCACAGACACTACACGGCCGTCTTTGCCGTTTATCTTTTCCGGCTGCAGCATGTACTCGAAGCGGATACCTTCTTCTTCGGCACCTTGCAGCTCGTGCTCATTGGCCGGCATGTCGCTGCGGGTTCGCCGGTAGGCAACTGTTACCTCACTGTCGAGGCGCTGCAGGGTGCGGGCGGCGTCGATGGCTACGTTGCCGCCACCGATTACCAGTGCCCGTTTTCCGGGTTTACCGGCTTTGCCCAGAGCATAGGCTTCCAGCCATTCATAGCCGGGATGCACCCCAGCCAGATCTTCACCGGGTATGCCCAGCTTGCGGTCGCCCTGTGCGCCTATAGCCAGCAATACCGCATCGAAGCTGGATTGCAGGTTTTTAAGTTGAAGGTCTTTGCCCAGGCGTTTGTTAAATACAAATTTTACGCCCAGGGTATCCCAGAGCTGCAGTTCCTTGTCCAGCACGTCTTTCGGCAAGCGATAAGCCGGAATGCCATAGCGCAGGATACCGCCGGCCTCGGCATGACCTTCGTAGATGGTTACATCATGCCCCAGCCTTACCAGATAGAAGGCCGCAGCCAGACCGGCCGGTCCGGCTCCGATTATGGCAATTTTGCGTTCGGTGGCTTTTTTCTTTTCCTGTACCAGGGTTTTCCATATTGCCTGTTCCCGGCCCATTTTATACATGGTGTCGGCCAGGTAGCGATGAATTTCGCCCTGCGATACTGGCTCGTCCATGGTCTCGCGGCGGCAGCGCATCTGGCAATGAAAGTGACAAATTCTTCCCATCGAGCCGGGTAGCGGATTGTCGCGTACGGTGGACTCGAAGGCGTCTTCCAGCCGACCTTCACCGAGCAAGGCCAGATAGGATGGGATGTTCATGTGCAGCGGGCAGGAGTTCTCGCAGAGAGCCTCAAACAGGTCTTCACATACACCGGCTTCGCAGCGTTTCTGGATAATATGTTTTTCGTATTCCTCGCGGAAGTATTGCAGGGTGGTAAGCACCGGGTTGGAGGCGGTAAGACCAAGGCCGCACAGGGCGGCGTCTTTCAGGGTCCAGGCCAGCCGTTCCAGTTCGTCCAGGTCTTTGAGCTCGGCCTTGCCGGTGCTGATGTTGTTCAATATTCGTAGCATCTGCGAGAGGCCCTCGCGGCAGGGAGTGCATTTGCCGCAGGATTCGGCGGCCGTAAAGCTGACGAAGTAGCGGGCCACATCCACCATGCAGTTATCCTGGTCCATGACGACCATACCGCCGGAACCCATGATGGCACCAAGCTCGGCCAGAGACTCGTAGTCTACCTTTGCCTTGAAACTGTCGGCCGGGATGCAGCCGCCGGAGGGGCCGCCGGTCTGTACCGCGCGGATTTTTTTCTTAGCGCCGGCGCCTTCGCCCATGCCATATACAATTTCGGACAGGCTGGTGCCTAGCGGCATTTCTACCAGTCCGGTGTTGCGTACCTTGCCTACCAGGCTGAATACTTTGGTACCGCTGCTTTTTTCGGTGCCGATACTGCGCAGGCTGTCGGGGCCTTTGGCGATGATTACCGGAACATTGCACCAGGTTTCTACATTGTTGATATTGGTAGGCATGCCGCGGTAGCCCTTCTGTGCGGGGAAAGGAGGGCGGGGAATCGGTCGGCCGGCCTTGCCTTCGGCGCTGGCTATCAGTGCGGTTTCTTCGCCGCAGACAAAAGCGCCGGCTCCGGAGACAATTTGCATGTCCATGTTGAAGCTGCTGCCCATGATGTTTTTGCCAAGTATGCCGGCTTTCCTGGCATCATCGATGGCTTTTTGCAGGCGCTTGATAGCCAGGGGGTATTCGGCACGCACGTAGACGATGGCGTGGGTAGCCCCCATGCCGTAAGCGCCGATCAGCATGCCTTCCAGCAGCATGTGCGGGTCGCTTTCGATCTCGTTGCGGTTCATGTAGGCACCAGGGTCGCCTTCGTCGGCATTGCAGATGACATATTTTTCGGCAGCCTTGTTCTGAGCCATCAGCTTCCATTTAATACCGGTGGGGAAACCGGCACCACCGCGGCCGCGCAGGTTTGAGGCTTTAACTTCATCAATCACCGCTTCCGGCTTCATGGCGCTTAGCGCACGATACAGGCCGGTGTAGCCACCGACGGAGACATATTCATCCAGGCTTTCCGGGTCAATGAGGCCGCAGTTGCGCAGTACGAATTTTTCCTGACCTTTAAAGAAGGGAATTTCGTTCCATTCGCGGACAGCGTCCCAGCCTTCGCCGAAGACCAGTTCGCTGGTGCGGAAGTTCCAGCGGCTGATTTTTCCAAGGGCGGTTTTGGCCAGCTTGTCCAGGGCTTTTTCGTCCTCAAGCGCTTTGATAAATTTTGCCGCCATGGAGGCTTTGGCCTTGCTAAAGAGCAGTATCGGTTTTTTGGGAAGGTAGAGCATCACCAGGGGCTCTTCGGCACAGAAGCCGAAGCATCCGGCCTTTTTTACCAGAATCTTGCTGCCGCTTGCGGCTTTCTGCAGCGCGGCAAAGAGTTCATCCGCCCCATTGCCTATGCCGCAGGTGCCATAGCCTACCGAAATTGCCGGTCCGGACGGTTTAAGTGTTTTTAGGCCTCGCGTTGCGTATTTTTGTAAACTGAAGTCGCTCATACTTTTTCCTCCTTGCGGATGGCGTTGATGACCGAGCATAATCTGGTGGTGGATATTGATGAGTAGATGGTTTCGTCGACAGCAACTACCGGGGCCAGGGCACATTGGCCGAAGCAGGCCACGGTGCGAACCGTGAATAATTTATCGCTAGTGGTGAATGATGGCTCTTCGTCCTCACGGAAATCCGGTTCGCCCAGCTGGTTCATGGCTTCCTGCAGTAGGGCCAGAGAACCGCGGGTGTGGCAGGCGGTTCCGCGGCATACTGTTATGGTATGCTTTCCCTGCGGCTTCAGATTGAAGTAGGAATAAAAGGTAGCCACCGAATACACGCGCGACAGGGCTTCGCCGGTAATCTCGGCTACCAGCCGCAGGGCTTCTTCGCTTAGGTGCCTGAACTGGTCCTGGTCTTGCAGCTTTTCCAGTATTGATAGCAGTGCACCGGGTTTGCCCTCTTGCTCTGCGGCAAGTGCTTTTATTACTGCAGCGAGCTTGCTGGTGCTTTCAGCGTTAGCGCTTTCGGGTTTTCCGGCCTTTTTTTTCGGATTAGGTGTTTTTCGCGCCTTGGGCCCGGCGGATCCGGATGAGACAGACTTCTGCATACAACCTCCATGGAGTACCCGTATAACCGATGCAAAACCAAGGTGTAAAATCCGTTGCCTGACAATGATGCTGGGGTCAGATAAATCAATACTAGAGCAGTATAGTAGCTTTTTTGAAATTTACAAGCAAAAAATATCTATAAAAAAGGAATTAACATTAAAAATTGTTTATATAGAAAAAGCACGAAAAGCCGTAAATAAACCTTGCGGGCTGTGGCAAAGGGTTTTATACTGAAGATAATGGACAAACGCACGACAGACGAAACACTCTCTCGCCTGCCAGGGCATCCGCTCATACGTGAGGTTTGCACCCGCGTTGACGAAATATTCAGCAAGCTCGATAGCTATCATTATTTGCGAGTTGAGGACAAGCAGGATTTTCTCTGGTATCACCGATTTTTTCGCGAAGCATTGGATGCCATTTACGAGAATATCCAGGCAGGACGGCTGCAGCTGCTTGATGAACGGTCTTGCCGGATTCATCCGGCGGACGGCAAGCATGATCTGCATGCCGCGCTGTTTGTCGGCTCGTTTGATCCTTTTCAGATGACCCACCTGGCTATGGCCCTGCGTTACCTGGCCTCCGACGAGGCTGATTGCCCGTTGGTATATATCATTCCTGAAGGCCACCATAATCCGCTAAAGCCGTCCAAGAGTGACTATGAGTATCGCTATAATTTGGTGCAGATGCAGTTAGCCCAGGTGTTCAAGAATCTGGTTGTGCCGCTGGATATCGGCAAGGACGCTGACACTATCGAGATTTTTCGCCGTTTTATCGGCTGCATGTCCGGCTTTAAACTGACGCTTACCCATATTATCGGCTCGGATGTGCTGCCGTTTGCCGTGGCCATGCTGCCGGAAGATCTGGCTGTCTGGCGCCGGGAAGCTGCAGAACGTAATAATGAATTAATCTACAAGATGTTCATACTGCGGCGTGATTGCTGCCCGCCGCCGGATGCAGCCCTGCGCCGGCTGGAGGAACTGGGTGTGCCGTATTATCTGGATACCAGGGAATTGGTAACCCCTTCCAGCACTGATTTCCGCAAGAACAACGCTTTTTCGATAGTATTGCCGACACCAGAAATAATCAGCCATCTGGAAGTATTGTTCCGCTACCGGCTAAACCGCAACTGGTCTCCGGATTCCGCCGCTAATTCTCCGGCCTGTCCGCCAGCGCAAAACACATAGACGCTACGTGTAGCCGCGGATCCGGACAAGGCCGGGTTCGAAGGTGAGGGTAGACCGATACCGGCGGCAAGCAGAGGCTGCCGGTATCGGTTTAGGGCGCTTAACGCCGACCCGGAGTTTTGCCGCGCGGTCCAGCCGGCTTCCCGGGGCGGTCACTGCGGCGGGTTCCTGCATCAGTGCTGCCGCGCTTAACTTCCGGCCGGCCACCGCGGGAGGGAGCGCGTTCACCGGTCCGGTTGCTGCCGCTGCTGCGGCTGGATCGATCGGGAGCTCTGGTTCTGCTGTCGGAGCCAGTGCTGCGCGATTCTGGCCGGGCGGAGCGACTGGATCGGCCGGCGCCTGAATCACGGCTGCTGCCTTTGCTGCCGTCGCGACTCTTGCGATCTTCGCCCACAGCGCTTGCCCCCGGACGCGACCAGGTGCCGGCCGGCGCGCGTTCGGCGCTGCCCCGACTAGCTGCTGGACGGCCGCCGGAACGACCTTCAGCACGACCCGAAGGTCGATCCTCTGTTCGTTCGGCTGCACGGCCGCGCGGGCTGCGCTCGGGCCGACCGCCTGTTTTACCGCCAGTGGAACGGGCCTCCGCTGTTCGGCCACCGCGTTGTCCGGCCGTACGCGGGCTGCGTTCGGGCCGGGTTTCTGCCTCGCCTGTAGTACGGCGCTCGCCGTCATCGGCTGTGCGGCGCACGACTTTTTCTTCTTCAGGCATCCAGAAGCCGTCTTTCCAGTTAAAGCGGCCGGTTTCCGGCAGTACCGCGCCGTTGCGGGCGGCTTGCACCACCCGGCGGTAGATCTGCTTTTTGATATCGACAAACGAAAAGTCCACGATGAACTTGGTAATATTGTCACGCTTGAAGAAGGGAATACGATCGGTAAGCGAGAAAGGTTTTACCGGAATTACCGTGGCATTGTCGGGATCGTTTACCAGCTCGTAGTCGTCATGGTCGCGGTCGTTGAAGAAACGGAATTTGTAGCGGTCACCCATAGAGCCGCGGATGGTAAATAGCTGCGGATAGGCGAATACCGTAAGCAGCAGACTTTTTTGCGGCACTACTTCGATCATGCGCTGAAAATTCTGCTTGCCGGTTTCCAGCGGCGGAATCAGGAAATCGCAGCCATTGCCCAGGTACAGTGCGGCCGCCCAGGAGTTGAAGGCATACAGCCAGGGCCCGGAGATAATGGTCAACTTGTGGCCTTTAAGCAGGCTCAGGTGGCCAAGATTGTTGGCGATAAACACCTTCTGCCCGGCGTCGATCCAGTACTCCAGTTCTTCTTTAAGCCACTCGGCATCGCCCTCGGGGAAGAAAGGTTCCAGCCAGAAGATAAGTGAGTCTTTTTTGTAAGGCAGCTCTTTCTCGTGGCGGCGCAGGAGCTCGGCATTTTTGCGGCTAAAACGGATGATGGCCCGGTCGGGCCGCTCGGTAAGGCTGGTATGCAGATCCTGCACCCGGCTGACCATGGCATACATGCCCTCCGGCAGCACTGAAAGTCGCTCCTTGGGGATTACCGGGAAGTCGGCCTTAGGAGCGCTGTCGTAGCTGGGGAACTTGTGGTATTTGGCCAGAGCTGAGGGCAATACCGGCTTGTAGCGGCGGCTTAGGCTCTTGGTCTGGATAAGATATACTTCGTCGCCGGTGTTGTAGTCACCGTCGATCTGCAGGTACATGCCTTCGTTGCGCTGTTTTACCGCCTGCACCTTGGCAGTGCGCCGGCCGGAGTCGTCGTGGCTGTGGATGCGGATAGAATCGCCCTCAGCCAGTCCGTCGAAGGTATTCAGCAGCATCCAGCGCTTGTCGTCGAATACTCGCGGTACCCGTACTTTGCCCAGGGCGATACCGGTACCGCCGGCCTGGGCGGGACGGATGTAGTCCGGCTTTACTGTGCCGTCGAACCAGAAGGTGGTCTTGCGGCGGGCAAAATCGCCCTGCAGAATGGCGCGGGCCTTTACGGCGGCGCGTTCGCGGTCGAAGCGCCAGTTGTCCAACATGTAGCGGTAGGCGGCGACTACGGTTCCCACATATTCGGAACTCTTCATGCGGCCTTCGATTTTAAGGCTGCTGACGCCGGCGTCCACCAGATCGGGCACCTGCTCAACCAGCTGCAGGTCGTCGGGGCTGAAATAGTAGCCGTCGTCGTTGTCGTCGGCCTTGAACATGCGCCGGCAGGCCTGGGTGCAGGCGCCGCGGTTGGCCGAGCGGCCGCCCAGGTAACTGGAAAACAGGCAGAGGCCGGAAGCGCTGACGCAGAGTGCGCCATGCACGAAGGTTTCCAGTTCCAGATTGGTTCCGGCACGAACTGCCTTGATTTCCGGCAATGAAAGCTCGCGCGAAAGTACCACGCGCTTGAAGTTGAAGTTTGACAGGAAGTTGGCACCGGCGGCCGACCCGATATTCATCTGGGTGGAAGCGTGCAGGGCCAGGCCGGGGAAATTCTCGGCGGCCATTTTTATTACACCGGCATCCTGAACGATGATGCCGTCCGGGCCAACCTTCTCCAGGTATTGCAGCAGCTGGTACATGCGGTCGGCTTCGCGCTGCTCGAATACGGTGTTCACTGTCACATATATCTTTTTGCCCATCTTGTGCAGGGTGTCAGTTGCGGCTTCGAATTGGCTGAAGGCAAAATTGGCGGAACGCAGGCGTGCGTTGAAGGTCTTGAGCCCCAGATAGACAGCGTCGGCTCCTTCGCCGATAGCCGCATCAAGGGCGTCCGGAGTGCCGGCTGGCGCCAGAAGCTCCGCAGTAGTAAAAGTCATTGATAGTCCTCTGTAAATAACGATAGATAAACAGTATACAGTGGATTGGCTGCGGTAATCAATGCGCCGCCGCGGACAGAGCAGCGCGTGGACTGCAGTCTGCCGTCGTGGATTGAGCCTGATTTGGGCTGCGGGCCGCTGCTGTCCTTGTCTGGTTGTGCCATGCAGTATTCTCTTGTGAAAAAGGCGCAAAGCGGCTATAGTCTGTACCCATGAAATTGTCAACTGCTGCCCGCTTTTTCCTGGTTAGTGCCTTGTTTATTGGGATTTTTATTGCACTTGTGGTCATTGAGCACCCTCTGGGAGGGCCCTTTGCGCATACAAACGGGGTTCTGCAGTTCCGCGGACGCTATTTGTCCGACGAAACCACCCTGGATCTGGTGGAGCTGAGTGCCCACGGCATCGTGTTCCAGTTCTCGGTGGACAAACCGCTGATCTACCGTACTGCCAGCAGTGATACCATCAGTGCCGTTCCCGTTGCCTATAGTCAAGAGAGTAATGGTTATGTTCTCCAATTTGACGACGGTTCGCGCTTTGTGGCCACCGCCGATGCTGACGGCAATGTCAGCTGGCTGGTAGAGCCGGCCGCCAGCGTCAGCCAGATTCAGCTAGCCTATCGGCTTACCCGCGCGGTGTCGGTATCGCTGGAAGACGGCTTCGACGGCATGTACTTGAATAGCGATGGACGGGAGTGGGCGGTAAGCAACCTGCACGGCGCTTCCGATCCGGACCGTATCGAGTTTACGGTTGTGCGCGGCAAACCCCTGCCGGTACGAATGCTGGCCCGTGAAACCTCGGCTGTTTCTTCCATATTGACCCTGCTGCCTCAGCAACTGCGTTCAAGCACCGAGTGGAATGCCGAGCTTGAACGCTGGCTGGATAAAGCCTGGACCGGACTGTCCGGCAAACGCCATAACAGTACCGAAGTAAACTGGCTGTCTGCCGACGGCAGCTGGGCTTTCAGCAATCCGGCCTACCGCATGCAGATGGCCGAGCTGATGAAGCGCCGGCAGTATGAGGCCGCGACTGCGCTGACAGTCGCGGTACGCGCCAAACAGCTGGCCGCTGTGGACTGGCAGTCTGCAGCCTTTGCCGGCAATACGCTGACGGTGATGCAGGCCAGGGAGCAGGCAGACCTCCGCCGGGCGGAAGCGACCTCCGCTCTGTTGCGCTCTGATGTGGCTGAGTTGTTCCGGCAGGAAGATTTGGTGCAGTTTGTGTTTGACCGCGCACCGACTCTGTCCGATGCCTTTGTGGCCATGCTGCATGCCCAGGATTTCGCGGCGCTGCCTCCAACCCAATTGGTGTATCTGCTGCTGCATTATCAGCAGGCCCGCCAGTACTTTTCAGAAGTGGACAATCCCTTTGCTCCGGTTGTCGCCCAGGCTGAGCGTTTACTTGCGTCGATAGAACAGGTTGCCGACCACTTTTATCTGATTGCCGAAGCCGGTGCACAGGCCGACAGCCGGCTGATGCTGCTGGCCGGCAAGGCTTTGCTGCAGCTGGGTGAGCAGAAGAATGTTCCCCTGTATATTTCAGCCGGACAAAGTCTGTTGCGCACTCTGTTGGACAATTCGGATGCCACTGGTGCGGTGCCGGCGGCCTTCAGTATTTCTCCCGGCACTGCACTGCCGTCTGTCCGGCTGTTGGAGGCCGAACAGCTGTATCCCTACCTGAACCCGTCGGTCTATTATCCGCGGGCGGTCAGCTTCTACCGGTCTATCGGCCCGGGCAGCTGGGCTTGGACGGCCAGCCCGCAGTTTGCCATGACCCGCAACAGCGAGAATCTGACCTTTACAGCCGAATACCCGGTGGCTAGTTATCATTTTGTTACTATATATGGCCTGCCGGCTTATAAAATATTCCAGCTGTACAATATTAATTATCCGATGGATTCCATGTTTGAGCGCTATGACGCCTCGGGATATTTTTATCGCAAAGACGCGGCGGTTGCCTATATTAAGATGCGCCATCGCGCCGAAAAAGAAACCATACGCCTGTTGTTTTGATTTTTTGGCCGCCCGTTTGGGTGGCAGCGGGCCGGATAGTCCGCTAGCTGATGTGGGTTACGGAAGTTCAGGAGGATTTATGCCGGTTTTACAGATAGAGACACAGTTTGACCAGGGCTTTCAGGGGCGGCTGGTCACATCCCGGGCGCAGGTGGCGATCGGCTCCGGTGCGGACGCATTGGCTCCTTACGACATGCTGCTTGGCGCGCTGGCCAGTTGTTTTTATGCCACCTTCCTGGACATCGTCGAAAAGAAGCGGCTGACTCTGCAGTCGGCCAGCGTACGGGTAAGCGGCGAAAAACGCGCCGAAGTGCCTACTACCCTTTCTTGGGTAAAGGTGGAGTTGACCGTGCATGGCGCCAGCGACAGCGCTGGTATGGAAAGCGCGGCCGAGCTTGCGGGCAAATACTGCTCGATTTACCATACTCTTTCGCAGGTTGCCGATATGAGTACGGTAGTGGAGTTCGCCGATTGACGGATTGGCGGCAGATCGCAGGAGGATTGCATCGCTACGCTAGTGATGCATCACGCAGCTGCTGGTAACAACTTGTTAAGATAATTTGATATTGCTTTGCTGGTGAACTATACTTTACCATATCGGCCGGTGTCCCGGCCGGGAGGGTAAAGTCGTGAGTACTGTTTTAAAATCCATTGCTTTGGTTTTTTCCGGGGCGCGCAAGGCTTTTCGCGACTATCCAGTGGTGATAGCCGCCGCTTTTGCTTTCGCGTTGGTAGCTATTGTACGTATACAATTGGATTGGACGCAGCAGGCGGCCGTAGACGCGCTGTTTAAGTCACTGCACTGGGCTCTGGCGCTTGGCGCTGCAGCCGGAATGGCTTTTCTTACCGCTGCTCGTGGATATTGGCCAGGCAGACGTGGTTTATTAATTGCCAATCTGGCCGCCGCCGCTGCTGCGCTGCTGGCTTTTCTGCTGCTCTATGTGGTGGGGTGCAGCGCACCCGTACCCGGACTCAGTGTGTTCAAAACCCTGTCGCTGATAGCCCAATACCGCATGGGTGTGGCCATTCTGCTGTGTTCTCTGACCTTTCTGTTGCTGTCCGCCCGCCCCAAAGAGCAGTCTGATATTCCGCGCGCCTTCTTCATGATGCACAAAGCACTTTTTACCGCCGTACTGTATGGCGGCGTATTGATGGCCGGACTGTCCAGCGTGGCCGGTGCCTTGCAGGCTTTGGTATATAACGCGATGAGCTGGAAGGTGTATGGCCACCTCGGTGCGCTGTGCGGCTTTCTGGCGTTTACCATCTTTGTCGGTTATTTCCCGGATTTTGCGCACGGCCAGCTAGACCCGAAGCGCGCTGTCGGCCAGCAGCCGCGCGTTGTGCAGGTGCTGCTGGAATACATTCTGGTGCCGGTTGTACTTGCGCTGTCGCTGGTGCTGCTGCTGTGGGCCGGTCGCAGCCTGCTTGGCGGCCAGAGAGCCTCGTTCATGCAGCTGTCTTCCATTACTGCCACCTATACCCTGGGCGGCATCTGGCTGCATTTTTTGGTAAGCCACGGCGAATCGGGTCTGGCCAGCCTGTACCGTAAGCTGTTCCCGCTCACGGCATTGGTGGTGCTGGCCTTCGAAGGCTGGGCCATATTCAGCCAACTAGGCTTTACCGGTTTGCGTGACACTGAATATTTCATATGTCTTATCTGGTTGTTCAGTTTGGCAGCAGCCGTTTTGCTGCTGCTGCTGAAAGATCGCGCCTACCTCATTATTGTGGCTCTGCTGGGCGGAATGGGCTTGTTTTCAGCCCTGCCGCTGCTTGGCTACCACGCGCTGCCGGTGTCCGTACAGTCAGCCGCACTGGAACGCCTGCTTGGCAGCCAGGGGCTGTTGCGCGACAGCCAGCTCCGACCGTCCTCATCCACTTTGGACGAGGACGTACGCATACGGATTTCCAGTGCGGTGGACTATCTGGCCAGCGCTGATACCGACCGGCTGCCGCCCTGGTTTAATCGGGAATGGAGTTCCGACCTTACCTTTGCCGCGGCCTTCGGCTTTAGTAAAAGTGAAGCGAAGGATCAGAATATGCCCCAGGCCGATCGTGGTTCGGTACACCTGACACTAGCGCCGGTGGCCGTAGCGACTGACAGTTACGACTGGGTGCTACATTTATTTACCGAGCAGCAACTGTCGGCGCTAAGCCTGGACGGCCGGCGCGGGCGCTACCGGGTGCAGCTTAGCAGAAACCTCGCCGCCGCCCTGCCGGTGCTGAGCGTACAGCTGGGCGAGAATCTGATTCTGGAGCAGGGTTTGCAACAGCTGGTTGACCAGGCGGTAGCAGCGTATTCTCCAGGTACCTGGAAACAGGTGGGGTTGGACGAGTTGGGCTTTAGCCTGCAGACGCCCGAACTGGACCTGCTGCTGGTACTGCGTGCCCTGGACAAATACCGCAATCCGATGAACGGCCGGGTGGACTACTGGTGCGAAGTG
>JAHIWF010000018.1 GCA_018815555.1 Spirochaetota bacterium | reverse complement strand
TATGTGCTGCAGCAGCCCTATCTGTTTTCCGGTACAGTGCGCGAAAACATCCGCTACGGCAAGCTGGAGGCCACAGACGCCCAGGTGGAGAAAGCCGCCCGGTTGGTACGTGCCCACGACTTTATCGTGGACATGGAAAAGGGCTACGACTCACCGGTAGGTGAGGGCGGTTCGCTTTTAAGTACCGGCCAGAAGCAGCTGGTTTCGCTGGCCCGGGCCGTGTTGGCCGATCCGGCCATTCTGGTGCTGGACGAGGCCACCAGCTCGGTGGATACCGAGACGGAGCGGCTGGTTCAGGATGCCATCAATATTGTGCTGCAGGGACGCACCAGTTTCGTGGTTGCCCACCGCCTGTCCACCATTGTTGACGCCGATTTGATACTGGTCATGAAAGATGGCAAGGTACAGGAAGCTGGCCGCCACGCCGAATTGCTGGCCCAGAACGGCTACTATAAAAAGCTGTTCGAGGCACAATTTCTGGAGGAGCGCGAAGAGGCTGTACTGGCTTAATAGGCGTGGTTTCTGGCTGATATGGCGAAATGGTTTTTTCTGGTTTACGGTATTGCCGGCTGGCTATCCCCTAAGGGGTATTCCAGCTGGCTTTTTTGTGCGACCGGTAAGGCGCTCCTGCTGGTCGCCATATGCCCCAGTTGTACGGCTTGGATGATGTATCTAAGGCATTTATCGCATGGCATGATTATTGCATGTAAAGACTGATAGCATTTTCTGTGGGAGTTTTGCATGTGTTACCGGATTCGGAATAAGGTTTTTGTCATCTTTTTACTTGCCATGCTGCTGCCGTCATGTACCGGTGAAGCCAAGCGCTCGCCGTATGCCCTTGCCGGAAACTGGTATTGCGAAGCGGCAGATACCGGTATGGCGGCAAACAGCACTTTGAGCTTGAAGGCGGACGGCAGCTACTCCTGGGTTTGGCAGCTCGGAACTGAGCGCGGTCAATATGATGCGAACTTGGAAATCAGCCGGCTTTCGCTGCAGGCGGAGTATGTGAATACGGACACCATGAACACCACCCTGCAGTTGCGATTTGCCTTTCAGGGCGAGGATATGCTTATATTGATCCGCGACGACGGCCAGTCCTGGGTGTTTGTGCGTCAGGCTGACTAGCCGCCGGAAATCCGGCTGGATTTCCGGCTGCCTGGCTGCCGGACGCTGTTGCCACCGCAAAATCAGTAGCAGATTCAGCGGCGGCAACGTTTTCCCTTTGACCGTTCGGCTTATTCCTCTCCGAGGAAGAGGTTGCCGGAGCCGAGGCTGGCGGCTTTTTCGCTAAAAAAGGCTCTCAACGGGCTGTCGGCACTGGCCCAGCTGAACAGCAGCAGGGCTTCGCGGATATCGGCCATCTGCAGGATGAGCACGGCGCTTTCCTGCCGAAAGCCGCTAAAGTAGGCAGTGCTGCTCTGGCCGCCTTCCAGTGCGCCGCGGCCGATCGCCTGCGGGCCGTCATGCAGGGCTTGTAATTCCAGCATGCGGTAAAAAGGCCGTTCCAGCATAAACAGTGCGGCCAGGGCGTCGAACAAGAGCGGGGCGATGGTCTTTTTCTCGTTGGTCCATTCGGTAAAACGCGGCTGGTGCCCGGCGGCTTTTGCCCTGCGCCACTGCTGCAAAATTGCGGATTGCCGTAATAACTGGCTGTGGGCGGAGTTAAGGCGTGGACTGTACAGCCGGATCTGGCCAGCGTAGCTGGCGATATAGTTTCCAGCCTGGGCAGTAAAGTCGAGGTAGGCGCTGCTCTGCCAGACATTGCGGTAATCGGACAGGCCGGTGGCAGCCACTGGTGCGGTTGCGATAGCCCCTTCCTTGTTTGCGCTGACTACAGTGCCCGGCCGGGCCAGCTGCTCGCGCTGGCCTTCGGCACTGACGGCCACGACGCCTTCAGCACAGCTGACCAGCATGGTGCCGTCAGGCACAGTGTCTACAATAAAAGTGGTGCCGCGTACACCCAGAACGCTGGAATCGGTGGCTACCTTAAAACTGGAGCTGGCCAGACGGTCAACTTTTATGGCCACCGAGCCGCTTAGCAGCTGCAATACCGTGCGGCGTTCTTGTTCGCTCAGCTGCTTGGTATCGTAATAAAAAGCGGTGTTTTCGGCCAGGCGGATGGTAGCCCCGCCAGGTCGACCGCTGTAAATATCAATGTCGGCCCGGCTTTTCGGTCCGGTTACGATTACGTCGAAGGGTTCTACGGTGTCGCCGAAATCCAGATTCTCGATGATGCGGCCCTGGCGGTGGATGACCACAGCGCCGTCCAGATAGACTATTTCGCCGGGTTTAAGATCGCTGCGGGGAGCAGGTGCGGGGGCGGCTGGCTGGGCCGGAGCCGGCTGCGCGGGTGCAGGCTGAGTCGGAGCAGGAGTGGCAGGTGCCGGCCGTGACGGCTGCACTGGAGCCGGGCTGGCTGGCGCCGGCGCTGGAGTACTTGTGGGTGGCGGCACGGCCGCTTGGTCAGGCGCAGGATTCGGAGCAGGGGTTGCCGGCTGTGCAGGATCCGTCGCTACCGGACTGGCTGCCGCTGTCGGCGGGCTGGTTTCGGTGCTTGGTGCCATGACCACTTCGGCTGGCGCCGGTGTTGCGCTTTCAGGGGCTGTCGTGCTGGCTGCAGCGGCGGGCTGCTCCGGTGCTGCCGGCTCGGGAGCTGCTGCGACCGGAGTTTCTGCGACGGCCTGCTCCGGCTTGATGTCCGCTTGCGGCTCGGCTGCCGAGACACAGGCTCCAAGGATCAGTACCAGCAGCAGGGCGGAACAGAGGGTAAGCGTGAGCGGTAATAATCGTATGCGCATGTTAAAAACTCCTGTACGGGGAATAAACCCGTGATTGCCCTGCCGGTTACAGTTTCACTGTTTTGCGGGCTGGTCTGGTCAATATGAATATTCCAGCGGAAAATATCCAGCGTGTGCATCATCAAAATCAGCCTGCGAGAAATCATCATACCCTAGATCGGCCCAGATACCAATATCTTTTGCGCCTGAGGGACTTTCGCTGTAATTATTGGCCCAGGTTGCATCCACACTGCGCCAGCGGCCGTCAATAAAAATCTGGTTCCATTCGTGGGTGTCGCCGCTGACAAACTGCACTTTATAGCCTAAAACGCGGGTAAGAGCGGCAAAACCTTCGGCAAAATCGTTGCATACACCCTGCTTGATGCGCAGGAAGTCGGAGGCGCAGAAGATACCGGTCCAGCTGATATCCTCGCTTTCGTAGAAACTGGTAAGGCCGGGATAGCTGATTTCGTTATAGAATTTATAGCTAAAGGTCGGATAGTCGGCCAGCTGTTCGTAGACGGCGCGCACCTGGGCCTCGCCGGCTGGGAGGTGGCCGAACTGACTGGTGGCGTAGTCGCGTACCCATTGCGTGCCCACGTCTACCCGTTCGGTGGGCAGCAGATAATGCAGCTCGGCCGGCACGGCTTCCGTTACGTTGACGATAAAAACCAGGGCCGAGCTGAATTGCGGTACGCTGCGTGCTTCGCGCGGGTACAGGTACAGTTCCGGGCTTTGCCAGGCGTACACGTAAAAGCTGCCGGTGGCGGGGAAATACAGATAGCCGGAAAAGTTGTCATTCTGGTCTACAGGAAAGTGGTATTGGGCGACCGGAGCGGCGCTGCTGCCGGTCGTCGTGTCGTAAATGCTGAAGAACACGTTGTGGTATTCCACGCTGCTGTCGGCGGCATTGAGTGACAAAGCCTGGCCGCTAACTGGCAAGTATCGTTTGGCGGTCATTTGGTACGGCATGGTGCTTGACAGTTGTATCTCGCTCTGGCTGCGAGTGATATATTCGTAACTGTTCGGATCAAAATATATTACCGATCCTGACGGAGCAGGGCTGGCCTGCAGGCCGCTGTCTGCCGCACTGACACCGGGTATCAGTACCTGGGCTGTAGAGTATGCCGGACCATCTGTTTCCTCCACCGGGAAAAGCCAGGAAAACAGCTGGCAAGAACTGGTCAATATGGAAAAGCCGAGCAGAAAAATCAAGGCAGGCGGCCCAAAAGCCGCGGGTTTTGTGCGTGTCATATCCTTGAATGTATCGCGGCCAGCGCTATTGTCAAGCCGGGCTCGGGAAAAATTCCCGGTGGATGGCCTGCAATGCCTCCTTTAGCTGATTTTGCTTGACGATCAGATAGGATGAAACCGGAGAAGCACCGGCTACCATCATCTCCACGTTGATATTGATGCGCGAAAGCGCTACCAGCGCCTTGGCCATAAGCCCGGGGCTGTCGCGGAAGCCTTCGCCAACCAGGGCCAGGATAGCTATATCGTCGATGGCGCTGATTTCTTCCAGGGCTTCGCTGTCCAGCCGTTCCAGCAGCTCGCGGGCCTTGGTCAGGTCTTCCTTTTCGAACAGGAAGTTGATGGCGGTTTGCGAGGTGAGGATGGACTTGATGTTCAGCTCATGAGTGGCAAACAAGGATGACACGTCGGAGATGATGCCGGCTTCCATGCCCACGTCCGGCCCGGCGATGCGCAGGATACCGAAGTTTAGGCTGTGGCTGACGCTTTTAACACCGCTGCTGCTGATCTGGGCCCCGGCCTGGATGATGCTGCCGGGATTGGCGCCTTCTTTGCGGATATTGAGGATGCGTACCGGTATAGAGCCGAGTTTAACCGGATGCATGGTGCGCGGATGCAGGATTTTTGCGCCGAAATAGGCCAGTTCGGCGGCTTCGCTGTAGCTGAGGGTCGGAATCAGGTGGGCGGCGGGCACCAGTTTGGGGTCGGCACTCAGGAAGCCGTCCACATCCTTCCAGATATCCAGACTTTTTGCGCCGATGCAGTAGGCAATGGCTGCTGCTGAATAATCAGTGCCGCCGCGCCCCAAAAGGCTTACCTTGCCGTCGCGGCTGATGGCGTAGAAGCCGGGCATCAGATACAGGCAGTGATCGTCCTGTATGTGTTTCTTCAGTTCGACGCTACTGTGCTCAAAGTCGATTTCTTTGGATGGAAACTTGCCGGAGGTGAGCAGCCCGCAGTCTTCCGGTAACAGTTCGCGGTTTTTTTTACCCTGATAGTCGAAGAAAAGGTGCAGCATGAGGGTGGCAAAGCGCTCGCCATAACTGCACACATAGTGATAGGCAAAATCCGGAATCTGGCGGAAGCACTGAATACCCAGCAGGAAGCGTTTCAGGTGTTCGGCCCGTTCTTCGAAGCGCAGCCGAAGCGCTTGGTGGTCCTCTGGCGGCACATGGGGCAGCAGTATGCGGCAGTAGCTGTCCAGTATGGGCTGCAGCTGCCGCTCGATGGGAGCTTCGTCACGCAACACCGCCTGCATCAGGGCTATCAGGGCATCGGTAACGCCGTATACCGCCGAAAGTACCAGCACCGCGCTGTCGTTATATTGTTGTACTATCCGGTGGATGTGCAGGAGGTCGTCCGGATCTTTCAGGTTACTGCCGCCGATCTTAAGTACATGCTGCATGGTCGCTCCTGCCTGCCCTTGGGCTGCTTTTGGGTTGCTGCCATAATTTCACGGAATGCCGAGCTTTGACAAGCATGAATGCATGAAGTATAGTTTGACCAGAGGGCCGTCGGCCGCATTTGGCCGGGTATCTTGGCTGTGCCGGAAGGGCTGCCCTGCCGGTAATCCGGTGCTTCTGCTTTCCGCAGGTAAAAATAACCGACAACGCAGTGAGACTCAGGAGTGTGATGATGAACGGTTCGTTTCGGTCTATGTTTCATGACCGGTTTGGCCTGATTGGCGACAGTCTGCGTCAGCCCGGTTTTGCCGCGTATTTGCTGAAAGCAGCATTGGGCGTGGCCGTCTGTTATGGTCTGCACCTGCTGATACCGGGACACGAAACCCTGTGGAGTATCGTTTCGGTGGTACTGGTGCTGGCTCCAGACGACAAGGATGCCATCCGGCTGGCCTTTGACCGCATGAAAGCCAACAGTATGGGCGCTTTTGTGGGCTGGCTGGCGGCTCTGACCGGTCTGCCGGCCTGGTTGGCGCTGCCGCTGGCGGTGCCCTTTACTGTTTTGCTTTGTCTGCCGTTCAGGCTGGGGGCCGCTACCCGCAGCGCGTTGGCCGGGCTGGTTATAGTATTTGTTCCCCAGCCGGGCAGTGATGCCGGAACTTTGGCCTTGGAACGGGTGTTTTTTGTGTTTGTCGGCTGTGTGGTCGGCTTGCTGATAACTGTCGGTTCGCGTCTGCTTGCGCGGGCCTTCAGGCGGGTCTGAGGGAGGCTCTGTATGCCGGAATTGGACGAACTGGTTCGCTTGTCACATTTCAGCCGCTTTGCCCGGGCTATTCTGCAGGAAAACTCGGTAAGCGGCATCCTGCAGCGCCTGATGGAATCAATAGACGAGATATTCAGTGCGGAAAACAGCTCCGTTTTGCTTTTGGACCGCAAGAATGACCAGCTGGAGTTTAAGGTTGTCGGCGGACGCTATAACAATGTGCTGCCGGGGCGGCGTATTCCGGCTTTCGAAGGTATCGCCGGCTGGGTGGTCGCTTTTGGAAAAGAGCTGATTATTGACGATGTGCAGCATGATCCGCGTTTCAGCGACCGTATCGACCGTATTTCCGGCTTCGAGACCAAATCCATCATCGCGGTGCCGTTAAAGACAGCCGAGCGGGTGTTTGGTGTGGTCGAGCTGATAAACAAGACCAACCATAACGATTTTTCGGCCCTGGAACTGCATACCCTGGCAACTATTGCCGATTTCGCAGCAATCGCCATTGAGAAGTCGGTGTACCTGAGCAGACTAAAGCGCCTGGCCATGACCGATCCTCTGACCGGACTTTTGAACCGGCGCGGTCTATCACGGCAGCTGCAGCGCGAGCAGGCCAGGATCGAGCGGCAGGGCGGACAGATCGCCTTTATTCTGGCCGATGTGGATAATTTTAAATTGATCAACGATAGCTACGGACATGGCGCGGGGGATGCCGTGTTGTGCAAGGTGGCCGAAGTACTGAATACCTGCAGCCGCGGCACTGAATTACTGGCCCGTTACGGTGGAGACGAGTTTCTGGTGGTAATGCCGGATACCGACCTGGAAGAAGCCCAGAAACTGCGCAGTCGGCTGGAATCGGCGCTTGGCAATACCCCCATTCCCAACGAAGATGGTATGTTCGGTGTCAGTTTCGGTGTGCATGCCGGCAGTGATCTGGATATCAATGTGCTATTGGAGGAGTCGGACCGCGACATGTACCGGCGCAAGGAAGAGCGGCTGGAGCAGGATTTCAGCCAGGCGGTGCTGGACGATTACAGTAGTGTGGTACTGGAATAAAAAAAAGCCGGAGCGGCCCTGAGGGCACTCCGGCTTTTTTATTGTGTTACAGAAGCGCGGCCGCAGCCGTAGTTCTGTAAGACTGCATCAATGCAGGATGAGATTCAACAAGAAGAAGATCGAAACAATCCAGGTTACTATGGTAATTTGCTTGATTTTGCCAGTGGCTACTTTCAGGATTACGTAGGAGAGGATACCGAATACGATACCTTCGGCAATACTGTAGGTAAGCGGCATCATCAGCATGGTCAGGAAGGCCGGGATGGCTTCGGTCGGGTCGGCCAGATCCAGTTCTTTTACCGGGCTGAGCATGAAGAAACCGACCAGAATCAGGGCCGGAGCAGTGGCTGCTGCCGGTATGATCAGGAATAAGGGAGAGAAGAATAAGGCCACGCCAAAAAGCAGGCCGGTGGTGAGTGAAGTAAGACCAGTTCGGCCGCCTTCGGCAACACCGGCAGAGCTCTCGATGTAGGATGTTACGGTGGAGGTACCCAGACAGGCACCGGCTACGGTACCCACGGCGTCGGCCAGCAGGGCTTGTTTAACGCGCGGGATGCTGCCGTCGGCATTGGTCAGCTTGGCCTGGGTAGTTACGCCCAGCAGGGTGCCGATGGTGTCGAAAATATCTACGAAGAGGAAGGTGAAGAGAACCACTAAAAAGTCCAGACTTAACATGGCTTTAAAGTCGAACTGGAACAGGAGGGGAGCTGCCGGCATGGCAAAAGGAGAGAAGCCTTCGCCAAAACTGGTTACACCGAAAGGAATACCAATGATGGTGGTACCGAGGATACCAAAAAGCAAGGCGCCTTTTACCTTCAGGGCAACCAGAACCATAGTAAGGGCCAGGCCGATAAGTGCTACCAGGGCCGGTCCGCCCATTTTACCGAGCATCGGAATCACGTCAAATACAACCGCGTTGCCGTCAATAACGCCGGCCGGGGTGTCAAATGCTACGATGCCGGCATTGCGCAAACCGATATAAGCGATGAACAGACCGATACCAACCGAGACGGCCTTCTTAATATTGGCCGGGATGGCATTTATGATGGCTTCTCGTACATTGAAGAAGGACATGATTATGAACAGGATACCTTCTACAAATACGGCGGTAAGAGCCAGCTGCCAGGAATAGCCCATTCCCAGTACAACGGTGAACGCGAAGAATGCGTTCAGCCCCATGCCGGGGGCGAGAGCGATCGGCAGGTTTGCCAGAAACGCCATTACCAGTGTGGCAATTAGTGCCGACAGGGCGGTTGCGGTAAAGACTCCGCCCGCCGGCATGCCGGTTGCGCTGAGTATGCCCGGGTTGACCGCAAGAATGTAGGCCATGGTCATGAAGGTAGTAATACCGGCCATTACCTCAGTCTTGATGTTGGTCTTGTGGGCGCTAAGTTGAAACAGCTTTTCCACAGAAAGCCTCCTCCAGAAAAATTTTTGTTCAGAGCAGGATCAAGCCTAGCTCCGATTTTACAAATCCGCAAGCATTATTTTGCTGAATTTTCTACACGAAAGAATTTGACAAATCAGGGATGCCGGTTAAAATTGGAGGAAATGCAGTTTTAAGTTAAGCTCCGGAGGAACTCTACGCTAAAATACGAGTATGT
>JAHIWF010000162.1 GCA_018815555.1 Spirochaetota bacterium | reverse complement strand
TCCAGCCCGCTGGCGAAACTGCCCGCCCCGTCGACAGCACACAGGGCTGCATACTCTTTTTGAAACAGACCGGACGCGGCGGCCTGATCCAGGGCCGTAAAAGCCGCCTGAGTACGGGCAAACAAAACCAGGCCGGAGGTTGCAGAATCCAGCCGATGCAGCAAACCGCCTTCGCCCGGCTGGTGACCGTGTACTGCAGCACAGTCCGGCCAGCGATCAAACACCCAGCTGCAAAGCGTTTCGGCTGGGTGATCATTTGCTGCGGCGGGATCAGTTAGGGTTGCGCCAGTGCAGTGCAGGCCGGCCGGTTTGCGGACTGCCAGCCACAGGGGGGCTTCCGAGACTAGCGCGGGCTTGTTTTCGTCACTCATTATCAACATACCAACACCATACTCCAGCCGGGCCATAGTGGCAATGCACTTTTCCTTTACAATTCCGGCAGCCTCGTTTATTGTTATGCGAAAAGGAGCCTGCCATGATTGATACACGTGCCGAAAAACTAGCCCACATACTAGTAAATTATTCACTGGAAGTTAAAGCGGGAGAAAACGTACTGGTGCAAGCCACTGGCTACGAGCCGGCTTTCGACCGTGCCCTCATCCGGGCCATACACGCCGCCGGCGGCCGGGCATTTGTCACCCTGCGTGACAAAACAGTAGACCGCGAGCTGCTTATGCAGGCAGCGCCTGAGCAGGTACAGTTGCAGGCCGAACTGGAACTGGAACGCATGAAGAAGATGCAGTGCTTTATCGGATATAGCGCAATACGCAACATGAATGCAATGAGCGATGTTCCCGGCGACAAGATGGATCTGTACAACCGCAATATCTGGAAGAAAGTGCATATCGAACAAAGGCTGCCGCACACCCGCTGGGTGGTATTGCGCTATCCGACCGCCGCCATGGCACAGATGGCCAATATGAGCGAAGAAGCCTTTGAAGAATTCTATTTTAAGGTATGTACCATGGACTACGCCAAAATGAGCAAGGCCATGGACTCGCTGGTTGCCCTGATGGCAAAAACCGACAAGGTCCGCCTGGTTGCCCGTGATACCGATCTGGCGTTTAGCATCAAAGGCCTGCCGCCGGTTAAGTGTGACGGTAAACTGAACATCCCCGACGGCGAAGTATATTCCGCCCCGGTCAAAAATTCGGTAAACGGTGTTATCAGCTACAACACGCCCAGCGAGCATGAAGGCTTTACCTACGAAAATATCCGTTTCGAGTTCAAGGACGGCAAGATCATCAAGGCGTCCAGCAACGATACGACTCGTATAAACCGGGTGCTGGATACGGACGAAGGCGCACGTTATGTCGGCGAGTTTGCTATTGGGGTAAATCCTTATATAACCAAAGCCATGAAAGAAACCCTGTTTGATGAAAAAATTGCCGGCTCCATCCACTTTACTCCGGGCAACAGCTATGACGACTGCTTTAACGGCAACCGCTCGGCAGTGCATTGGGATCTGGTGCTTATCCAGACTCCTGACTTCGGCGGCGGTGAAATCTGGTTCGACGACAGGCTTATCCGCAAAGACGGGCTTTTTGTAATACCGGAATTGCTCTGTCTGAATCCCGATCAGCTGAAGTAAAAAGAACAGCAAGCCGGCTTAGGCGGCCGGCTTGTTGCTATACTAAGAACTGCAAGTTGCCGATAACAGTAGTGGAGGATTTTGTGGTAAAAACGCTATCCACCCGTAAGGGGACAAACATACTACTGCGGCTGGTATTTGCGGCCGGGCTGCTCTTCCCGGCGCAGCAGCTTGTCGCGCAGACCACCCCGACAGGGACATTGCCGGCAAATGAGATGCTGCCGGCTGCAGATATTGCGGCTGATGATACAACAGACGATACAGCGGGTTTTGATGCAGGGCAGGCTGCCGAAGGTGTCCGCCCGCGCAGCTTCCGCGGCATCAGCCTGGGCATGAGCCGCGCCGAAGTACAGGACCTCCTGGCCGCCGACGATCTCTTTTTCTACCGGGGAGAGCCGGATGTGAGTCTGCTGCCCCGCCCCAACGAAGTATTACTCGAAGTATCCGGACTGGAATATGTGAAGCGGGCTTTTTTCCAGTTCCATGAGGACCGCCTGTTCATCATGATATTTTCGATGAATGAACGGAAAATTGACCATTACTCGATTTTTACCAGCCTGTCCGCCAAATATGGCAAACCCGACTCGCTGTCACCTGCGGAAAGTATTTGGCAGGATGAGCAGACCAGAGTATCGCTGGAGCGACCGCTGGCCGTAAAATATATTGACCAAGCCATTTTCAGTCAGCTACAGGCAGAGGGTGAAGCCCTGGAAAATTTTGCGGAAATACTACGGCAGGATTTTTTAAACGACTTTTAGCACCGACAGACAGGATGTTGATGCGCTCAACCTTCGGTCTCCGGATTGTCGATATTCAGCACTTTAAGACGGTAACGCATGCGCCGCTCATTGATACCCAGCTCTCTGGCGGCGGCACTCTTGTTGCCGCTGTGGCGCCGAATTACCTGCAGTAGAAACTCTCGCTCGAAGGAATTCATGGCTTCGTCATAGGAGCCGACCGGGAGCGAAACGGTTTCAGGCAGATCGTCACTGGGCATAAAAATGTCATTCTCGGTCAGATACTCACCACGGCAGAGCACCATGCCGCGTTCGATTATATTTTCCAGCTCGCGTACATTGCCGGGAAAAGAATAGCGCATGACCCGCGCCATGGCTTCCGCCGTTATACCCTGAACCTTTTTACGGTTCTTCATGGCATATTTCTTTAAAAAATATTCGGCAAGATAGGGAATATCAGCCTTGTGCTCGCGCAGCGGCGGAACATTGACCGGTACCACATTAATGCGGTAATACAGATCAGCGCGGAAGCGGCCTTCCTGCACTTCGGCCTTTAGATCACGGTTGGTTGCGGCAATGATGCGCACATCCGCCGTCCGGGGAGTATTCTCGCCTACCCGCTCGTAACTGCCGAACTGCAGCACCCGCAGCAGCTTTACCTGAATGCCGGGCGGCACTTCGCCGATTTCGTCAATAAACAAAGTCCCACCATTAGCCAGCGCAAAACGACCGGCACGGTCAGCCATAGCACCGGTAAACGAACCTTTAATGTGGCCGAACAATTCACTCTCGATCAGGTTTTCCGGCAGGGC
>JAHIWF010000161.1 GCA_018815555.1 Spirochaetota bacterium | reverse complement strand
TGGCTGGAACGGTACTGTGGCCACATATCAGGAAATGCGTATCCAGCAACCCGGCGAGTATCGCCTGCTGTTCGATGCTGGCGTGGTATTTAATCCTGGTGACGGACCGGGGAGCGCGGCTGCCGGCTTTTACCCGGCAGTTTTAGCGCCGCGGCACTTCAGGGTAAAATCGCCGGTGGAAAAAACGGCCAACCTGAATACCGAACAGGCAACGGTTTTGCGCCGTATTCTGGCCGACAGTCTTGCGCTTAAGCCGGATTTTGAGCTGGAAGCGGCTGCACTGGGGGCAGCTTTGTCCCCCAGTCTGAAGTATGCATTGGAAAACGCTGTTAGGGTACCGCTGCCAGACAAGTATGCCGCTGCTTTGTCCGCCAGGGAACGACTTGGGGTGGCCGCGCTTCTGCTGCTGCAGGACCGCAAACAAGCGGCCTTAAATGTCCTTCTGGATCTGCAGGCTGACTACTATCATCCGGATCTGAACGTACTGCAACACCTGGCCCAGGATTTATTAGGCTATCCGAGGCAGCACGGGTATTTTTTGCCGCCGCCGCTTTGGCTGTTGCCGTTTTTCGGGTTTTTCGCTATGGTATCGGTGTTGATGGTACTGGCCGGATGGCGTAAGTCCGGGCGCGACCGTTCCCGCAGTTTTATTATTGCCGTGCTGTTTTCGATTGTAGCCATTGGCAGTGCCGCACTTTGGCTGAGCGCTGTCCAGGAACGGCGTCATCCTTTGTTTGCCGCCAATTCCGAATATGTCCGAAGTGTTCCGGCCGCTTCTGCCCAGCTCCTGTTTGTGTCTCCCATCGGACTCACCGGCCGGGTGGTCAACCGGACAAAGGATTGGCTGTTTGTAGAATATGCCGATGGCCGGCATGGCTGGATTCCGCTTCAGGATGGACCTGACCAAAACTAGCACTGCAAGAAAGCTCAGGCTTATCCGCGAAATTGCGACAGTACTAACGTTGTATCAGAAAGGCTTAGCATGGATTTCGGGGATATTCTCAAGGAGTGGGACGATGTACGTCGCCGCGGTGGGCGCACCAACGCTGGTTCTGCCGACAGTACAAAAACATCCTCAAAAAAAGCAAATCCGGCATCGGCCCAGGCGGGCCAAAAAGCCGGAAAGACTCCGGATGACACAAAGCCCACTGCTTCAGCTGCTTCCACACCGGCTGCCGCCTCTACTAAGCCGGCAGCCAGTGCAGCCAGCAAAGTGCAGGCCGCCCAGCAGCGCTGGATGGATCAACACGGTATCGAAGACAAAGACGGTCATCTGGCGGCTTTTCGTGCCGAAACCCTGCACCGCTATCTAAGCCGCTGCGAAATAGACGCGCTGCCTTACGATGCGGTTCTTGACCTGCACGGCATGACGGCTTTGGCGGCCGAAGAAGCCCTGGAAACCTTCTTTTTCGAGGCATGCTCAAAAAAACTGCGTAAGGTACTAATAATACATGGTAAGGGAATTCATTCGAAGAGTGGTCCGGTCTTGTCGGAAATTGTTCGCAGATGGCTGGAGCGGCACCCGACGGCCGGCCGTTCCGGCACTGCCGGCAATGAGGACGGAGGATCGGGTGCTACCTGGGTTTTGCTGAAGAACGTCAGGTAGAACCTACCTGACGACAGAATTCAGCGTTCGCGGTAAATAATACGGCCGCGGGTAAGGTCGTAGGGGGACAATGCAACCCGGACGCTGTCGCCCGGAACAATGCGGATATAATGCTTGCGCATTTTGCCGGAAAGATGGGCCAAAATAACATGCCCGTTCTTTAATTCCACCCTGAACATGGTGTTGGGTAAGGACTCTTTTACAATTCCTTCTACTTCGATGGCTTCTTCTTTGGCCACATTTCCTCCAGAACTGGTTTCGGACGCTGCTCGTACTTTTAGGCTGCGGCAACTCTTGCATACACAATCCGAATCGCCATAATAGTATGGGTTACAGCGCTATCTGTCAACCAGTAGCCGCCGCCATACTTGACACTTTCGGTCATTTTGGCAATAGTACTGCGCTTGAAGCCAGACTGTAACCTGTACTGCTAAAAACTGTTTATCTGGCCTGGACTGTGTGTGGATTTTTTCCGGCAGTCTATGAATGTAATGGAGGTGTCCCGATGGACAAGGAATTTACTCAGAAGATGCATGAACTCCTCAGCGGAATGCGTGACGAAATACATGGAAAGCTCATCGCCGCTAATGCCGATTTTCGGGCTATTGTCGAAGAGATGGATCCAAAGGACAGCATAGATGTTGCCTCAGACGATGTAGATCGCAAAATGCTTGAGGCTCTCGGTTCTCAGGACATGAAGCGGCTGCGTGCCATCGAAGCCGCACTCTTGCGCATCCAGCAGGGACGCTATGGCATTTGCCTTAAGTGTTCCTGCAAGATTCCGCACGAACGGCTGCAGGCTTTGCCCTATGCGGTGCTCTGTATCGATTGCCAGCGCAACGACGAACGGCGCAACCGCTGACCTTTCCCGTTTTTCCGGTTTTACAGGCAGCCTTCAGGCTGCCTGTTTCATTCCAGGGCTACCGTAAAGCGTCCCTGGCGGTTTAGCTGGCACAGTTCGCGGTAGCCGGCCTGACGGGCAGCTTCTATGCCGGCCTGGTACCAGGGGTCATAGTGACCCGGACCGTGTGCGTCGGCGGAAATACACACTGGTACAGCGTGTTGCCGCAGTTCTTTCAGAATCCAGCCGGACGGATATACCGCGACCGCCTTGCTTCTGGCCAGCCCGCCGGTATTTATCTCCACAATAAGGTCTTTGTGCCCCAG
>JAHIWF010000160.1 GCA_018815555.1 Spirochaetota bacterium | reverse complement strand
TCGTTGAGCTGAGGTCGGCCGCGTGGCAATCAAACTTTCGCGCCCCTTTTCAGCCAAGGATTTCTCTGGCGCGACTACCGATATTTCTTTTTTGCTCATTATTTTTTTCCTGGTCAGCGCGGTATTTATCAGCGACAAGGGAATTTTATTGCGGGTGCCGGAAGTTCCGCCCGAGCCGCGTGAAGTGCCGCTGGAGCGGGTGTTGGTGCTTAACCTGTTTGATGGCGACAGCGAGTTCGCTCTGGATCAAGAGCGCTATGCTCTTACTGAGTTGGCGGCAGTACTGAGTGTGCGGATGAGCGGCTGGCAGCCGGAGGCCGCGGTGATACAGGCTGAGGCTGAGGTTCGTTATGGAACCGTGCTGGCGGTGATGGAGGCAGTACGCCGCTCTGGCGTTGAACTGTTTTCGGTCAGCGCCGCCGGCCGGCCGCTGGCGGTTAATCTGGCGCAAGAGCTGCCGGAGGCTCAGCCGTGAAAATCAGTGTCCGCGCCCGCCGTCGCGGTTTTGCCCCGGCCGCCATGGCTGATATCGCCTTCCTGCTGCTGATTTTTTTTATTACTACCACCTCAATCGATGAAGACAGCAACCTTGAGCTGCCTGAATTCCAGTACACCCGCGAAACCGGTTTTCCGCAGACAGTTCGTTTGCAGCTGGACCGTAACGACCAATTGCTACTGGATGGCAGCCCCGGAACGGCGGACACACTTACCCGGCTGCTGCAACAGCGCTATCTGCCGGCCGAAACGGTTATCATGTTTGAGGCTGACCGGGATACTCCCTACCGCCGGATTGACGAAGTACTGGTGGCACTTGGTTCTGCGGGGTTTGAACGGATAGTTTTAGTGGCTCAGGGGCAAACTGCCGGCGGGAAGCCATGAAACAGCGGCCAGACCCGGGCGGGCGGGAAGATCAGGCCGGTGCGGAGGAGCAGATCGGTACGGTTAATCCTGGCTTAACCCGGCCTATGCCCAGAGCAAGGGCCAAAATACCGGCAGGTTTTCTGCTTAGGCTGTCGGCTTTTTTGCTGGCTCTTGTGCTTCATGTTACTGTCGTTTTTATGGCTGGAAGCGGTGGCGGTGCTGCTTTGTCTGATTCTAGTAGTGATTTTGTGCTAGCACCGGCTTTCCGTGTACTTGCACCGCCTCCGCCGGTAGTCGTACCTCCGGTGGAGGTGCCGGAGCTGGATGCACCGATCATCGCCTCCGAGAAGGAAAATGAAGTAGAGGAAGAAGAACCCGAAGAAGTTCCGGAAGAACCTGAGCTTGCCGAGCCGGCAGAGTTGGCTGCCGCTGAAAATCCGGATGAGGGCTCAACATCCGAGCAGGCAGGCAGACAGGATTCCGGCAGTACCAGCAGTGGCGGCAGTGGTGCCGGCAGTGGGCTTGGCACCGGAGAGGGGCGCAGTTTTTGGCCGGTTTATAAGGTGGATGTGCGACCCGAAATGATCTCGGAGGCCGAGCTGGTATATCCGGAGGCGGCCCGCCGCCAGAACCGCGAAGGCTCGGTTATCGTAGAATTGGACATTACGGAGGATGGCCTAGTGGAAGCGGCCAAAGTTGTACGAAGTGCCGGCTATGGCTTTGATGAAGCGGCTGTAGCAATGCTCAGTGCCTCGCGTTTCGCACCGGCCCAGGCCGGTGGACGGTCTGTCCCGGTCCGGGCCCGTTTTACCATTAATTTTCGCTTAAAGGATTGATCCATGAAAATATTGTTATATCGTTTGACTGCTCCCGGGCTTTTGGTTGCCGCCGTGCTACTAGCCGGCTGTCCGCAGCCCGGTCCGGTAAAGGATACCAGTGAATGGACGATCAGTTCGTCCGCACCTTTTGTCTCGCAGCCGGTGGCTATGGGTCCTACGGTTTTGGCAGTGGATTTTCATGGCCGCCTGTTTAGCGTAAATCCGCTCACAGGCAAAAAGAACTGGACTTACGAAACCGGTGAACGGGTAGTGTTTTCGCCAGTGGTAGACGCAGCCGGTGATATTTTTATACACACCGGTACCGATTTTATCATCAAGTTGCGCCAGAATGCCGATGCCAGCGGGGTAAGCCGGCTGTGGTCGACTGAGGATCAACCCGGAGAGCTCGCTCGCACCGCTACTGACGCGATGTACCTGATCGGCGATACTATTTATCGTTATAACTCGCATTGCGAACAGCTGAGTGCCTTCAACGCTGAAAGTGGCGAACTGATTGCCCGTTATGATATTCCTCGCTTCACAGAAGGAGAAGGTCGTTACGTTTGGTATTTGTATCCCTTGGGCAGCATCGACATGGATTTCTTGCTTATTTGGAACGACGGAGTCTACGCTCCCTATAAGGATGGTTTGGAGCTTGCCGATTTCGTGGTTGAATTGAATCCGGCTATGAATGAATCTTTTACAGGAGAGTTAATTTCCTATTTCATGTTCGGCCGGCCTTTTGTGCATGCTGATCGGGCCTGGGTGCTGCTGCAGTCTACCACCTATGTGTGGGACCCTATAAACGAGCTTGCTGTGCCGGCCTTCGATGCAGAAGGTCCGCTTCCTTCGAAATTATGGCTATACCGCATCGATCCGGATGGTATAGACCTGGCTGGTGATGATCCATTAGCCCGGCACGAGATAAGCGCGGACAGTCCGTTCTCCAATTTCATGTACCCCGGTGAAGACCAATGGCTGAGCGGAAATATCTTCCGTATGTACATTCCTGAGTATCCTGAACCGATAATAGCATCGCTGGACTTGACGACTTATAGCCTCGATTTTGTGTCTCTGCCATCGCCCACCGACCTGCTGCCAGGCAGCAGCGGCTCAGTGTATGAAATTATTCCCCTTGATGGTGGCGATCTATTCCTGCAGATGCAGTTTATTAATGATGATTCGCCCTTCATGGAACATTCCTGGTATATGTACTGCATACCCGGAGCCCTGTCTCTTAATGGTCCGGATGAGCCTGAACAACTTTTTCAATTGATTCCCAACGTTCTTGCCCCCGCGCTGATAACAGAAGGCAGTGCTGTCGTTCCATATGCGGAAAACACTTTGCGTGGTTATTCCCATTCCTACGGCGCAGCCGGCGGTCTGCTTCGTGGTTTGCAAACAGCCGAAAGCACTGAGGTACTTCCATGAGCAGCATGAATAAGAAAATCAGTACTGTGCTATTATTGCTGCTAAGTTTTGCCGGGTTGCAGGCCCAAACCCTGCAGGGAACCGTACTGGAAGCCGGCAGCGAAGCCCCGGTAGCCTTTGCGCTGGTGGTAGCCCTGGAAACCGAAGATCTTACGGAGACTGCCGAAGACGGCCGTTTTCTGCTGGAAGGCAGTTTTCAGCCGCCCTTTACCCTGCGAGTGCTTTCCGACCAGCATGCCACCTTCGACTTGGTTGTGGAAAATTGGCCGGAGACGGAGCTTGTAATAATCCTTACGCCCTTGGCCGTCGATATGGGCGCAATCGAAGCGCTTGCCCAGCGTTCGGCTGTAAAAACCTCCGGCAGTGTCGATGCCCGTCAGATACGCACCACGGCTACGGGCAACGATCCCTTTGCACTTGTTGATCGTCTGCCTGATGTAATCAATCCTTCTCAGCCAGCACTGGACAATGATTTTACCGCCGCCCGTATGCAGCTGGAAAATGCCCTCGGTTCGCCGGTATTCAGCCTGATCAATCCCTTCCATTATCGCGGCCTGCCTTACTATGCCAATGCATATTTTCTGAATATGCGCATGCCGCTGTTTTTTCAGTATTACTCTTTTACCGGGGCCATGCTCAATTCTACTGTGCCGTCCAACGCCCTTGCCGGCATGGATATGTACGGTAATGGCCGGGAGCCGGCACTGGGCCCCGGTGCCGGTCTGCTCAGTTCTATGCGTTTTCGCGCACCGCGGGCGACACTGGACCAGGAAATTTATCTTACGACCCTGGCCGCTGGCTATGTTCTGGATTGGGGGGCAGCGGATGAGCAGACAGGCTTAATGCTTTCAGTGCGCAAATCGCTGTTCGAATTTACCTGGATTCCTATCGTGGTGGCGCTCAACTCAAAATATCAATGGTATCTGCCGTTCATGGACAATTCGCGCATGCTTGGCTTTATCCTGCATCCTGGCACTATAGATGCCCAGCTGCATTTTTATCATGTTCTGAACGACCGGCATACACTAAGCCTTGATTTTGTAAATGCTTCCGGCTATACCGACTTCGGTTTTGAGCTTCTGGTCGACAACCCTTTACAGCCCCAGGCAGCTCCGCATTTTATGGATGTCACCTTCCAGCACTTAAACCAGCAGACTGGCCTGGATCTGATCTGGGAATACACACCGGATCTGGACACTCTGTGGCGTTTCTCAGTTTACGACATGCTTGGCTGGACGGGACGTAAATTTACCGATACCTGGCTGGGCGGCGAGGAACAGGCGATCAGTTATGACTATCCTTTAAATGATCTTGGTGCGGTCGTTGATTTTGCCTGGACGGGACAGTTGCTGAAAGCCGCTGCCGGATTATCCGGCCGTTATCTGTACGGCTGGTATACCCGTAATTCGGAAAGTCACCCCGTTATGGGCCGTACCGTAGGGGCCGATATTCCTCCCACACTGGGCCTGCAGACTGGTGAAGTCTCCGCCTGGATTAAAGGCGGCTTTGTACTGCCCAATTTTGAGCTGGAAGCGGCCGTGCGTGGCGATTGGTTCGAGAGCATTGAGAGTAGTAGCTTTATTGACCAGCTGCGCTTCAGCCCTTCGCTGCACCTGTATTATTTCCCCTGGGACCGGCATAGCCTGCATTTCGGCACCGCCCTGCGCTATGACCGCTTTGATTATATTACTCGGCACATGTTTATTTCCCAACAGGGTATCGAGCTTGCTACCGGCGACGATGAGGAAGGCATTCCGGAAACCATCGACGAGCGCTATGTTCAGGAGAAACCGGCCAGGGTTGTCTCTGCCGAGCTGGAATACAGCTACGAGGCCGACGCTTTGGTGGTGCGTGCCGCCGGCTACGGCCTGTACGGCGACGAACTGTCCGGCTTTGACTTCCAGAGTTTTTATGTAAGCACCGATGGGCAGGTTGATACCATAAACGGTGATATTTTTAACGGTAGTGTGTCCGGCGGCGATGCCGGGTTCAAAGAAGCCCTGAAGTTATGGTCGGCAGGAACCAGCCTTACATTATTATTGCAGGAAGAGAATCGCGGTCTGGACATTGTGTACTCATGGGGCATGAGTCGTTATTATGTCATTAAAAAGTCTGACACGCCACCGGTATGGGTAATACCAAACAGCGATACTACGCATACTATAAAGCTGTACGGTAATTACACTAGCCGTAATCTGTGGGACTTTGGCAGTACTCTGCGCGTGCATGTAGGTGTGCCGCAAACGCCTAATCGTGTTGATGAAGTGTTCACTGAATGGGATGGCAGTCTTGTAACGGTATTTTCCCCTGTTCCCGACAGCGTAAACAAACTGCGCGATTACATGCCGCGCTTTGCCTGGGATTTTAAAATAACCAAGCGCTTTGTACAGCCGCATTATGACTGGGAACTGTACCTGGACGTGGCCAATGTGTTTTCCTTTCCCCGTTATAAGGGCCCAAAAGCAAAAGTGAAAGATTTTGTCGAAGCTAAAACCGCCGACCGGTCCTACGACTGGACTCCGGTCTCCTGGACTGATTTCCCGAACATGCGCATCGATTTGGGGCTGCGCTTCCGGTTTTAGTTGCTCTTGATATTATTTACCGAAAAAGTGGTTTTCTTTTCCGGCAAATGGGCGTATAGTTTTTTCAGATTAATTATTCCGTTAAGGATTGCCCGTGAAGACAACCAGCCTTGCGGCTGTTCTGTATGTGCAGATCGCCGATTTTGACCAGATCATGCAGGCCGATAATGCCCGTGCCCTCGGTCTGCTAAAGCAGTACATTCAGCAGACCCACGATATCCTGCAGGAGCACGAAGGTGAAATCGTGGATACCACTGCCGATGAACTGTTGATAATCTTCAATAGTGCCGTACATGCGGTGCAGTTCGCCCTGCATCTACAAATGACCAACCAGGTGTACAACAGGGGCTGCGGCAATCCGGACGAGCGCTTTCAGTTGGCAATCGGCATTCACTTGGGCGAAATCTGGCGCGACGAGAGTCGTGTATACGGAAATGGCATCAATATAGGTGCCCGAGTTAAGCAGGCAGCGCAACCCGGCATGATTCTGGTCAGTGAGGATGTAGAGCGTCAGGTTGCCAATAAGCTTGATGTACAGTTTACCGAGTATAAAACTGGACAGCTTAAAAACATTGAAAGACCTCTGCGCTTGTATGTTCTGGGTGACTACAGTTTGGCTCTCTCCGAGGCTGAACCGGAAACCGAGCCAGCGCCGCCGGTAGTTCAGTCGCCAGCGCCGCTATCACCTGGACGAGCTCAGGCGGTGCCTGAGGCGGCACCTCAGGCATCTGAATACAGTAGTTTCAAACAAGAACTGCGCGCACAGATCAGCCAGGCAGTCATGAAAGGCCTTAGTGCTGGTCAAACCGAAGCCGCTCCGGTCAAAGAACACATGGTAACAGCGAAGTCTGGTACTAAAGCATCAACACTTAGTTATACCTTTTCTTCGGATAAACCTGGCAGCTCCAGGCGCAGAGCTGCTTCACGAGTCCCGGCGTTAAGCGCCGATGACAGGCTGGAGAAATATCTGCAGCAGCGCAGCAAGGCTGTGTTCAAGATGGTAAGCTCATTGTTGGTAGGTGCAGCGCTTGGCTGGGCGTATTACAAGTACAACAGTGCCTGGTGGTTTATGGCTGCCGGCGTGTTCGGTTTGCTGCCGTTTCTAAGCGGTATAAAACGGCTCAGTGAGGCGAACGCCGGCCTGCGGCAGGCCAGAAAAGACTTAAAGCGTCAATCATAACTGCATTGATACAGAAGCCTGCAAATTTGCCATGCCCGGAATTCTAGATTCGCTGATTTATAGTTAGGTGTTTGTTTGCTGGAGCTCCGCCAGAATTCTGGCATATTCATCCCTTCCAGTGTCTGCGTATAACTCATAGAATAGCTCGATGCAGCGCTCATCAGGAGGTGAGGTGCTATCAGCTTTTGCCTTTTTACGCTGCAGTTCCAACGCGGCAAAAGCCCGTACTTCAAGCTTGCTTTCAGGATCAGCGCTCAGCTTGGCCAGCTGCTTTATAGCCGCTAAACGATCCTCGGCTGTTACTGCGCTGTCTGCCCGCAATCCGAGCAGTAGCGCTTGTGTCCTGGCTGTTATGTCCTCCCGCTCGTCCGCCAAGGCTTCTTCCAAGCTCTGCTCCGCGATGTTCAGGGCCAGTGCATATTGGCCCTGCAATTGCAGTGCGCGGGCGTAGAAGTAGTTATATTCGCTGGTATAATATTTAACACCAATATTTTTTCCGATAGCCACGGCTTCCTTTAAACGAATCAGGGCCTCGCTCAGTTGTCCCTTCTTCAATGCGGTTGCTCCCAGTCCGCACAGTGCTATGCTTACTCCCAACTGGTAGCCATACTTGCCGGCCAGTTCCAGCTGGCGCTTGTAAGCGTCAATAGCCGAATCTATCAGGCCCTTTTCGTCGTAGGCGTAGGCCAGATTGCCGAATACCTTAGACAATATTACCTGATCTCCGTCAGTCTCGAGACGTTCGGTAAGCTGCTGTAATATATTTATAGCTTCACTGAATTTGTTCTCGCCAAGGTATACTAAACCGATATTATTTAATGAGGAAATAATGGCTGCATTGTTTGCCGAGGTCTGTGCCATCACCAGCTTTTGCTGGTAGGCCTCGCGCGCTCCGTTCCAATCCTGTTTGGCGTCCAGCACCATGCCGATTCTGCCCCAGGTAATCATCGCCGCATCGTTATTGCCGCTGTCGCGGGCCAGTTGCAGTGCCTGCTGCAATAGTTCAAGTGCTCTTTCCCGGTCGCTGTGCAAGTCGGCCAGATGACCCAGACCGCTTAAGGCCCAGCTTTCTTCATAGCGGTTTTCGGACTGCCGGCTTGCTGCCAGAATTGTCTGATAGCCTGTTTCGGCCTGGTCAAGCTTGGCCGCTTGTTCGGCGCTTTCGGCTTTGTGCCGCAATAACTCAAAGCGGATATCGCTGTTATCCTGCGGCAGAAGAGTCAGTGCCCGGTCGTAATATTCCATAGCCTGATGGTGACGGTATTCTTTCCTGGCAATATTGGCCGATGTTTCGTACCAGCGCGCCGCCTGCCTTTGGTTAACATATTCCAGATGTGCTGCAATCTCATGTGCGTAGAAATCCGCATTCGGCGCATACAGTTCCTGCAGCGATGCCGCACATGCCTGATGCAGCAGACGGTTTTTGTCAGCTTGCATCGTTTCCAGTACGGAATCACGGAACAACAACTCGTTAAAAAGGTATTCGCCTTCTGAGCTGGCATGCCAGAAACCTTCTACAATCCCCTGATGTATGTTGCTGATGCAATCATGAGCAGAGAGCAGATACTGCGTTGTCATGACTCGTTCCAGCAGTGCTTTGGAAAAACGCAAGCCGCATACTGCAGCCGCTTCGATTGTCAGGCGCAGTACCGGGCTGAGCTGGCCCAGTCGATGGTCAATCACATTTTGTGGCCTGTCCCGCAAATATAGATCCACTGCTACTTTGTCCGAGGTGCAAAGCATGTTTTGTTGTAATAAAAGTGTCATTTGCTCGATAAGGAAAGGAATCCCCGAGGTGCTTTGGTAAATAGTCTCTATAACCGATTCGTTAAGCATAAGCGGACAATCCAGCGTCTGGCTGAGAGCATGTACTAATTGTCTTGTTTCGTGGAGTGCTAGGGGGGGCAGCTCAAGCTTTGCATCTACCATGGCCAGGAGTGCATCGGAATGATTTGTCCAATTTCCGTCAGAGCGCTTGGTCATTGCTACAATAATTCCTTCACGGCTGAGTTTTGCCAGAAACTGAGCAGATTGAATATCTACCAAATGCACGTTTTTCACAATAATGACCAGGGGGAACAATTCTGCCTCGGCTACCAGCAAACTTTTAAGAGCACTGGCAGACAGATCATAGAGTGTTTTAGGATCAAGTTGCCGTAACTCCGGTGCTATGGTTAGGCCGCTCAACCACAGCAGATAATCACCATTTGCTTTCAGCTCATTACGCCGGCGTACCGGCAGACTGTTAACAAAACGGTTGTAATTGTTCAGGAATGCAGCCGCAGGATCCTTATAGCGCAGGGACGAATGACCAATGAAACGACTCAGTAACCATTGGGCAAAAATTTGATACGGATTCTGTTGATTACTGCTGCCGTGCAAAATAAGCGGCGGTACTGCCGGTTTTACCAGACGGCAGGCTTCCTGCAGCAATTGACTCTTGCCCATACCTGCCGGACCAGAAAGGAGCAGAACTCCCCGCTTTATCGTCAGTGCTGTTCTGAGCCAGGCTTCGAGGTATTGTATCTCGCTAGTTCTGCCGATCAGGCTGGTAGTGCCATTTTGCATGCTGTATCCTTAACGTATAATACTTGACCCGACCTGATATCGCAAGCCGCAAGTTTTTAAAAGGTAAAAAAACCAGATACTTTGATTATTGAAATGAAAAAGCTATTAATTTTCTTATTGAAAAAAAATAATGAAATTTCAGCGGAATTTTAACATATTACTTACAAAACTCGACATTATTCGCAGTAAAAAATTTGCTTTTTATTATCTATGTGGTATACTATCAGAGTTAATGGTGATTTGTATTGTTTTGGAGATTTTTAGATACCGCGAAATCGCATATATCGGCATGAGAAAAAGTACAACGGGGGTGTGGAATGGACTCTGGAACCTTACGTAAGGCAGCTGCAAGAAAGCGCCGCAAAGCGCAGACTGTACAGGAACCCGGAAAAGTGCATAAAGCCCCGATAGAGGGAGAAACCGACCCGCTTGCACTATATCTGAAGCAGATAGCTAGATATGCCTTGCTTAATGCCGCTGATGAGCAGAGCATAGGTCAGGCAATTCAAAAATCACGACATGCCATAGCCGCTACCGAAGTAATGCACCAGAATGGCTCAATGGGGGAAGAAGAGTACCTCGTGCAGAAAACCAAACATGAAACGGAATTGCTCGCCAGCAAGAATAAAATGATTTCCAGCAATTTGCGCCTGGTGGTCAGTATAGCCAAGAATTATCAACACCGTGGTTTGTCCTTGTTGGATATTATTGATGAAGGTAATATCGGCCTGATCGAGGCCGTTGAGCGTTTCGACTATACCCGTGGTTGCCGTTTTTCTACTTACGGAACCTGGTGGATCCGCCAGGCAATAATCAAAAGCCTGGCCGATAAAGGGCGGGTCATCCGAATCCCGATTCATATGCTCAATACTATTAAAAAATGCTATTTCGTGGCCAAACAGCTTACCCAGGATCTGGGCCGTGACCCCAAACCGGAAGAACTGGCCGACAAACTGGGGATGGATTCCAAAAAAGTAAAAGAAATCATGAAGCTTTCCCAGGAGACTGCCTCCCTGGATACCACTGTAGATGAAGACAACGTAACCCATCTGGCCGATTTGATAAGTGACGATTACAATATCGAACCCTTCGATGCTGTTTTTACCATGACCCTGCAGGAAACCCTCGGTAACGTACTGCAGAATCTGAATCAGCGCGAAATTACCATTATTACTCTGCGTTACGGCCTGAATGGTGAAGGTCCGCTGACCCTGGAAGAAACCGGCAAGTTGCTGGGCATAACCCGGGAAAGGGTACGGCAGATTCAGGAAAAGGCTTTGCAGAAATTGAAGGATCTTCAACAGTTAAACGAATACCAAGAGGTAATGTAACGGGGCTTCATAGCGGGCGATCTACTGCGTTGAAAAGGCCATCGTGAGACTTGCTGTACAAAAGTACAGCGGCGTCTCCCGATGGCCTTTTCGCCTTGTAGCTCATCCCGCTATGAAGCCCCGCTTGGTACGGGTAAGAGCGGGCGATCTAC
>JAHIWF010000159.1 GCA_018815555.1 Spirochaetota bacterium | reverse complement strand
TGACAATCTGTGGCACATGAGCCATGAAGGGCTGCTGCTTGAAGATCCAGAATGCGAACCGCAATGGCAGGGCATGCTTAAAATGTGCAATACCCCGGAACAAGCCCCAGACAAGGCTGACTCTATACAAATCGAATTCTCTAAGGGCATTCCAGTGAGCCTGAACGGTAATGCCCTAAGCGGGCCAGAACTTGTTCTGGAACTGAATAAACTAGGCGGCCGGCATGGTATCGGCATTCTGGACATGGTGGAAAATCGCGTAGTAGGCATGAAAAGCCGCGGTGTGTATGAAACGCCAGGTGGCACTATTCTCATGGAAGCACACGACAAACTGGAACAGCTTTGCCTGGACCGGCGCACCTTCGCATTCAAGCAGACTGCCGCCCAGCGTTTCGCCGAACTGCTCTATGAAGGCGAATGGTTTACCCCACTGATGGCGGCAATAAACGCTTTTATAGATTCGACCCAGCAAATGGTAAACGGCACGGTGCAGTTGAAATTATATAAAGGCAATCTAATCTGCCAGAGCATCAGCTCGCCAACTTCATTATACGATGATAACCTTGCCAGCTTCAGCACCGGCAGCCTTTTTGATCATCATGACGCCCAGGGCTTTATCAACCTACTATCGCTGCCGGTATTGGCACGCAACCTGATGCAGGACAGGATGGCTGCTATTGGCCAGCTTCATTCCGCAGCCAGCACCGTTGGGAGAGCTGGAGCCAGCAAGCGCTTGCATATAAGCCAGACAGACGCCAGCCATACCTGGATAGTCGCCCGAGCCAAGGCCAGTGCGGGTCAAAAAACCCCGCTCAGCGCCCTGTCAGGAGAAGCTTGATGGCCAAATTATGGGAACTGGCTTCAGACAGCTTGAACCCGCTGGTGGAACACTTTTTATCCAGCCTTTCGGTAGACAGCAGGCTGCTCGAAGAAGAACTGGCAGCCAGCCTGGCCCACTGTCACATGCTGGGCAGCTGCGGCATCATTAACCCTGAAGATGCGGCAGCCATAAGTGCGGTCCTGCAGACCATGCAACAGGAGTACCAGGCAGGCAGGCTAAAAGTAGATGCTGCGGCCGAAGATGTACATAGTTATGTAGAACAGGAACTGGTGCGGCGCTGCGGCTCGGCCGGCGAAAGCATCCATGCCGGTCGCAGCCGCAACGACCAGGTGGCCACAGATTTGCGCTTGTATCTGCAAAAACAGTTCCGATTGGCGGAGGACGGGATTATGCACTGCGTAAAAACTATAACCGAACTGGCCGGCGGACATGTACACACTCTGATGCCAGGCTTCACCCACCTGCGCAAAGCCCAGCCGATCAGTCTGGCATTTCATCTTTGCGCCTGGTGTGCCGCGTTGGAGCGGGACCACTCGCGCTTCCTGGAAGCCCGCAGGCGCGCCGATGAATGTCCGCTCGGTTCGGCCGCCCTGGCTGGCACAGGGCTGCCTATCGACCGCGAACAGACTGCTGCCGAACTGGGCTTTGCCAGGCCGTCGCGCAATGCAATGGATGCCACCGCCGACCGCGATGCCTGCGTGGACTATGCCGCTGCCGCCGCCAGCCTGATGATGCATCTCTCGCGCTTCTGCGAAGAGATAATCCTGTGGACCAGCGAAGCCTGGAACTTTGCCGCGATAGCTGCCGATTGCCGCACCGGCTCCAGCATCATGCCGCAAAAACAGAACCCCGACTTGGCCGAATTGATCCGTGGGAAAAGCAGTATCGCCATCGGCGCACTGACCAGCCTACTGGTGCTGCAAAAAGGTGTAGCCCTGGGTTATGCGCGCGACCTGCAGGAAGATAAGGCCATCATTTTCAATCTGACCGACACAGTAAACAGCAGCCTGGAAGCTTTTTCTCTGCTGGCGGCAGCCCTCCAGCCGCATCCACAGCAAATGCAGGCCCAACTGGACAGCGGCTATCTGGAGGCCACTGATCTGGCAGAGCTGCTGGTACTGCGCGGCATACCCTTCAGGCAAGCCTACCGCATCGCCAAGCAAACCGTGCTAAAAGCCCAAGCCGGGCAAAGTAAAATCGCCGGGCTTGGACCAGCAGAGCTGGCGTCCATAGATCCTAGCTATGCACGATTAGGAATTGACCAGTCATTGCTGCAATGCTGGCTGACGGCAGCAGCCTGCCTGAACCGCCGCAGCCATATTGGAGGAACGGCAGCCGACACCGTACAAAAAGAAATACAGCGGCTGCAGGCATGGTGCGCTTCCGAGAGCAGCCCCACGAGAGCAGCCACCTCGTTGACAGAGGAACAATAACGTGACATTATCAGAAGGTAGGAGCAAAATAAGCAGAATATTTTGCTCTATACCTTTGATAACTGCCTCCGGACCTCATTTTGAATAATAAATAATTTGACAAAAGACCCTCCGCCGATTATATTCTATATCTGTTGTAACTTTACTCATTCTATTACATTTACTTGAAAAGTATTGCGTTTCGTACATTGCATCGCAGACTTTTAGCGGGGAGCATTACCCTTGAATAAACGGGATTTTCCGAACATACACTTCTACGATCAGGACTTCGTCGATATTTACGACAGGACCTGGGCCTGGATAGAAGACTACTGGACTGCTGCAGCTCCCGAAAGCGGAATCGGCGGCGGCAAGTTTTTCTATTATCCGGACTCAAACATCCTTGATCAGGGAGAGCAGATATTCTCATCTTTCTACCTGGTATACTCCAATCGCATTTACAGCGCCTCCAATGGCCTGGATGCATTGTACAGCAAGCAGGAAGAAAATGGTGCAATCCGCTGGCGTTACGACATCCAGAGCGGCCAACCCTCGCTGCCGGCCGATAATCCGGAAGGCGTAGGCATCCCGCTTTTTGCCTGGGCTGAGTACAACCTGTATCACAAAACCGCCAACAAAAAGCGGGTAAAAGAAGTAATGCCCATACTCCAGAAATACTACACCTGGATAGAAAACTCCTTTAAGCGCCCCAATGGACTCTTTGAAACACCGGTTGCGGCCACTGGCATGATGAACTCGCCACGCGGCAATGCCATCTATCACGTGGATTTTACCATCGCGATGGCTATTAACGCCATGTACATGGCAGCCCTCGGCGATATCCTCAATGACAAGGATATTGCCTTCATCTACAAGCGCAATTATTTTTCGCTGAAGACCCGGCTGAACAACATGATGTGGAATGACGATGATGCCTTCTACTATGATATTGACGCAGCCGAGCATCAGGTGCCGATAAAAACCATCGGAGCGTTCTGGGCCCTGCTTGCCGAGATTGTTAACGAGGACCGTTCAGAACGGCTGATTGCCCACCTGACCAATCCGGAAACCTTTGGCACCGAAAACCCCTTCCCCACCCTGTCCGCCGACTCCCCCGATTATGACAAGCGCGGCATGGGCTTCCGTGGTTCGGTTGTTCCGCCCTTTACCTATATGATCATCAAGGGGCTGGAAAAGTACAACCACTGGGAACTGGCCAGAGCCTGTGCCATACGTCATCTGTATTTTATACTGGACTCGGCGCATCCGAACGGTGAACAGAAGCAAACCCTATGGGAAGCCTACCAGCCACAAAATGACGGTAAAGCCATCTGGCCCGAGCAGCCGGACTGGCCACGCGCCCAATTCCTGGCCTTCACCGGACTCTCAACCGTTGCCCTTATGATCGAGAACATCGTCGGACTGTCGGTTTCATTGCCGCGCAAAACGGTGGACTGGATTATTCCCAATTTGGAAATCATGGGTATCGAAAACCTGAGCCTGAAGCGCAATATGGTCACCATACTGTCCAACAAAAGCGGACGCGGCTGGGAAATCCACATGGAATCGGAGAAATTATACTACTTTACGATTAATGTACTGGGCCGCAAGAAAAAAACGCTGCCCATACCGTCTGGAAAATGCTCGATGCTTATCGACAAGATATAAAAAAGGCTGGCCACGCGCCAGCCTTTTTGAATTTATAGAGGCATCAAGCCCAAGCGCGGCCGTTCAGACCGACTTTACCCGCACTTCGCCCATCATAACAAAACCACTGACCTCTACCCAGGCGGCTGCGCCTCGGATCTGCTGGTTTACCTGTTTGTCCAGCCTGGTATCGGCCATGATGCCGGTTACATTAAAGCGCACCGGCAGCGAACTGGGGACGGTAATCTGGGTATCACCCATCAGGGTGTAAATTTCGATTGAAGTGGGGCCAGGGGGTAGGTCAACCGCTGTCAGATCCAGCTTAGTAGAGCCCATAAGGGTAAAGCTGGTCACCTTATCGCTTTGCAGCCAGTTGCCGGCAAAATGCTTGTCACCCATTACACAGGCAGTATTCATGCGCTGGGTTCCACTAAGGGCAGTATTCGTATAGCGGGGTGCGGAATTATATTGGACCGATTGCCCCATGCCGGCGGATTTTTGTAGTGCCGGCGGCAGATCGAGTAACAACTCGTCCAATAAGGCCGGCAGTGTTGCCGCACTGGCTTTGTCTGCCCGCAATTCATAACTATCCATATCAAGATAGCCCTGGGCAAACGCTTCGGTGAGGCTGTCCATAACGGCCTGCCTCCTGACTTCCAGATCATCACGGTATTCGGGGGTTTGCTTCATCAGCTCTGACATACAATACTCCTCTTCGATTGCGGCCCTTGCGGCGTCCGCCGGTCGTAACGTACTCGTTCACGAACCGTTCCAATATATACAGGAACAAAGAAGAGTATATCCAATTTCATATCAAAAGCCAAATGTTTAGCCCCCAAATGTAAGCAGAAAGGACTTCCTGCTGTGGACTGTACCTGCGTAATTGGACAATTATCACTTTTTATGCTACGATGCACAAAAAGAAAGAGGAAATATGCAAACAATTATCTATCGCCAGGCTACCGTGGAAGATATTCCGCTTTTAGTTCAGAACATTATTTATTCATCCATGCGACCCAATAACCACTGCCTGCACTCCTGGGCAGGCGACAGTCCGGCCGAGCTAACGGCCGATTTTCGCGCCGGTTTCGAAGCTGGAGAAATGTTCTATATTTTGGCCTGCAGCGGCCAGGCCATCATAGGCGCTATGGGTGGTGAATATGACCCTGAACTGAACCGCATCTGGCTGCACGGACCTCATGTTTTTACCGGCTCCTGGAGTATTCTGGCTACCAGGCTGTATGAAGAGCTGTTGGTAATCCTTCCGGCTACGACTGAGCGTTGGGAAGCTTTTCTGAACACCAAAAACACGGCAGGCATAGATTTCTATCGCAAACACGGATTTACCCAGGGTAGCGTTTCACACGACTACCGGCTGGCCAAATCCCGCCGAGTGGATTGTCCGAAGGACAAGTGCGTTAAGCTGAGCGCCGAATACCATGCGTCCTTCACTGCTTTGTTTAACCGCCTGTTCCCGGAAACCTACTATACGGCCGACGCATTGATTCAGATGCATAATCTGTCACATCATATTTCAATACTTCCCGATGCCGGTACAATAGCCGGATTTTCAGTTGCCTTTCTGGAAACCAGCGGCAGCAAAGGCGAGGTACAGTTTATTGGTGTAGCCGAGGAAAAGCGCGGCCAGGGCTATGGCCGACAGTTACTGGCCAGCGCTGTAGACTGGCTTTTCGACGAGCGCAACGCCGAAGATATAATCCTGAATGTAGAGGAAAATCTGGTAAACGCCAAAGGCTTATACGAAAGTGTCGGCTTTACACTCAGCTTTTCCGGACTGCCGCTGACCAGAAAAAAGGTTCGGCCACTGGAACTCTAAGTCGGACTTTGCGGGAGCGCTTATGTCAGCCAGTTTCGAAAAGAACCTGCAGTACTACAAGTTCTGCGCTTACGGTTTTCTCAAAGATCTGCGCTTTTATGAACCCTTCCTGCTGCTGTTTTTCATGGAGAAAGGTCTGGGCTATCTGCAGATAGGCAGCCTGTACGCGGTGCGTGAAATAACCATAAACTTGATGGAAATACCCTCGGGGCTGCTGGCTGATGTAATGGGCAGACGGCGCGCCATGCTGGTATCCTTTGCGGCCTATATCGCCTCTTTCCTGATCTTTTTCTTCGCAAAATCATATTGGGTACTGCTGCCGGCCATGCTGGCCTACGCCGTTGGTGACGCCTTTCGCACCGGCACCCATAAGGCCATGATTTTTGACTATCTAAAATCGCGCGGCTGGCAGCATTTGAGAACCCATTATTACGGGCACACCCGCTCCTGGTCGCAACGCGGAGCAGCACTGTCGGCACTTATTGCGGCAGCGCTGGTTTTTTACCAGGGCAGTTATGCGCCGGTATTTCTGTTTACGATAATTCCGTATGCTCTGGATTTTCTGCTGATTCTAAGCTACCCGGCCTGGCTGGACGGACCGCGCCATGGCAGCAAGCGGTCGATACGGTCGGAATTCGGTGAAGTTTGGGCTTCGCTGCTGCAAACCATAAAACATCCGCCAGCCCTGAAGGCTATCGCCAATCAGGCTCTGTATACCGGCTACTATAAAGCCGTTAAGGACTACTTGCAGCCGCTGCTAAAAGTAATGGCGCTCTCCATTCCCGTCATGACCGCACTGGAGGGCGACAAGCGTACCGCAATCATCACTGGTGTAATGTACTCGCTGCTTTTCCTGCTTACTTCTACTGCCTCGTCGCTGTCCGGACGCTTCAGTGAACGCTATAAAGATCTGGCTAAACCACTGAACAAAACCTTGTTTACCGGCTTGCTGCTTGGTCTGGCCAGCGGAATCGCCTATGCGCTTACAATTCCGGTGCTGGCAGTACTGCTGTATGTTGGAATTTACGTAATAGAAAACCTGCGCAAACCTATGGGCATCGCCTATATCAGCGAGCGGATGCGCCAGGAATCCATGGCCTCCAGCCTTTCAGTAGAATCCCAGGCCGAAACCCTGTTCGCTGCCGGCCTTGCCTTGCTGCTCGGCTTCTTCAGTAAGCTGTACGGACCGGGCATGGGGCTTTTACTGATTTCGGGGCTCTGTGTGCTGTTGGGAGTATTTCTGCGGCTGCCAGCAGTAAAGACTACTGAACCAGGCGCTTGAACGGTTTAACCGGAGTTTCACCCTCATTGGCCAGCATGGCCGATACAATAGTCTGGGATGCCTGCGGAAATGCGATGGAGAGCGCTTTCTCGCGCATCTGCTTCAGCCGCTCCGGGTTGCCCAGAATTTCGTCAACCTTGTAGCCTATTGTTATGGCATTATCCGGTAACATACCAACGCCATTCTCCAGAAGATGGTAGGCATTGTATAATTCCTGCCCAGGTATGGGATCCCAGATAATCATGGGCACGCCGGCCGCCATACTCTCGCTGGTGGACAAACCACCCGGTTTGCTGATGAATACATCGGCAATCTTCAGGTATTCGTGCATGACATCGGTGTAGCCAATAATACTGTAGCGGTTGCGTGCAGCTTTACCGGCAGCCGCCACCGCTTCCTGGTCAGCCTCCACCGCCTTGCCCAGTTCGCGCAGCAACTTTACATTTTTGCCGCAGATGACCACAATCTGGCATTTACTGTGTATCTGATTCAAGATCATCAGGATATCAGCTGCATTCATTATGCCGAAGGCACCGGCCGACAGAAGAACCACCGGCAGGGCAGGGTCAAGATCGAATTTTGCATATAAAGCTTTTTTGGACTGACGCGCCGAGAAAGCCTCCATGATAGGTATGCCGGAAACGACAATCCGATCCGGCGGCAGCCCCAGCAGGGTAAGATGACGCCGGCTCTCCTCTTTGGGCACAAAATAACGGGTAAACAGGTCGGTCAGCCACAACGCGTGCACATAATAATCGGTAACCACGATGCCCAGATTGCACATAAGCTGATCCTGCTTGATCATGCCGGACACAATATCCGCCGGCATGAAGTGGGTGCAAATACAGATATCCGGTTTATATTCTTTAATCTTGTTGACCAGCGGCTGGCTGTTCATGCGCTGCAGCGCCGACATAACCAAAGTTTTCTCCCAGGGCTTGTCCATGTTGTCGAAAGCCATCGCCCACAGATCGGGTATGGTTTTTACAGCCTCCAGATAGCCCTTCGAATAAATACGTTGAAACATCATATTAGTATATTCGAGAGTATCTATATGCAGCACTTCGCTGATCCGCTCGTCTTTCCTGGCCGCCTCTTCTACTGCCTGCGCGGCCCGAACATGACCACTACCAGCACTGGCGGACAGAATCATCAAACGCTTACCCATACCAACCCCTTTGCATAAACCAATATACACATCAGTACATTTTGTATGTAATGTAACAAGCCCTCAGCTGCAAGTCAAACCATCTTAAGGGTAGACCGCAGCAGAGCACTAAAACCCTGCATGTAGCGCTGGTCGAGATCGGCCAGCGGTTCCAGTGCCTGCAGAAAGGGCAGAAAGAGACGATACACCAAGCGTCCTGCCAGACGAGCATCGCCGGGCTCCAGCCCTGCACGACCGGAAGCGGTGGCGGTCAGAGACTGAAACTGCTTCAGGAAGGCGGCATGAAGACCGGCCAGACGGGGGGATTCTTCAAGCTCCACCATGTAGATAAGGCCAAGCCTAGAGCCGCAGTCATGCCAGAGATCCAGGGTCAGTCGGACGATGTCTTCCAATCCAGGCTGCAATCCGGCAGAAGCTTGTGCGGCAAGCTGCAAAGCCCTGGTCAATACCGGCTCCGCTACTTCATATAACAGCTCATCTTTACTCGGGAAGTAATTGAACAGAGTCCGCCGGGAGAGCTCGGCCGATAGCGCTATATCATCCATAGAAACCGCACGTGCGCCTTTTTGAATAAACAAGTCAGCCGCCGATTGAATAATCCTCTGGCGCTGCCTGTTTTTTTTATCAAGCAGCTGAACTTCTGCATGTTCCACAAGTACTCCTTGACAATACCGAGTAATACTTCTATATTTGCACTATTGAGTGCAAAATTACACTCTTTAGTGCAGGAGGATACAATGAGTATAGCATGGGGCCTGATAATGGAAAACACATTTAATGTTGTGTACCTGGCCACCGTCTGGATTTTGGTGATTTTGATGTACCGAAACAAAGCCAAAATCCGGACTGATGAACGCAGCCTGGCCGGACGTTTTTTGCTGGCTTTTTTTCTGCTGGCTGCTGGCGACAGCTTCCACGTTGGGGCCAGAGTGTTGAGTGCACTGCTTGGCCCGGAGAATTCATTTATAAACCTAGGCGGAATACGCTACAGTATTCTGGGGCTGGGCATGTTGGCAACAGCCTATACAATGACCGGTTTTTATATGGTTTTCGCCGAAGCGCGAATCCACAATGCACGGAAGAAACCGGATTTCGCATTCTGGTTCATGCAGACACTTTTGTCTTTGCGGCTGATTATCATGGCAATACCGGGCAACGCCTGGGAGACCAGTACTCCGCCCTGGGGCATGAGCCTGCTCCGCAACCTGCCCTTGGCCGTTGCCGGTTTCCTTCTGGCGATTCTGTTCATCCGCGAGGGAAACCAGAGAAGCGACAAAACATGGAAAGCTACAGGATGGGCCATGGTTGCGTCCTACGGATTTTACACGCCGGTTATCCTCTTTGCCTCAGCCATCCCGGCGCTGGGTCTGCTTATGATACCGAAAACCGTAGCGTATGTGGTAATGGGCCTTCTGTTGTACAGACGTTACTGGAAAGGATGACCGGAATGGGCTATAGTACGCTTGAGCCGGAAGCTGCAGCAAGCACCACGCATACTATAACCCTAAAGCCGGCGAAGGACAGAACATGGCAGGCGCTGGCACGGGACGTTTTTTTGTAAACACGGTACGGATTCTGAGTATTGACGGCGGCGGTATCCGCGGCATCATTCCGGCGATGATCCTGGCGGAGCTGCGCCAGCGGCTGGACCGCTTGCGCAAACGCCAGCCCTACTGCCGCCTGTTCCACTTGTTGGCGGGAACTTCGACCGGCTCGCTGATTACACTGGGCCTTACAGCTCCGGCAAAAGCAGCGGACGGCTCCGGCTATTGCAAGCGCCCTCTACTGAACGCGCAGGATATGGTCAATATATATGAAAAACGCGGCCTGGAAATATTTCCGCGACAGATTTTTTCACAACTGCAAACCATGCGTCAGGCTTTTGCCGGTAAATATGATTCGGGTAATTTTGACAAGGTACTGCTGGAGACCTTCGAAGACAGGACCATCAGTGACGCGCTGGCCAATATTCTGGTAACAAGCTACGATCTGGAAAGCGGCCGGCCTCTGATAATCAAAAAGCGCCCCGGACTGCACACGCCGCCGGATCCGGATTTTTTTATGCGCGACGCTGCCAGGGGCTCCTCGGCCGCCCCTACCTATTTTGAACCGGTACGCGTCCGCACCCTGAATCTGGACGAGCATTACACTCTTATTGACGGAGGCATGTTCGCCAACAACCCGGCCATGAGCGCATATGTAGAAGCGAGGAAAATATATCCTTTTGCTACACGTTTTACCATCCTTAGCCTGGGCACCGGCCGGTCAGTGCGCCAGCTAAGCTACGAAACCGTAAAAAGCTGGGGCTTTATCGACTGGGTACTCCCCTCCAACGGGGTGCCGATGGCTATGATCATGAGTAAAGGTCAAAGTGAATCAGTAAACTATCAGCTGCAGCATCTGCCCAGAGTAGACTACATACGGCTGGAACCGGACCTGACCGGATGCAATGAAGCTATGGATGACGCTAGTGACAAAAACATTGCAGCACTGAAAGCAGCCGCCGGCCGGCTTATCAACCAAGCAGATAGCGAACTGGACCGGGTGGCAAGCTTGTTATAAACCAGGCCCGCCACCGACTTTGCGCCCGGGTTCATCCAGTAAAGAAACCAGCAGAACGGCTCCGAGCATCAAGGCGGCCGCGGCCAGCAAGCCGGGCGTAAAGGAACCACCGGGCAGGCGCAATGCGGCCATCAGGTACACAAACACCACCGAAGCCTGGCCGCAGAGCTGTATCAGTCCATTGGAAGTGCCCTCCGGTGTGGGCCGGGCTATCTCCGAAGCGTATTGCATGCCGATTGGATTTACCCCAACCAGAAAAAAACCGGTCCAGGCCGCCGCGGCATACAGCAGCCAACTGCTGCCGGCAAAGGTAATACCAAGCAGACCGGGCATACCGAGCAGAAAGCCAACCAGAATAAACGGTTTGCGCCGGCCGCTGCGGTCCGAAAATATCGGCAGAATAACCGCACCCAGAACACCGCCGGCCAGCATCAGCGCGCCGACCGTTCCGGCATCCTGCGGTGAAAAACCGCGAGGCCGGATAATGCTTTCGATCCAGGTACTTACACCGTTAAAAATACCCAGCCCGATAAACATAATTATAAGATATAAACGGAAAGAGCGTACCGAAAAAGCATGCTTAAGGCCGTCGAGCATCAGAGCACGCTCGTCATCGCCGGCGATGCAGGGCGGAGTGTGCGGTTTTTCGCGGGCAAATAGAATGAACAGGACGGCGGAAACGGCAGCAAGTGAACCGTATAGCAGCTGAATCGCGGCAATACTGATACTGTTGGCCAGCATCGGCGTTACCACCATGCCAATGGCGGTGCCGACAAGATTGGCCAGAGTGACCAGGCCGACCACAGTCGCCCGTTCACGTGCTGGAAACCACAGCGCCGGAACCTTGGTCCAAGCGTTAAGCAGGAAGGGCTGAGACGCCGCCAGGCCGATGGTAGCCAGCAGCACCAAAACGTAATTGTTACCGGCCAACCCGCGGGCAATGCCGCAGACGCCCATGAGCGCAGCCCCTACCCCGACGGTTTTATGAAAGCCGAAGGTATCAATAGCCCAGGAAACCGGGATAGACAGTGGAATAAAGGCTATCATGAAGCTCATGGCCAGAAAGCCGATGGCCATATCGGAAACACCATAATAAGCAGCAGCCGGTCCGGTAATCGGCGCATAGGCGATCCACAAGATCTGGATGGTAAGATTAATAAACATGAAAACGCCAAGCACCACCCAGCGATACTTGTACACCTTAAACTGATCAGTCATATAGCTACTCCCCTGCCTAAGCATTTAATTGGTGATATAAGCCCCGCATCCGACGGTAGATGGAGGTAAACGCAGCAAACTTCTCATTATACACCTGTACCGCGGCCGGCTGCGGCACATAATCCCGCCGGATGTCTACCAGCTCCGGCAGGGCATCAAAATGTAACTCGCCCAGGCCGACCGCGGCTATCCAAGCCGCACCGCGGGCATTGGCATACACCGGATCAGCCAGCTGCCGGATCGGCGTCTGCAGTACATCGGCGAAAATCTGGCACCAGACATCGGATTGTGCTCCGCCACCAACCAGATGCACCGCGCCGGCCGGCCGGCCGGTAAAATGCAAAAACGGCTTCATCAGCCAGCGGGTATTCAGGGCTATGCCTTCCAGAAAAGCCCGTACGATATCCTGCCGGGTGTTGCGCAGCGACAGATTGTACAGGCCGGCCCGTAACTGGCGGTCTTCTACCGGGGCCCGTTCGCCCCAGATCCAGGGGGTGTACAGCACACCGTTGGATCCCGGCGGCACCCGGGCGGCGATGATATCCAGCACTTTAAAGATATCCGGAACGGCGGCTTCCTGCAGCAGTTCGTCTTTGTGGTACAGGATGTTGTCGCGCATGTAAGTAAGATTGCCGCCGGCAGTAGCCTGCAGAGCGGTTAACAGATAACGGTCGGGCCGGGCGCAGGGTACCGAAGCCAGAGCACTGGCGATGTCGGTCTTCTTGGCCGGCACATGGGCAGCCAGCCAGGAAGAGGTTCCAAGATACAGGTGTGCGGCATAATCGGCCACCGCGCCGGAACCGATGGCCGCAGCACTGGTGTCGATGGCCCCGGCAACCACGACGGTTTGCGGCGACAACCCCAGTTTGCGCACCAGCTCCGGAACTATCGGCCCCAGCACCTCGGTGCAGGAAACGATTTCCGGCAGCTTGTCCGCGTCGATACCGCTATCGCGCACCAGCGCAGGATGATATTTTATTGCACCGACTGAACGGTTGTCGGTAACCCAGGAGGTAAGGATTGAGTCTACTGTGGCCACGAAGCGGCCGGACAGGCGGAGGTTCAGGTAGTCCAATACGTTGAGGAAGCGCCAGGTTTTTTCGTAGACATCCGGGCGGCTCTCTTTTATGTACAGCATGTGTCCCGCCGGATCTTTGCCGGTCATGGACGGCATGCCGCCGGTAAGCCGTATCCAGCGCAGCACCCGGCCAAGGCTGGCACCATTAATATGTATCGGTCCACCAAAGCGCCGCTTAAGGGCTGCGGCCCCGCGCATGTCCATCCACAGGATGCAGTTCATCAGGGCCTTGCCTTCTTTATCCACCGGCACCGTACCTTCGCCCTGAGTGGAACAGCAGACGGAGCAGATACTGGAAACGGCTACCGGCGAACGTGCCAGCAGGCGGCGGCCGGCTACCAGAAAAGCCGCCCACCAGTATTCCGGGTCCTGCTCGGCCATTCCGTCAGGGCCCAGAAGAACTTCCAGCGGCTCGGACTCCCAGGCCAAGATTTTTCCGCCAACAGTTACTAATGCCAGCTTCATGCCGGAAGTGCCCAGATCTACCGCCAATATTACTTTTTCGTTACCTATACGCATTCTGACAACACCGCCTCGAACCGGTTTAGTGCATCATCGATAATTTCGTCAGTATCGGCCATGGAGGTATACATACGACTTCCAGCCAAAGTGACCAGGCCGTTGGCCATATAGGCCGCGCCCATTTCTTCCATCATGTGCTTGCGCGGTTTTAGTTCAGTTGCCAGTTTTAAGGGGTTGCGGAAATCCAGCAGCATTACGCCGCTTGTTTCTAGATGCACAATAGAGCCTTGATTATAGGCTACGAAAGGCAAAGCGTGTTTGTCGATGATGCGCTTAAGCCCGGCGCAAAGCCGGTCGCCGGCGCGACCGGCCTTTACCGGTGCATTTGTGCGCTCCATCTCCAGCAGGGCGTAATAGCCGGCAGCGCAGGAGAGCGGATTGGCCGACAGGGTTCCGCCGATATACGCCCGCTCGCCGGTTTTACCGCCGATACCGGAAGCAAAACGCCGGATTACTTCGGCCTTGCCGCCGACCCCGCCGGCCATCGGGTAGCCGCCGGTAATGCACTTGCCGAATACCGTAAGATCCGGTGTTACACCAAAATAACCTTGTGCCCCGCCCAGACCGATGCGGAAGCCGGTTACCACTTCGTCGAAAATAAGTAATGCGCCAAACTCGTCGCACAGCTGGCGCACCTGTTTTGCAAAGTCGTAGGGAACCGGCCTGGTACCGCTCTCCGGCCCGACCGGTTCGAGAATTACCGCGGCCGTACCGCCGCGCAGCCGGTTCCACAGCAGCCGGCGGCGCAAAGACGGAATGCTGTCGGGATAAAACTCATCGCTGGCCGCACTGGCTGCAGCTGGAATACCCTTGGCCTCCAGCCGGCCGGAACCCGGCACATGCATCCCGTACACCATCTGGTCGGACCAACCGTGATACGCACCACCGGCTTTTACTATGCGCTTTTTGCCGGTATAGGCCCGCGCCGCCCGGATGGCCGCCATCACACTCTCGGTACCGGACCCGAGCATGCGGAACATTTCTATCGACGGCATAAAGCGCTGCACCAGGGTGGCCAGCTTCAGTTCGTACTCGCTGAACAAGCCGGTAACCGGGCCACATTCACGCAGCAGCTCGCATACCTTGTCGCGCACCGGCGCATAATTGCTGCCCAGCACCGTTGGACCACCGGCCTGCAGAAAATCGATATAGCGGTTGCCGTCTATATCCTGCAGCCAAGCGCCTTCGGCTTTTTCCATAGCCAGCGGGAAAGGGTAATTAAACGCCAGATTGTGCTGCACACCACCGGGAATGATGGCTTTGGCCTGCTCGATAAGTGACTTTGAGGCAACACAGCTTTTATCGAACCAGGACAGATATTCCTGCATGCGCTCGCGTCGTATCGGGTGCAGCGGAGTGCCCACCAGTTTGCTCAGCTTACGGTATACCAGTTCGGTATCCGGATACTCGCTTATGGCATATTTGCTCGTTTCAACCATATGGTCCTCCATGTATATACAATGTGGTTTAGCATTTTATTGTTTAGTGCTAAACTATTCAGTTCTGTACTAATCATTGCTAAACAGTAAAACCTGCACCGACCGGCACCTAACAGGAAGAGTGTGCTGTACCCGCCACCTGACTGTTCAATCATGCACTGTTAAGCGCTAAACAATTTAACCCTATATTGATCAGCACTGAACTGTTCAGTGCCTAAATGTTTACTCGCCAGGGTGGTATTCAGAATCCACCCCGAATTTCTTTGCGTCGGCTCGCAGTTTGGCATGGGCAATCTCGCGGATGGCCAAAGGAATGCGGCCTGGTTTCTGCCCTGCAGACAGAGCCAGCAACCAGGCCAGCGCACACTTCTCCAGTATCTCGGCATTATGCACCGCCCTTTCCACATCGTGACCAAAACTCAGGGCACCATGATTTTTCATCAAAAAGGCATTATCATGTCCACGCACCTGTTTGGCCACTGTTGCCGCCAGCCAACCGGTACCTGATGGCGCATACGGAATGAGGCGCACCGAGCGGCCGAGAAAACGGGCTTGCTCGTCGAACAGCGCCGGGATGCCGGTTTTCAGCAGAGACACCGCACTGGCATATACCTGATGCGTATGCACAATTGCCGCCACGTCACTACGCCGGCCGTATACGGCAGCATGCAGACCGCTCTCCACCGAAGGTGCATACGGACCGTCCATCTGACGCAACTCCCAGTCGAGCACACAGATATGTTCCGGCAGCATGGTAAGGTAATCCCGGTTGGAGGGCGTAATTAAAAAGCCGTTTCCGTCCGGACTGCGCCGCGACAGATTGCCACCGGTAGCCATCAACAAACCGCGCTCTGTAAGTTGCCGCGCAGCCTGAACCAGCTCTGCCCGCTCCGTATCAAAAAGTCCCATAGTCACCCCTGAACTTTACAATGTAAAGATAGAATACAAGCACATCTTGACACTGTCAAGATTAAAGAGTAAAAAAAGGCATGCAAAAAAGCAGCTACCATCATGGCGACCTGAAACGCGCTCTCATAGAGGCAGGCATCGAACTGTTGGCCAAAGAAGGATCGGCAGCTTTTTCGCTGCGCAAGGTAGCGATACGCGCCGGTGTCAGCCATACCGCGCCGTATGCCCACTTTGCCGACAAACAGGCATTGATCGCCGCTATTATTACCGAGGGGTATATCCGCCTGCACAAACGCATGCTGGCTGCGCTTGAAAACAGCGGCACAGCTGACATATTGTCTACATCCGCTACAACGGAAGACTTTACTTTAGCTGCCACTGCGGCTGCACAACCCGGCGATGTCTTAAAAAATATGCCTGTAAGTACGACCACAGCCAGCCTGCAGCCAGGTGACCATACGCCAGCCAAGTTGCCGCGGGCCAGACTACTGGCGGCCGCCATGGCCTATGTGCGCTTTGCCATGGACGAACGCGAACTGTTCGGCATTATCTTTTCCGGCTTGCTGGAGGACGAAAAAAAATACCCTGAGTATGTGGCAATGACGCAGGAATGCTACGGGCTGCTGCTGGAAGCGGTCCGACGCTGCCACGAGACAGCAGCCCTTCCAGTAGAGAGTGAAGAAATACGTGCCACCCGGCTGTGGAGCTGCCTGCACGGCTTTGCATCGCTCCTGGTACGCGGACAGATATCGCATGTAGTTCTGGACAAAATAAAACTGACTGCGCTAGTTGAGGCACTGATATTGCCGCGGCAAGCCTAATGAAGCGAAGCTCTCCCTAAAAACAACTTGCACGCCCACTCCTGGCGGGCTATCATGGTTATTATGAATCCAAAGCACCGTTCGACCAAAAGAAAAGTAATCTTCATTACAGTACTAATACCATTGATTCCGCTAACCATATTGCTACTGGCCATCATCAGCCTGAAAAGCGCGACGCTTTTTGATGCCCGCGCCCAGGCAGCCAGAATGCGCCAGCTGCAGCAGAATCCGCCGGCTGCTAAGCGACTACCCGACGCCGACATCCCCGACAGCCTGCGGCTAGATCAGTTGCGCCTGCTGGCCACCCACAACAGTTACCGGGCCAAAAGTGACCCGCTGGGTATCCGCCTGATTGCTCTGGCCAAACCAGCCGAGCCGCCGCTTTTGGCCTACCGCCACCAGAGTCTGTACAGCCAGCTGGATTCCGACATACGCAGCCTGGAACTGGACCTGCGGCCGCGCGGCGACCGCTTCGTCCTGGCCCATGTGCCCCTGGTGGACGAACGCAGCGTTGCCCCCGACCTGGCCGCCGCGCTCTCCGAATGCGTTCTGTGGTCAAACCACAACCCCAGCCATGTTCCGCTGATCATTATCCTGGAACTGAAGGACGACTGGGGTTTTCTGGACCCCTTCGCCCGCAGCTGGGACGCAGTCGCCCTGGACAGGCTTGACCAGACCATCCGAACGGCCCTGGGCGACCGGCTGTTTACCCCCGACAATCTGCGCGGCGCGGCAGACTCAGTTCAAGACGCCATCGCCAGGCAAGGCTGGCCGGAGCTTGGCAGCCTGCGCAATCGTGTTCTTGTAGTGCTGCACGAAGACCAGCGCCTGCGTGAAATTTATATAGAAGGAAATCCGGCATTGCATGGGCGGGCTATGTTTACCTGCGCAGCGCCGGGTGCGGCCGATGGTGGTTTTGCCATCCTGAACGACCCAGTGGCCGACGCCGCACGCATTGCCGAGTACCGCGCCGCCGGGCTTATCGTGCGAACCCGCGCCGACGCCCCGCCATCCACCGACCCTTCCGGCCTGCAGGCGGCCCTGGCCAGCGGCGCAAACATAATCTCCACCGACTACCCTCCGGCCTATCCCCACGCCAACGGCTACAACGCCAACCTGGGTGGCGGCCGCACCATAAACAGCCTGAGCACACCCTAAGGAGTACACATGAACTGGCTTGAAAAACGCACCCCCTACCGTATCGAAACCGGCCGGCTGGTACTGAAATGCTGGGAACCACGCTACGCGCAACGCCTGCTGAACCAGATACAGGCCTCGGCCGGCTCGCTGCTGCCCTGGATGCCCTTTGCCAAGCCGCCCTACCCCGACCTTGCAGCCGAAATAAACCTGCTGCGTTCCTTCCGCGGAAGATACGACAGCGACCGCGACTACACTCTGGGCGTCTTCGACCCGACCGAAGAACAGGTAATCGGCAGCACCGGCCTGCACCTGCGCGACAGCAGCGAATATTTCGAAATCGGCTACTGGATAGGGCTGGAACACCAGGGCAGGGGCTATGCCACCGAAACAGCCTCTGCGCTGATAAAGGTGGCGTTCGAGTACTCCGATACCGAACGGGTGGAGATTAATACCGCCGCGGGCAACCTAAAAAGCCAGGCTGTAATAAAGAAGCTGGGGCTGCACTTCGAGGGAACGCTGCGAGGACTGAGCCGGGATGCCGACCATAACAGGATGGACCAGCTGAGGTGGAGCATCACCCGGGAGGAGTACCGGCAATCGGCGCATCGCGATACCGCTATCCGGGTGTACGACTGTCTGGGCCAGCTGCTGCCGGAACCGGCGGGCACTTAAAACAGCCTCCGAGCGCTTTGATCTGGTCAACCTGGGGAAAAAAGCAGCCGGTCCCAATTATATAAACCCGGAATTTCCCTTGCCAGAGCGGCGTGCGGAGGGTACAGTAAGAGTATGCCTGAATTTGACGCAGAAACAGCCGATTTCAAACCACCGCCCGACGGCTTTTTAAAAGACGGCGAACGTCGCACCGTAAGCGTATTGTTCTCCGACATGAAGGGTTTTACAGCCCTCTCCGAAAAAAGCGACCCGGAAGAAATGGACCATTTGATGGGCCGCGTCTTCGCCAAGTTCGAGGCGGTTATCCGTAAACACGGCGGCATGGTGGAAAAATACATCGGTGATGCTTTGGTAGCGGTATTTGGCGCGCCGGAATTACACGAGGACGACCCGGCGAGGGCCATCGACTCAGCCCTGGAATTCATCTCGTCGCTGCGCCGCTTTACCGAAAAACTGCCGGAAAATCTGGCCTTCCGTACCGGCATACATACCGGACTGGTGACCACCGGCCGGCGCGGCGAGTTTGAAGTGGTAACCGGCCATACCATGGCCATCGCTTCGCGCCTGCAGTCGGCCGCCCCGCCCAATGGTATTCTGGTTTCGGCCAGCACCCGCGAAGGCTGCGAAAAACAGTTCATCTTCGGCGAGGCGCAGGAGCTGACAGTAAAAGGCAAAAGCGAACGGCTACTGGCTTACCAGGCTTTAGCCCGCCGCAAGGCCATCTTCGATTACCACACTCCCTTTGTGGATCGCCGTCAGCCGCTGGAAAGCCTTACCAGCGATTACATCCACCACATGCGCGGCGAATACCACGGCGTGTACGTGCTGGGCGACGGCGGCATCGGCAAAACCCGCCTGGTAGCCGAATTCTGGGCCCGGCTGAAAGCCTTCCCCGATTTTCAGGCAACCTTTCTTGCCATAAATCCTTCACTTTTCGGCACCTTCGAATACGCGGCAGCCCTGAACGCCGTATCCGATTTTCTGGATCTTAAGCTAGACGCAAGCTTTGAGGAATTTACGGCCGCAGTGCAGGAACGCACCGACCTGGCCGCCGAATGGCTGGCCGACGCCTGGGGTATTTTTTCGAGCCGCGACCGGCCGGCCGCGGACAGCCGCTTTCAGTCGGCGCTCGGCGCGCTATTCGACGCCATCCTCTCTTCGGACAACAACACCTACCCGGACGTTATCTTCATCGACAACGCCCACCTAATAGACGAAAAAAGCCTGGAGTTTTTTCGCGGCTACTGCGGTAGCTCCAAAATCCGGCCTTTTGTGGTGCTGTGCGACCGCAGCAAAGCTGACACGGTTGCCGGTGTTTTCGATGTGCGTACCGTACTGTACCTCGAGCCGCTGGAACGTAGCGACGCTCTGGCTCTGGCTAAAGCGCTGGATCCGGATGGACTGGACGATGAGGCCCTCGACATCATCGTGGACCGAGCCCAGGGCTATCCTCTGTTTATCGAAGAATACGTAAAGCTGGCCCGGCAGGACCGCGACCTGCGCCATCTGCCGGAGAGCATCCAAACCACCATTCTGGCGGCGCTCGAGCGCCTGGACTTTGCCAGCCGCGACCTGGCCAAACGTCTGTCCATACTGCGCCATCCATTTAAAGCCGAGTTTGCCTGCGCCATGCACGGCAGCTCGCAGGAAGGTTATGCCCTGGGCATAAACGAGATGGCTGTGCGGCTGGACCGCCTGGCGGCCGAACGCATTCTGGCCAAAACCGGCGATGCCCAGTGGGGATTTAAACACAGCATCGTGCGCGAGGCCATCCACTCGTCCCTGCTCTTGCATAACCGCAAGGTGCTCCACAGCCTGGCCGCCGAATATCTTTTACGCAACGACCAAGAGTCGCCTGCCGACATTTTCCACCACCTTACCGAAGCTGAAGCCTGGACAGCCGCCCGCAGCTATCTGGTAGAAACCCGGCCGCACCTGCCGCTGGAAAGCCTCGAACAACTGCAGCTGCTGATAAACCATTGCCCCGACTCGGCGCCCGGCGAGCTGATAGAGCTGTACTTTATCCAGTATGCAACAAATTATAACAATAAAGTATACACAGGACTGCGGCCGATCATAAACCAGATGTACCACCTGGCTTTGCGCGCGCGCAACCGTTTTTATCTGGCGCGCTGCTACCACTTGATGATGACCAGCTATTACATGTCGCTGGATTACCATTCAGCCCTGCTGTACGGCATAAAGGCGGTGGAAGCCTACGAAGGCGGCGGCAACGAAAAAGGCGCGGCCAATGCGCGGGTCTTCCTGTCGCTGTGCTTCATGTGCGTGGCCCGACCCGACCAGGCCAAGGCAGTGCTGGAGGCCATACCGGATGACCCGGCCAGCTGCACCGAAATCCGCCAGGCCGGCCTGGCTCAGTTCTACCGCATGCGCGGCGATTACCGCGAAGCCACCGAACATACGCGCGCCCTCATCCAGCGAGCCAAGGAAAAAGACGACAACGACGAACTGTGCCACCTTCAGGCCAAAGCCATTATCGAAACCCTGAACAATTTCCAGTTCGAGGAAGCCCTAAACATTGCGCCGGCCGGCCAGCTGTACTGCGGCATGGACGGTGAGATGACCGCACCTTATCACGCAGCCCTGGCCTTGGCCCAGTATCAGGTCGGCGAGGGCGAAGCGGCCAACCAGGCATTTGCCAGCGCTTCCTACCATTTGGCGCAGCTGCAGAGCGATTCGGAGCGGGCCAGCGCCCACGCCGCTGTGGCCTGGGCACGCATGCTGGCCGGCGACCGTGCCGAAGCCAAGGCACTGGCGCTGGAGGGGTTGGAGGCAGCGGTGCGCTCGCGCCACTATTCGGCCATGTTCGAATGCCAGACCACCCTGGCCGAGTTGGCACTATTGGCGAACGACAGCCAGGAATTTACCTTCTTCGTAATGGACTCCGCAGCCCTGGCCGGAGCACCTATCCACCGCAGCCGCAAAACCCTGGCCCGTTTCAACTACTTTGCCTGGCTGCTGCTGGTCTCGTCGGCCGAAGCCCGCGATTTTGGCCCCAGCCTGCTGGCCGACGAGACCGACGATTTTATCAGCGATGCCAAACACCTGCTGGAGGAAGATCTGTCGCAGCTGTCCGACGATCAGGCCCGGGCCAGACAGTTGTCGCTGTCGGTTTTCGAGCGCATCATGAAGGCATAAAAGCCTGAAAGCTTGAAGGACCCCAAAAAGCCATGAAAAGTGAAAGCAAAGTAAAAATTCCTCAAACCACACTATGCACACTCTGCAGCACATACCTGGGCCACGAACTCGCTGCCAGCCGTGAATTTGAAGACGGCTGGTTCAACACCATCCACCTGCTGG
>JAHIWF010000158.1 GCA_018815555.1 Spirochaetota bacterium | reverse complement strand
GTTGAGCGCGGACCAGATGACAAAATTATGACCGCCATCCAGGCTGGTCATGCGGATTGTGCGGGCGCTTTCATTGCGCTCGTAATCCGGATAGGCCGCGCCTCTCCGTTCGTAGCGGTCGTAAAGCGCCAGTAATTCTGCCGTTGTCATGGTTGCTCCGCCAGCTTCAAGTTCAGCGCCGCAGTCAGGAAGCTGAGCAGATCGGCCCGCTCTTCGATGCGTTTTTCAGTGGGCATGCCGGCCCCATGTCCTGCCGAAGTGGTTATGCGTGTAAGGATGGGAGCTGAACCGCCTGCTGCCTTCTGGGCGGCTTGCAGGGTGGCGGTAAATTTGTGGCTGTGTGCAGGAATTACCCTGTCGTCGTGGTCGCAGGTCATTACCATGGTTGGCGGATAGTGCCGGTCGGTTTTGATATTGTGCAGTGGAGAATACTGAATCACAATAGTATAACCTTCCGGCGTGTCGCTGCAGCCGTAGTCGCTGGTCCAGCCCCAGCCAAGTGTGAATTTATGATAGCGGAGCATATCCATGACGCCTACTTCCGGTACGGCCGCGCCGAACAGGTCGGGGCGCTGGGTCAGACAGGCACCTACCAACAGTCCGCCGTTGGACCGTCCGTTTATGGCCAGCTTGCTCCGGCTGGTATAGCCTTCGGCGATCAGCCATTCGGCTGCGGCGATAAAATCGTCAAAAACATTCTGCTTGTTGGCCAAGCGGCCGGCATTGTACCAGTCCAGCCCATATTCGCCGCCGCCGCGCAGGCAGGCCAATGCCACCAGGCCGCCCTGGTCCATCCAAGCCATTTCGGTCGGTTCGAAGCGCGGCCGCACCGGAATGTTAAAGCCCCCATAGCCGTAGAGCAGAGCCGGTGTATCCTTATGTATCTGCAATCCGCGCCGGTGGGCGATGAACAGCGGAATGCGGGTGCCGTCTTTTGAGGGATAAAATACTTGCGAGGTAACAAAATCATCCGGCTTGAAGGCCAGGCTCGGAGCACTTGCCAGGCTCAGCGCAGAGCTGCTGCCGTCAAAGCGGTATAGGCTGGATGGCCGGGCGAAACTACTGAACAGGATAAAGGCTTCGTTGCTTTCGCGCTGACCACAGCTCTCGCTGATGGTGCCTATGCCGGGCAATTCTACCTTGCGCATGTTTGCGCCGCTGCGGTCAAAAACCCGCAGTTCGGCCCGGGCATCGGTCATGTACAGGGCCAGTATGCTTTGGCCGCAGCAATGCGCTGCATCCAGAACACGGCCTTCCGGATCTTCGGCCACCAGCTCCTGCCACTGGCTGCGGTCGCTGTTTCCCGGCGTGATGGAAAGCAGCCGCTGCCGTCCGGCGGCCTGGTTGGTAAGCAGGATCCAGCGTTCTTCTGTGGAATCAATTACCTGCCAGGCGGCATCAAAATCCGCCAGAAAGGGTTCTACCGGTGAGTCGTCTATGCGTAGGTCCTTGATGAATATTCCGGTTTCCGGATTGCAGCCGGGTGAGGCATAAATGATGAGCCATTTGTGGTCGTCGGAGGTAGTCGGATACAGATACCATTCGCTCTGATCCGGCCGTTCGTATACCAGAGTATCGGCGGCCTGGTTGCTGCCCATGCGGTGCAGCCATACTGATTGCCCCTTGTTCAAAGCAGTCAGTTCGGCATCCGCTGCCGGTTCGGCAAAGCGCGAGTAAAAGAAGCCGCTACCATCACCCAGCCAGGCTACCGAGCCGTTTTTGCACCAGCGTATCTGGTCCGGAAGCTGCTTGCCGCTGGCCGTATCCAGAATTTTCCACACCACCCAGTCGGATCCGGCTTCGGCCTGTGCATAGGCCAGCAGCTTTCCGTCCGGCGACGGTGCGATTGCGCTCAGCGAGACAGTGCCGTCGCTGCTCAGATTGTTCGGATCCAGCAAAAGCCGACCGCGGTCGGCATAGGATGGAGAGATATACAGAGCCGGTTGATTCCACAGGCCGCTGTTGTAAAAAGAAAAGTAGTACGGACCGTGCTTTTGGGGCAGACCGAATTTTTCGAAATTCCACAGTTCGGCCAGGCGCTTACGCCATCTGCCGCGCTCCGGTACCATGGCCAGATACTCTTCTGTCACACAATTTTGCGCGCTTACCCAGGCTTTGGTCTCGGCGGAGTTATCGTCTTCCAGCCAGCGATACGGGTCGGCAATGCTCTTGCCGTGGTACACATCCACTGTCTGGTCTTTTCGGGTTTCGGGAAAGTCGTACATGTCTGCTCCTTTAGCCGCTTGCCGGCTTCGGCCGTAAGCGTGCTGTTGAGCCTTGATTGTATCGTTCAAAATTGTTGAACGTCAAGCGGAAAAAGCTGTAGACCTTTAGTCAACCTGATTTGTAGCCTTGAGCTCAGCCGGCAGGCCATATATTCTATACTCGAATCGCTTAGGAGAAAATCATGAAAACAATACTACGAAATTATCAAGGTCCGGAAGACTTCATTAAAATACGCGATTTCTTAAAAGACGCCTATTATTCTTTTGGCAAACCGCTTAACTGGGGGCTGGAACGCTGGAACTGGGGGCGCTTTCATCCCTGTATGTTTGAAGGCGACAGTACCGCCCGGAAGTCCCATATTGACCACTTCGAAAACGCGGTGCGCATCTGGGAGCAGGCGGGGCAGATAGTAGCCCTGCTGAATACCGAATGGCGGGAGGCAAATGGCGAGTTCTGGGTACAGCGGGTGCCGTCTGCCGCTGTTCTGCTGGATGAGATTCTGGCCGAAGCTGAGCGCTATATGGCCAATCCGGCGGATGGCAAGCTGCTGCTGGATATCTATGACCATGACACGCAGCTGCTTGCCGCTGCCGAAAAACGTGGTTACCAGCGGCCGGAGGATTGCGGCTATTGGTCGGAAATTGACATAGAGGCCGAGCAGATTCCGCTGCTGCCGCCTGGTTTCAGCATCCACAGTATGGCGGAAGCCGAAAGCCGGCTGGATCTGCGCTGCAAAGCCCAGGGCCTGGGCTTCAACCATCCTGATCCGGCGGAGTGGTCTACTCCTGAAGAATACGCCCTGGTGCAGACTGCTCCGGATTACCATGCCGAGCAGGATCTGTATGTGTTGGCCCCAGATGGTCAATATGCCAGTGTATGCATTGTGTGGTATGACGACAAAAACCGTTTTGGCGTGTATGAGCCGGTGTGTACTCCGCCGGACTTCCGTCGCATGGGGCTGGGGCGCGCGGTGATTCAAGAAGGGCTGAACCGTTTGTATCGTCTGGGCGCGCGCAAAGCGTATGTCGGCAGCGGGCAGGATTTTTATTCAGCAATTGGTTTCCGCCGCAATTACATCAGCCGGCAGTGGACTAAACAGCTTTCTATTTAAATTCCGGCACACTGATCCCCGAGTGCCATCGGAATTATTTCCTCTTGCTAAATAATGCATTCTGTACGATGCTTGATAGTGAAGGGGATCAGATGCAGGAATTGCTGTACAAGGCGATTTTTAATCATATAAAATCGGCAGTGGCCATAGCCGGTCCGGATACACTGCTGGACTGTAACAGTGCCTTCCGCCAGCTCTTTGGCCTGGCCCCGGATGCTGCTCCTTCAGTGCTGGCCGGATCACTGCTATCCTTATTGCCGGCCTCCGGGGCTGGAACAGTGCAGTGCAGTCTGCCGGACCAGCATGGGCGGCAGCTTGACCTGGAGATATCGGTAAGTACGGTCAACCAGGCTGAACGGGTATTGCTGCTGGAGATCAATCCCCGGGTTATCGAAACCTACCGCGAGATGTCGATGCTGGCCCCGTATACCCGGGAGCTTTTCGGCCGCTTCCCCGATGCGGTTGTACTAATTGATAACGACTCCCGAATAATGGATCTGAATCCGGGTTTTGAGCAGCTCTTCGGCTACAAGCGTGCCGAGAGTATTGGTATGGATCTAGACAGTCTGATCGTCCCAGAGGCTGATCTACCGGCTGCCAAAGAGCTATTTCGCAAGGTTATCAGTCAGGAAAAGGTTCAGGTTACTCTATGGCGCAAAACCAGTGCGGGCAGCCTGGTGGAGGTGCAGGCAGTCGGCTATCCGGTTACCATTGACCGCAAGCTGGTGGGCAATTATGTCATCTATAAAGATCTTAGTGCCCAGCGCGAGGCCGAACGGCGCTTGCGCGAGCAGGAAGACTTCCTGGAACAGTTGTTCAACCGTTCACTGTATCCTATTGCCATTCTGGATATGCACGAAACAGTGTTGGATGTTAATGATCAGTTCAGTGCCTTCTTTGGGTACACCCGCGATGAGGCTATAGGAAGCTTCATCAATATACTTATTTTGCCACCTGGTTACGAACAGGAATCCTTGTCATTTCATGATACTATCTTCACTCAGCACACTATGAACTCGCGTACTGTACGCCGCAATAAGAGCGGTGCGCTGCTGCAGGTGGAAGCAGTCGGCAGCCCAGTTGTAAAGCACGGAGTGGTGGTCGGCATGTTCGCAATGTACCGGGACATCAGTAGCGAAGAATTCGCGATTCAGTCAATGCGGCGCGAGAATGTTTATTTTCAGCAATTGTTCGACAACACTCCCAGCGCGGTCGTGCTCACCGATCAGCAGGCTTTGGTACGGAAGGTTAACAAACCGTTTGAGCGCTTGTTCGGCTATACCCAGGAGGAGACGCTTGGCCGCAATCTGAATGACTTGATTGTCGCTCCGGAGCGTATGCAGGAGGCGGTAAGCTATTCGAACATGGTTGCCTTGGACGGAAAATCTTTGGAGATTGAGGCCATCCGAACGCGACGGGACGGAACCGATATCGATGTGGCGATTATTGCATTTCCTATTTTGCTTGATCAGAGCCATCTTGGTGCCTATGTAATCTACATGGATATAAGCGAACGAAAACGTAAAGAGCACGAGATAGAGCGTTTGCTGTATCGTGATACCCTTACTGGTCTGTACAACCGGGCCTTTGCTTATATGGAACTGGGCCGCCGCATCGAGGCCGGACGCCGTTTTGGTGAACGCGATGAGTTATATATTATTTATATCGATTTTGACCGATTTAAAGAAATTAATGACGATTACGGACACCAGGCCGGTGATGAAGTGCTGCGGGTTTTTGCCCAACGCATGAAGGACAGCTTTGGGGCCAAGCTGGATATTTGCCGGGTTGGCGGCGACGAGTTTCTCTGCATCAGTCGGTCCGGTGCGCATTCCGGGGTGGTGGCAGCTTCAGCTCCGGTGCTTGTTAATGATATAGAGCGGCTGTTTGACACTTCGGCCGACATCGAAGGCCATCAGGTAAGTATCGAACTCAGTATCGGCAGGGCCGGCTATCCATCTGATGGTACGGATGTGGATACGCTGATTTCGGCGGCGGATGCCCGTATGTATGCCCGCAAGAAAATCCGGCGCATTACCGCCAATCCTCTGCGGCATCAGGCAAGCATACAGGATCTGCTTAACCAGGCAGGAGAGACGGCCGGCCGCGGTACTACGCCGAATTAGGGCGGCTTTTTCTTTTGGCCGCAAACAGGAAAAATTTACGGGTTAGAAAATTGAAGATAAAGACCAGCAGGCTGGCGGTGGTTTTTGCGAGGGCAAAGTGTAGCCGCAGCGGCCCGCTGAAGGCGGCAAACAGCAGGGTGTACATGAGCGATCCACTTAGGGCGAAACTAAAAAAAACCGAAAATTGGGTTGCCAGGCTGCTGTAGCGTTGTCGGGGAAATACCCAGTATTTGTTTAGAATAAATACCAATACTGTGCCGGTGATAAAGCCGATAGCCGCCGCGGCTGTTAGGTAAATGTAGCGCTTAAGCAGCAGAAGGGTAAGGAAGTCCAGTGAAAAACTGACAAAACTGGCCACAAAAGACCTTAGCAGCTGCTGCAGATGATTTTCGGTTTTTCCGAACAGCACCTGGTGCAGTTGTATTGCTGGCTGCTGGCTTTTCGGCATTTTGCTGGCGCTCATAACCTGTCTCCGTAATTACCCGCAGTGTAGCATATCAGGCGCCGTGTTTCCACAAGATTAAACTGTCCCTATGGGCTAATTAATACTAAATTCATCGAATATAGCGCTATTTTTAACGCTGAGTCTTGTATTTTGCGTGCTCATGCAGCAAACTTTACGCAGCAAGAGCTCGCTGCCGCGCTTGCCCCTGCAGGAGGCCTTTCATGAAGGCAGAAAAAGTAGACATGCTCGATGAGTTGGTGCGCGCCAGTGCCTTGGTTGCCAACGAACCAGATTTTCGCTCGCTCGCAGCCTCGCTGGTAGAGCAATCAATAGATGTAAGCAGCTCAGATATAGCCGGTTTTTATGCCTGGAGCGATTTCAAGAATCCGGCCAAGGGTATGCGTCTTTTATATCACCGCGGCCGCTTCGAGATTCCCGCTGCCTTTAGCGGGCAGGAGGAATCTCTGCAGTTTCTGGATGACTGCCGGGAGGCGATAATCGTACATGAGCGGCATATAAGCCCGCTGGCCGGTTTTCTGCTGCATCCAGCCATGCAATCCGCCATAGCCTTGCCACTGATAACCCCGAAAATGAACCTCGGTTTTCTGGTGCTGAATGCCTTTGCCCCGGATTTCTATAACCGCGCCCGCTTTCATTTTCTGAACAGCATCAGCCAGCTGGCTGCCGGGATGATGGACAATGCCAGGCTTTTTCAGGAAATGAAAGATTACCTGGCACAAATAGAAGAACTGGAGCGTTATCAGGCCAGTGTTTTTTCTTCAATGACCAATCTGCTGATTACAACCGACGAAAAAGGGCAGCTCGAGTATTTTAACGAGAAGGCGGCGGAGGCTTTCAATCTTGATGACACCAGGCTCGGGCAGAAGCTGCAGGATTTTTTCGGCGGCAGGGTCGACGAAGGTTTGCAGAAAGCCATTTTGGGCGTCCAGACTAATGGCCAGGAGCTACTGGGGGTAGAAGGCATCTGGAATGACAGCAGCCGGCCTATGGATTTTTCACTGAACGTCAGTCCTTTGCGCGGCAAGCGCGGCCGGCATGAGGGCTTGACCCTTTTGTTTACTGACCAGAGCCGCGAGCAGGAACTTAAGCAGCAGATGCATGTGGCGGTGGAAGAACGGCGCCTGATCAAAGATATGTTCTCGCGCTACCTGAGTCAGGAAGTAGTGCAATCCCTGATGGATTCACCGAATTCGATAAAATTGGGCGGCGACAAGAAACAGGCCACGGTTTTTTTTGCCGACATCCGCGGTTATACTTCCTTTTCTGAAGGCAAAGAGCCGGAATACATTATCGGTGTCCTAAATGAATATTTCTCAGAGGCGGTGGAAATCGTTGTAAAGCACCGCGGTTATATAGACAAGTTTATCGGAGACTGTATCATGGCGGCCTGGGGGGTTCCCATGACAAGCGAGGCTGAGGATGCTTTTCTGGCTGTCTCCTGTGCCTGGGATATCCAGCAGCTGGTGGACAATCCGAAACGCACGTTCTTTACCGGCAAAGCCAGCCATCTGCGCATAGGCATAGGCATGCATACCGGCCCGCTGGTTGCCGGCAATCTGGGCTCCAGCCGGCGCATGGACTATTCGATTATAGGTGATACCGTAAATATCGCCGCCCGCCTGGAAGGCGTGGCCAAGGCGGATGAAGTAATAATAACGGAAAATACCAAGCAGCTGCTGGACGGCGCTTTTAAGCTGGAGACCAGGGAGCCGGTAAAGGTAAAAGGCAAAGAACAGCCAATACAGATATACAAAGTTTTGGGGCGGCGTTAGCTGTGCCAAAACCCTTATAGAGTCTGTTCCCGGCATATTTGAGCAGGCCGGGGAAGTCCGATTATAGGTCGGGTATGCAAGTATGTTAGTACGCTTGCGTTCCCGGCCAGAGTATGTGGAGTAGATATGAAGAGTATCATGGAATTTTTTACCCGTTTGCCTTTGTGGCTGGTTTTAGCCGTGGCATTGGTGCTGGCCGGTGCATTGCTTCTGCTTTTATTTGTACGACTTTCACAGCTGAGTCTGCGGCGGCTGGTTAGGCAATTAAGCCAGACTGAGGATACAGCCTCTCTGATAAAGAAAAAGCTGCCGCTGCGTCGTGCCCAGGCTAATGTGCGCCTGCTGGTACAGCTTGCCCGTAAGCACGAGCTTAATCTACCGGTCCTGACCGGCCTGGATTCGCTCTGGCTGCAAAAATTCCAGGCTCATCCGAAGGAAGGTCTGTGCCGCCTGCTGCTGGAATTCTCTCCGGCAGCTTCAATTTTTATCTGCTTTAAGGCTGCCCTGCAAAACCGGTCGCTGCAGGCCGCGATCCGCGAGTGGCTGGCCTCCAGGCATGATTTTTTGCCCTATCAGCAGATCGCTTTGGCCGGTAAAGGCGAGCCGTTCGACGGAAAAGCCGCCGCCGCTTTCCTGGCCGACGCTATCGACCAGATTCGGGAGATGACCGGTGATCCGGAATGGGCCTCGCGCTTTTTTGCTGTCAAAATCCTGATTCATGATAGCGAGCCGCGCTCTGTCCGCAGTGTCTGGGAATCATTGGATGATTCGCACGCGCTTATCCGCAAGACTGTAGTGCAGGAAGCCCCTGTACAGGATCGAGAAATCTTTTATTCACGTATAAAAGCTTTATATCTGGATGACCCGGTGTTCGAAGTGCGCCAGGCTGCCCGCCTGAGGCTGGAGAAAGACTTTAATGACTTGTTTGTTGTGGACTATACAGAGCTGTCTACCGTGCAGGCTGGCCATATCCTGGAACTGCTGGATCCTGCTCGCGACGACGATGTAAATCTGGCCATCTCCTATCTGGCTGGAGCGGATATGGAATTGCGTTTTTCGGCAGCCTTGTTCCTGGAACGTTCAGGAACCCTGTATAAGCTGTTCTTGCGGGCCTCGCCGGATGACAGTGAGGATCTGGAGCACATCCGCCGTCTGCTGACCAACGCATCCAGCGTGCGCATCAATTCCTTTCTGGAACAGCTACCCGAGGATGCTGCCTATGGTACGCTGCTGCTCGGGGCGGAGCTGTTAGCCGAGACCGGCGACCGCGCGCATATTCTGCCGCTCTGGACCCGTATCAGTACCTTGGTGCGCAGCAGGCCGCTGTCGCAGGCTAATCTGCTATTGTACAGTGCCGGCCTGAAGGCCGTTCAGCTGCGCGGCACCGACCAGGCACTGCTCAGCCTGGGCGAAGAATTGCGCCGACTGCGCGCTGACGCAGCAGCATTGCTTGCAGCGGCTTCAGCGACCGCGGCGGCAGCGGCCGCCGGCACCAGCGGAAATGCCACTGTATCTGATGCGACAGAAGCTGAGCCGCAGAGCGAGGCGGCGCGCTTCCAGTTACTGGACCTGGTGCTCGAGTCTCTGCCGGTGCACGGTGATTTTATTTTCTGTCCGATGTTGTTCGAATTTTTGGTGGATCCGGCCTTCCCGCTGCGGGACAGGTTGCGCACGGTGCTGGCCAAGATGCCCCCGAGCTTTGTACTGCCCTTTGTGCTAAAGATTGTCCGTCAGGGGCGCGAGGCTTATCCGCATGCAGTGCGTATGGACGCCTTCCGGCTGATCGGCAGCATGAAGCTGGATTACAGCATACAGTTCCTGCTGGAGCATCTGCCGACCCTGCCGCTTGATGAACTTAAAAATTTCATGAAGCTTCTGGCCGAAACCGATATCGAAGTGCTGGAACAACGTGCAGCCGCCCTGCTGCAGTCCGATGACGCCAGTGTCCGGGCCGCTCTGATAGCCGGCCTGCCGGCCACCGGACGCAAAACTTTCCTGAAAGAAATACGCGAGAGCCTGGAAGATGCCGATCCTGAAGTCAGGGTAGCCGCGGTATGGGCTTTGGTGGAGTATGACGAGGCTAAAACCATCAGCCGGGCGGCGGAAATGTTGCGTGACCCGGTCGAACGGGTGCGCTGCGAAGTTGGCCGGGCCCTTGGTGCTTATGGCTCGGAAGCTGCACTGCTGAAGCTGGCCGAGGTGCTGGCGGACAAAAACGAAGTGGATTCGGTTAAGGCGGCGGCCCTCGAAGGTCTGGCCTTAAGCGACGAAGAAAAGTCTCTACAGATCCTGACGGACAGTCTGGCCGAGGACTATTTTGAGGCAGCAGAACTGCAGCAATGTATTGCCCGCAAGAAGCAGCGCAAATTTATCCGGCAGCTGATCGATATTTTTAAGGATGCCAAGGGTGTGTTTAAAGACAAGCTCAGTATGGCTTTTAAGCTGATGGGGGGAAGCGGCGAACAGGCCATGGTGGAACTTCTGGAAGAAGGCATCCCGTCCTTGAAGCCGTATATAGTGGAAATACTGGAAAGTACCGGCTATGTGGAAAGCTGGATACGCAAACTGGCAGTCCGTGACCCGAAGGTACGACGGGCGGCCGCAGTGATGCTTTCGACCATCGGCAGCGCTTCTGCCTTCCGCGGCATCGTGCTGGCCGCACGCGATCCGGACCAGGAGGTGCGGGTGCAGGTAACCAAGGCGTTGGAGCGGCTGAATACCGAGGACGGCCAGACCATTCTGGAGCAGCTGCAGGCCGATCCGGACAAGCGGGTGCGAACCTACACCGAGTGGGCTATGGCCCGCATCAAGGCAAAGAACCTCTAGCGGGCCAGAGCTGCCGCAAGGCGAGCCCCACAGCGGCAGCCCTGCCTCACCGGTTCAGCCAGCCGTGGGCATGCCAGTGCGCTGGAAGCCATGCACGTACTTGGTTAGCAGTTCATCGAGGGCTTCACGCAGCAGCACCGCTTCGCCAACACCTTGGTCTTTGGCCAGATCGCTTAAGCGCTCCAGCTGGGTGGCGGTAAAATGGGCGGTCTTGGGCACCATTTTTTCCTCGTAGGCCAGCATGATCTTGTTGCGGCCGCCAAGTTTGGCCCGGTAGAGCGCGGCGTCGGCCTTGCGCATCAGTTCGGCCTGATTGCTGCCGTCGATCGGCCAGGCCGAAATACCGGCACTGATGCTGAAGCGCAAAGCCTGCTGCTTGCCGTCGGCTTCTATCTGTTTGATTTCAGCCAGCTCGGCCCGGATTTTTTCCATGCGTAGGAAGGCCTGCTCGCGTTCCACACCCTTAAAAATGACAGCGAACTCGTCACCGCCGTAGCGGATAGCCAGACTGTCGCCGGCAGTCTGCAGTGCCTTTGCCACCAGTTTTAGTACCGCGTCGCCGCCGGCATGCCCATGCGCCTGGTTTATCTCCAGGAATTTGTCCACATCGCAGAGTACCAGAGTCAGACAACCGGTATCGCCGTTCTCCATCAACTGATCCAGCGCTTTTTCCAGGGCCTCGCGCTTGGGCAGGCCTGTAAGTGTATCCAGGTTTGTAGTGGTCATAGTGTCCTCCTGGAATTATAATAGTACCTGACAAATAATATGTCAACATATTATTTGATTAAAATACATTATAAATGTATTTTTCCATGTGACCAGTTGAAAATTCAGCTAGCTGACAGCTTTTTGCAGGCTTGATCGATCAGGCGGCGCGAAAGACTGCCGCTGCGCGGCACCGGCGGCAGCTGATCGGGAGCAAACCAGAGCGCCTCGGCAATCTCGATGCCGTCGGGTTTTAGCTCGCCGGACACCCAGCTGGCCGAAAATCCTACCATTAGCTGGTCGGGGAAGGGCCAGGGCTGCGAACCAAGATAGCCGTCTACCTGCACCTCGATGCCAACCTCCTCGCGCACTTCGCGCCGGACGCAGTCTTCGAAGCGCTCGCCTGGTTCCATAAAACCGGCTACCAGGCTCCAGAAGCCCTGCTTGTTGGCGGCGTTTCTGGCCAAGAGCAGCTTGCCGTCCTTTACCACCACCGCCAGGATAGCCGGCGAAATCCGCGGAAAAAGCAGCTGGCCGCAACCGGTGCAGCGCAGTGCCAGCTCTCCCGGCTCGGCGGCGGCGAGCGCGGCAGAGGCAAAAGGTGCTGCCTTTGGTACGGCCGCCGCTTCGACACTCGAGCCAGACCCGGAACCTGGGCTGACGGCAGAAGGCGGAGTAGGCAGCGCTGTTGGGGCCTCCGCTGCGGCGCCTGGGCTGCCGGACAGCCAAACTGTAGCGGCCGCAGCTGTACCTGCCGCTGCTGTCTGTGCGGCATCCGCCATGGCCGCGCCGCAGCGTGCGCAGAAGCGGTTTCCGCGATGCCAGTTGGCATAGGCCATGGCCCGGGCCGCCGGCAGCCAGCTTTCTTCGGGCAGTCGGTATACCAGGTCGCGTAGCGGCAGCCAGCTGCAGTTTGCCGGCGACAGCTGGTCAACAGAAAAGGAATGAACAACATAGCGGCTTGGCGTGACGGCCAGTGACAAGGGGCAATGGTCCTCTGCCAGAGCCAAAAACTCCGCCGGCAGGACAGGATGCAGCCAGCAGTCGACTGGCACAGTTTGGTCAGGATTTATGGAATCAGTTGCGACCAGGATGTCGCTGCCGCGCACGGCCAGATGTTTGAGTGTGTTCATAGTGCCAAGTATACGTGCCCGATGGCCGTCTGGTAAAGCTGTATCAAAGACCTGGCAGCCTGCCTTGATAGTTCGCTCGCTTGCCCCGCTTTTTTGACACAGCCAGAGCTTAGCCTTATAGTTATGGTTATGGAGGACGGGCATGTTTGAGTATCAGGAAATAGAACTGCTCGATGATATTCTGGCCGGGAATCTGGATGGGGCAGTAGCAAAATTACGGAAAGAGGCCGAGCGCAGCGGCTATCCTGAGCTGATACATGGTCTGGTCGAGCCGGTATTGCGCAGAGCCGGGGAGATGTGGGGTGAAAGTAAAATTTCATTGGCCCAAAGCTATGTTGCGGGCAAGGTAACTGAATTGCTATTGGATGAGTATTTAAAGAGCGGCAGCGCACCGGTAGGCGATGGCAGCCGCGGTGTCATTATCATGGGGAATATTGAGGATGACTTTCATGTGCTTGGACGCCGCATGGTAATAGCATTTTTGCGCCTACACGGCTGGCAGGTAGTGGATCTGGGCAATGATGTTCCGGCTGCCGATTTTGTCGATGCTGCGGTGCGGCATGGGGCCTGCATTATCGGCGTTTCTGCCATGATGCTTACAACCGCACTGAATATCAAGGCGGTACGGGTCGAACTGGACCGGCGAAATCTGGGCGACAGCATAAAACTGGCGGTGGGCGGTGCCATTTTCCGACTGCGGCCTGACCTGGTGCAGGAGCTTGGAGCGGACGGAACGGCGGATTCGGCCATGGAAGCACCGCAATTAATGGAACGCCTGGCAGAGGGCCTTTCCAAAAAACCGGCGGCAGCCCCGGCCGGCTGAAGGAGTTGAGTATGACCCACATGGAGCGGATAGGGGCAACGCTGGCCGGGCAGGAGCGCGACCGGGTACCGTATGGCCTGGTAACCAGTGTGTTCGGTGCCAGGCTGGCCGACCTGCCTCTGGCCGATTATTTCAGCCAGCCGGAGCTGTATGTACGCGGCCAGCGGGCGGCAGTGGCCTTGCTGGACCCGGATGTGGTTTTTACGCCCTTTTTGTTTGCCTATCATGCTGCGGCTTTTGGTGCTCCGGTGGGAGCGCAGCCGCAGGCTGCGCCGAATGTCGGCAAGCCGCCTTATTCGACAGTGGCGGCCGCGTTGGAGGTTCCGCTGCCCGATCCGTACAAGGATGCTGGGCTGGGGTATCTGCTCGGGGCAGCCAGGGCTATGGCCGCGGAGTATGGTGGCCAGCGGCTGTTGGTAGCACCGCTTATTGCGCCGGTAGACCTGCCGATACTGCTGATCGGCATGGAAAACTGGCTGGATGCCTTGTTGTTCGACAAAGCTGCTGCTGCTGCCCTGGCCGAAAAATGCCTTGAGCACTTCCGTGGCATGGCGGAGGCCTATGCGGCTGCAGGAGTAAACATGCTTTCCTGCCCGGTAATGATGGCCAATCCAGAGTTATTGGATATGGACAATCTGCGCAAGCTTGCTCTGCCGATTTTGCACCAGGCCTTTGCCTTCTCGCCTGTACCACTGGTTTTCCATCATGGCGGCAACCGGCTGTCCGGCAGCTTGTCTTTGTATACAAACCTTCCTAATCTGGCCGGCTTTTTGCTCAGCCCGCAGGACTCACTGGACGCGGCCAGGAAGGAAGCCGGGCCGGACTGCCTGCTTTTGGGTAATATCTCCGGACCGCACTTTGACGCTTACGGGGTAGACGGAGTACAACGCCAGGTGGAAGCTCTGCTGCATTCGATGCGGGGCGACCAGCGCTGGATGCTCTGCAGTTCCGGGGCCGAGCTGCCCTGGCGAACCGATCCGGCTGTACTTGAGGCAGTGAAACAGGTCATTGCCCGGTCGGCTTATGAGTAGCAAAGTCCGCACCCTGGCCTGTGGCATTTTCCGACAAGAACTTGCCAGACTGCCTCCGGAACTGCTGTCCGGGCTGCGCTTAAGTTTTCTTGACTCCATGCTGCACATGCAGCCGGAAAAGCTGGACCAGATTCTGCACACTGCCTTGCTCAACCCGGAGCCAACCCTGTTGGTGTATGGCGACTGCTGCCATAATATGGATGAGTTTATACGACCTTCAGTTTGTCGGCGTACTGCTGGGGTAAATTGCTGCGAGATAATGCTTGGCTCGCCGCGTTATTGTGAGTTGCGGAGCAAGGGTTCTTTTTTCTTTATGCCGGAATGGACCGAACGCTGGGCTGAGGTTTTTAAAACCGAGCTGGGCTTTGCCGACCCGGACCTTGCCAGGCGTTTTATGGCCGATTCTATGAGCGGCTTGGTGTATCTGGATACCGGCGTCAGTACTATCCCCTCCGGTACCATCAAGGAAATAGAAGCGTTTATGGGCATGCCAGTGCGGATCGAACACACCGGCCTGCAGCAGTTGGAACTGTCCATCCGCGCTGCCCTGAAAGATCTGGGGGCTTATGACGGCGCATAGCGACGAAGCCGCCTTCGGCATACTTTTATCCGATCTTCTGCAAAGCGTGTTGTCGGCGGCCGACAGCCCTTCGGGTAGCGCCGGGCTGCTGGCCGAACGGCTGCGGCATTTTGTGGGGGTAAAAACTGTCTTGGTATTTCAGTGTCTCGGTAACGGCTCCGAGCACCTGCACCGCCTGATTTCGGCAGTTCCAGAACGCCGGCGCAGTCTGGCCGACAGTGCCGACATGCAGAAGCTGGTGGAGCTGGCGCATGAGTTGCCGCATATCCAGTATTTCTGCCGGCCGGAGGAGGCTGCCCCGGAGGATGAACTGCTGCGCCGCATCGAAGAATGCCTAATCGGACTGGACGCTGGTTTGACCATCATAATTCCACTGTTATACGAAAATAATCGTAGCGGAGTCATGTTCCTCTTCGGGCTGATGGATGAACAGCATTTGGGCAATCTGGTTTCCAGCCTGGACAAACTGGCCGGAGTGCTGGCCCTGGTACTGCGCAACGGCATTCTGTACGAAACGCTGGAAGCCCGGGTGCAGGAGCGCACCCGTGAACTGGAGCACGAAAAAGTGCGGCTGCAGAAGGCTTTAGATCAAAATACGGTGCTCTTTAAGGAAGTTCATCATCGGGTCAAGAATAATCTGCAGATTGTGGACAGCCTGCTGCACCTGCAGAGTAGCGAATCCCAGGATGCCAGTGTGCAGAATACCCTGAACGAAGCACGCAATCGCATCAGCGCCATGGCCCTGGTGCATGCCGAGCTGTACCAGTCCGAGGATTTTTCCAGTATCGATCTGGCTTCTTATATTCCCAACCTGGTGCATACCATCGCCTCGGCCGCACCACGGGCACCGCGGATACAGTATTCGCTGGCCCCGACCAGAATCCCCCTGGAGACTAGCATCCCGCTCGGACTGATTATCAATGAACTGGTAACCAATTCGCTGAAATACGGACTGCGCGGTACTGCGGACTTATGCATAGCCATTACCCTGGAGTCAGACACAAAGCATGTCTCGCTGCACATTGGCGATAACGGTCCGGGGCTGCCGGATAGTCTGGACCCGGAAATCGGCGGTAATCTTGGTCTGTCTATAATACGTTCGCTGGTGGGTCAGGTAGATGGCTCTGTCAGCTGGTCGCGCGGACCCGGGTTGGTTTGCAGACTGGAGGTACCGCTTTCAGAATCCTGAAACGCGGTTGCGCCCCTGGTGTTTTGAGGTATACAGAAACTTGTCGGCCCGTTCGATGAGGCCTTCCTGGTTGTCGCCGTCTTGCAGCCCGGCTACGCCTATGCTTATGGTTACCGGCCAGGGAACCCCGGAAATATTAAGCGCAGCCACACCATCGCGGATGCGGTTGGCGATAAACTGGGTAAGCTCGGAATTGGCCTGCACAATAAAAATGATAAATTCTTCACCGCCGTAGCGGGCCGCCACGTCGCTGGACCGGATGCAGGACTGGATGGTGGCCGAAACCGCTTTTAGTACCTCGTCGCCGACTGCGTGTCCCAGTTTGTCGTTAACCTTCTTGAAATGGTCAATATCCAGCATCAGCACATGCAGCTGTTCGCGATAGCGCACGGCGCGCGCAAAAATATGCGAGGTGGTTTGCTGCATGTAGCGCCGGTTGAACAGGCCGGTAAGCGAGTCGCGGTAGGAAAGGTTCCAGAGTTCCTGGTTTTCGGCTTCCAGCGATTTTAGCCTGGCTTCGGTGGGAGCCAGATTGCGCCGAACCAGCTCCGAACCGAAAAACGACAAGAGCAGGCCGAAGCCGAGCAAGCTTATAAAATCCATAGTCAGCGCTTTGTGCAGTAGCAGCTGTCCGGCTGCCAGCAGAATTACTGCCAGTACGCTGAGCGAGCCCAGTATGCGCGGATGGTTCCATAGCATCACACTGATAGCCAGCAGCCCTGGCAGAATCAGGAAAGGTACAAAACCGGTCAGCAGATCTACTGTACATATGGCCATAGTAAGAATGAAGCTGATGATTGCCAGCACGGTTTTACTGCGGCCGGAAAACTGAATCCAGGCTTTGTCTTTACGAATCAGTGTGTCGACGCTGAGGATTATGGCCCCAAGTAGGATAATAGCCGGCAACAGCATACGGATCAGACTTACTGCCGACACCGGCATTCCCAAAAACGGCAAAGTTGCTCTGAGCGTGAGGAGTAGTGCGGTAAGGAAGATTCCTGTAAGTACTGCAGCTGCGTGGGAAAGCAGTTTCACGCTGTATCTCCGTCTTTTTGTTTTATATTGTATTATTTACAGACTCAACAAGCTGATTACTCGATGTAGCTTGGCTCTGTCCAGCATAGAATACGTGCCGCTTATAAACCTGTCAATCCGGAACCAGCGATAATTACGTTTTTTCACAAAACCTGTCGCCTTTTTATTATATTAGTTTTATGAAATATACAATAATTATACTATTGACCATCGGCCTCGCCGCCTGTGTTGCTCCGGATATGATTGATTCAGCGAGTGTTGACTCCGTTTCTGGTTCAGCGGCAGTATCGACCAGTACGAACAGCCGATTGGCAGAACTCCCGGCCGGGATGGATGAGCTGGTGCTGGGCGGCGGCTGCTTCTGGTGTCTTGAAGCAGCCTATGAACTGGTTCCGGGGGTTCTGTCAGTTGAGTCCGGTTACTCCGGCGGAGAGCGCCCCAATCCGGATTACCGGGTGGTTTCACTGGGTACAAGCGGCCATGCCGAGGTAGTGCGCATTGTTTACGATCCGGCCTATACCAACCTGGAGCTGCTGTTCGATCTATTCTTTACTATACATGATCCTACGACGCCCAACCGGCAAGGCGCGGATATCGGTCCGCAGTATCGGTCCATTATTTTGTATCGCGACGAGCTGCAGCTGAAGGCCGCGCAGTCGGCACTTGGCCGGGCCGGCAATGTGTATGAAAACGCCGTGGTAACGGAACTGCAGCCGTTGGAGCGTTTCTGGCTGGCCGAAGAGTACCATCAGGACTATTTTGCCAAGAATCCAGATGCCGCCTACTGTCGTCTGGTAGTAGCCCCAAAGGTGGACAAGACACTGCAGTTCCTGCAGGATTTATAAAAACTCCGTTTCAGCTGGACAAGCATCCTGCGGCTTCTTATACTCATCTGTACTATGAAAAAGCTTGGTACATTCAACGGGGTATTTATCCCCAGCTTCGAGGCCATCCTCGGCGCGGTGCTCTTTCTGCTCTTGCCGCATCTGGTGGGCGAGATGGGCCTGGTCAACATGCTGTTAATTGTAGTGGTGGCTAATCTCATAACCACAGCAACGGCATTTTCCATCGGTGATTGTACCAGTTCTGTGCACAATATCGGCTCTGGCGGCATGTACGCGGTATCAAAACGCAGCCTGGGAAAAGCCTTCGGTGGCTCCATCGGCATACAACTGTTTCTGGCCCAGGCAGCCAGTATCGGTTTTTATGCCATAGGTTTTGCCACTCCGTTACAGGAATTGTTGCAGGGCATCCCGGCAATAGCAGCCCTGGCCGAGAGTATGGGCTGGTCGATATTGGTGCAAAAGCAGCTTCTGGGCAGCTTGCTGGCCCTACTCGGGCTGGTTTCTTCGCTGATAGGTGCCGACTTTGTGGTCAAGATTCAGTTTATCATCTTTCTGATGCTTTCGGTGGCTATAGGCGGTTTCTTTTTCAGCCCGATGATGGGTCTGCAAGCCGGCGGGCAGCCGATCTTCCAGTCCATGGCCAACCTGCGCGGAGCAGGCACTGCCTATGGTTTTTTTGTGGCACTGACTACTTTTTTCCCGGCAGTTACCGGAATTGATGCCGGCGTGGGCATGAGCGGTCTGCTGAAGACACCCAAAAGAAGCCTGTTCCGCGGTACTTTTATTGCTATCGCCATTACTTTTGCCGTATATGCCGGACTGGCCATAGTGTTCAGTTTTATTAACCCGAGTATGCTGGTTGTTGATTCTGCCGGAAATATTCCTTCGATGACCAGGCTGTTCTCCGGCAATATTATCCTGTATGTAATTCTGATGGCCGGCGTTATGGTGGCTACAGGCTCGTCAGCGCTGTCCTACTTTGTAACCGCGCCGCGAACTGCTCAGGCTCTGGTGGAGGATTCTATCCTGCCGCGCTGGATGGACATATTAAAAAAAGATTTTAAAAAAGGCGGAAGCGAGCCGCGCTTTGCCACCCTTCTGACCTTTATCATCGCCATGGTTGTGGTCTGGAGTGGTGATGTTAATGTTTCCTCTCGTGTTGTGGGTATTGCCTTCCTGGTTGTGTACGGCTGGATAAATCTAGTAGCTTTCTTTGAAAGGGTTTCCGGAAATCCCAGCTTCCGGCCGACCCGCAAGGTACCGACTTTTGTCGGCCTGGCCGGTTTTATCGGTTCTATGACCATTATTGCCATGGACAGCTGGTGGCTTGGACTGATAGTTCTTGGCAGCCAGCTGCTAATCTTTAACCTGATCCTGCGCTATAAAGCCAAGGGGCAGCTGGAAGGCGTATGGTGGGGGCTGATGTTCTCGATTATCAACTGGGGTATGCACCGGCTGAAGAAAATCATTCAGGGAACCAAGAACTGGCGGCCGCTGCTTTCGGTATTTGTGTTCGGTGACCAGTTGGACGATGGCCTGCCAGCGCTGCGGCTGGCGCGCAGGATTGCTGACTTTAAGGGTATGGTTTCCATTAATGTGATACCTGGCAAGAATGGAGTGGATGTAAGCCAGCTGCCCGATGATGCCAGAATTGTGGATGTTGACCAAAAAGAGGCTTCGGAATTTATTCCGGCGGCTGCCCAGCTGGCTTTGCCCAGTGGGCTAAGCTTTAACTCGGTGCTGCTGAGTGCCGATACCCGTTTGCATCTTTCGGCAATTATCGAAAAGCTGATAGAGCAGGGGAAAAACGTCATGGTCTATCAGCACGGACCGATACCTGTGGACAAGGCCCCGCGGCTCGATCTGTGGTGGAAGGGTGAAGATAACGGAAATCTGATGGCGTTGCTGGCTTATATAATAGTAAAGAGTGATGAAGAAACTGGAATAATTCCACCGTCGGTACGTCTGGTCCGCCGGCTGGAGGCTGGGCAGTCGAAGTCCGATGTTGAAGCCGAAATGCACGAACTACTGGATCACAATAATATCAGTGCCGAACTGCTTTTGCTTGAAGAGGATGAAAACTCCTTCGTCGACGTGCTGCATACGGTCAGTAGTGATGCCTCTCTGATTCTGGTGGGTATGCCCGGAAAAAAGGCCGGACAACTGGCGCGTATGTTTAAGCTGGATAAATTATTATTCGAACGCGAACTCGATCATTTTAAAGAATTGCCTCCGGTATTGTTTGTTAAGGCTGCCGGTGTGATGGAGCTCATGGAGGAGTAGGATCGATGCGTTACCCTGTAGAATTTCTGGCCAAACTGCCCAAAACCGATTTACACTTGCATCTGGACGGTTCGATGCGGCTGTCTACGCTTATCGAATTAGCCCGAGAAGCTGGAGTGGAGCTGCCCAGCTATACCGAAGCCGGTCTGCGCGAAACCGTGTTCAAGGACCGCTATGCCGATCTGAACGAGTACCTGAAAGGTTTTGCCTATACCTGTGCCGTGATGCGCAGTGCTGAAGCCATCGAGCGGATTTCCTACGAACTGGCCATGGACAATTTTGCTGAAGGAGTCTGGTACATCGAGCCGCGTTTTGCGCCGCAGTTGCTTATGAACGGGCAGCTGTCGATCGAGGAGGTGCTTGGTGCCGCCGACCGGGGGCTCAAGCGCGCCAGAGCGGAAATACGTCGGCAGGTACCGGAGGACGAGCCGGGTTTCGAATACGGCATCATCGCCTGTGCCATGCGCTTTTGCAATGAAAAATTCTCGCCATATTACAAGCAGTTCTTCGGGCTGCATAAATATTCCGGCTCGCGCGAAGTAATCCGCGATGTGTCGCTGGAGCTGGCCCGCAGTGCCGTAGCCATCCGCCGCGATACCGACATCCAGCTGGTTGGCTTTGATCTGGCCGGCAGCGAATACGGCTATCCGGCCGACAATCACCGCGAGTCCTACGATCATGTGCACAAACACTTTATGATGAAGACCGTACACGCCGGCGAAGCCTACGGGCCTGAATCGATATTCCAGGCCATAACCAAGCTGCATGCCGACCGTATCGGTCATGGCCTTTTTCTTTTTGATACATCGAAAATCCTGTCCTCCGATATCAGGGACAAAGACCGCTATGTTGATAATCTGATCAATTATATCGCTGAAAAGCGAATTACCCTGGAAGTATGCCTTACCAGCAACCTGCAGACGGTGCCGGAAATTGATCATGTTGCCAAACATCCCCTGCAGCGCATGCTGGACAATCAGCTGTCCATTACCCTTTGCACCGACAACCGCCTGGTTTCCAATACTACCGTAACCAATGAATTGTGCCTGGCTACTGAAAACTTCGACATCAACGCGCACCAGCTGAAAGACCTGATTATAAATGGCTTTAAGCGCTCGTTCTTTCCGCGCAGCTATGCCGAAAAACGGCGTTATGTGCGTCAGGTTATCAATTATTATGAAAAGCTTGAAGCATCCATGAAGATTGTGTGAAGATGGCCCGTTTCGCTTGAGATAGGGGTTCTGTCAAACTATACTGCTCCGTGAATGAATAACAACGCGGAGGAACCATGAAAGACAAGGCAGCTGCCCCGAAAAGGCGTAAAACAGTCTCCTGGCTGCGGCGGGGAGTGCAGATTTTTTTCTTTGTGCTGGTGGCGCTGATCGCGACTACCGGCGCTATCAAGGAGCTTGGAGTCGAGCAGCCATTCTTGTTGCAGGGCGCTTCATTGCACGCAATCTGCCCCTTTGGCGGAGTTGTCAGTTTCTGGCAGCTGGTAACAGCCGGCCGCTTTGTAAGCAAGATCCATGAAGCCTCGGTAGCTCTTGCGGTGATTGCGCTGGTTCTGAGCGTACTGTTCGGGCCGGTAATCTGCGGCTGGGTATGCCCGATGGGCAGCATACAGGAATGGTTTGGAGCGATCGGCCGCAAGTTGTTTAAAAAACGTTACAACAATTTCGTGCCCAGGCGCCTGGATAAAGTCCTGCGTTATCTCCGCTATGCGACACTGATCTGGGTTACCTGGATGACCATTGTAAGCGGCAAGTTGTTTTTCCAGGAGTATGATCCCTACTTTGCACTGTTCAATTTCTGGACACACGAGGTCGCCCTCACCGGCGTGGTCATTCTGGTGGTCACTCTGGTATTGTCACTTTTTGTAGAGCGGCCGTTCTGCAAATACGCCTGCCCCTACGGCGCATTTCAGGGCATTTTTAACCTGTTCCGCATTTTCGGCATCAAGCGAGTAGCCAAAACCTGCATCGACTGCAAAGCCTGCGACCGGGAATGTCCCATGAATATCAAGGTGTCGACTGCCGGTACAGTGCGTGACCATCAGTGCATCACCTGCATGAAGTGCAGCAGTGAGGAAGCTTGCCCGGTAGCTGATACCGTGGTACTGGCTGCCGGCGCTCTTCCCCGCATGAAAGTTGCCGCCATCGGCGCTAACGAGGAGGCCGCAGAATGATCCGGGTTAAAACATCTTTACTTGCTGTGCTGGTTGTGGCCGGTATTTTCGGCGGCATCATGATCGCCAAGGCTGTAGGCTATTGGGCCACTGAATCCACCAAAGAACCGGTTAAATTCAAGACCGGAGAGTTTGCCGGAATGCCAAACCCGGCGGATATCCGCGGTTCATATACCTGGCTGGATATCGAGCGGGTCTTTGCCCTGCCGGCAGCGGACGCAGCCGCAGCGTTTTCTTCAGCGAAGCATAGCTTCGCGCCTGCCGACCGGGTAAATTTGCTTGAGGAATTATATGTACCCGTGCTGCCGGAAGATATTGAAATAGGTACCGGGTCGGTACGTTTGTTTACGGCCTTGTATACCGGCTTGCCTTTTGAGGCCGAGGTGGGCACCCTGCTGCCCCCTGGGGCCATTCAGTATCTGGTAAGCGAAAAAGGCTTGAATCGTGCTGACCTGGCGGCATTTGAGGTGCCTGCGGAATTCAAGACTGCTTTGGCTGGTGCGAACCTGTCTGAGGAGGCTGCCGAAACGCCTGAGGAGGCTGGGGGGAAGGTAGACACAGCTGCCGAGGCTGCGGAAACCGGCAGCGCCGAAACAGCTGCAGAGGAAGAACACACTCCGACACCAGCCGGCGAAGGCAGCGGTATCGGAACGGGCACGGGTACCGGCACTGCCATGACAGTAGTAGGCAAGACTACTTTCTACGATTTGTATCAGTGGGGCCTGACTAAAGAACAGGTTCAGGCAGCTATCGGCTTCGAGCCCGGTGCCAATACTACGAGTGTACGCGATGCGGCAACAGCCGCTGGTGTTGAATTTTCAGTAGCAAAAACAGCCTTGCAGGCGCTGCTGGATACACTGAAACCCTGATTGCTTCAGTCTGGGCGGCTCTGCCTGGGGCAGGGCTGCCCGGCAGCGTGAATCAGCTTGCTTCAGGATTTTTCGCCTGCGGCTTGCGTTGCTGCCGGCCGGCGAAAACCCCCGATGGTTTCCTGCAGCGTGGCCATCGGGCAGACAGCGCACCAGGCCCGCGGCCGGTACAGCAGACCCAGAGCTACGCCGCCAAGCAGCGAAATAACGCACACGGACCAGAAAAATGTACCAAGCGCCGCCGGTATCTGAAACAGGCGCACAATGCTGCTGATTACGCAGACCATCATAAAGCCGCATAAGGCGCGGCGGGTACCGGCTGTTGCAAAACCTTTTGGCAGGGGCTTGCCGCGGCTGAATGGCTTAAGGGCCAGGCCCAACGCTTTGCCGCGCGGGCAGGCGTAGGTGCAGAACGAGCGGGGTTTTATCAGGGTCATAATAAGCGCGACAAGCATTACCAGGGCTACGGCAAAGCCGATATAGGGAATAAAAAAGCCGCCAACAGCAACTGATACTACAAAAATGAGCGAAATAAGGGCTTGGATGCGGGCTGGTCTGGTCATTGCATCAATATATATTAAAAAATGAATATATTCAACAAGTAGGGCCTGCCCCCGGGGCGCGGCATCGGCACGGCAACACCGGCACGGCGGCGGCATGCCGGGCGACTTGACTTTTGGCCGGCCAGCCGCTACTGTCAGAACTAGCCCGTCTGACGAGGAAGTTCCATGCTGGCACTGATGTCGCTGTTTACCTGGTTTGAAATTGCCCTGTGTTTTCTGCTGTTCATACCGATTCAGCTGGTGTTGTTCGTGCTTACCGCGCTTTTTGACCGCCGCCGGGTGGTTATGCATTACCATTCCGGACTCTGGTGTGCCTTTGCCCTGTGGCTGAGCCCGCTGTGGAAGGTAAAAATCCAGGGGCGCGAGCATCTGGACCGCAGCAAGCCGCATGTGGTCATCATGAACCATCAATCACTCATCGATGTGCTTATCGCCTTCCGTCTGTTCTATCCGGTTAAGATGATAGGCAAGAAAATTCTGGGTTTTGTACCGATAATCGGCTGGAATCTGTTTCTGAGCGGCCATTTGCTGGTGGACCGTAAAAATCAGAAAAGCCAGTTTGACGCGATACGCCGCCTGGAAACGCTGCTGCAGAAAGGCGACTCGCTGCTTGTGTTCCCCGAAGGTACGCGCACCAGAGACGGCGAACTGGGTGAATTTAAAAAAGGCGCTTTCCGCTCGGCCAGCAGCACCGGAACTTCCTTGCTGCCGGTGGTTATCGACGGGCCGTATCAGGTGCTGCCCAGGAAGGGTTTTAACGCACTCTGCCGCCATCCGATTTACATTCACATTTTGCCACCAATTCTGGTAAGCACCGAAGACAAGCCGGCCGATTTGGCCCTGCGCAGCCGCGAGGTTATGGACGCCGAGCTGCAGCGCATCCGCAGCTTGAAGTAATCGCCGCACCGGAAATGGCGCGCTGGTTGATCCGACTGTCTGATTGCGTCATTTATTTGTGCCGTCCGCCGTGTTATGCTTAAGCCAACACAGCACAGGAGGCATACATGCTGCTCGAGGATATCGGTTCTGTTATTAAAACTTATAGGTCCAGGCTGGGCTTTACCCAGAATGATCTGGCCGCCGCACTGCAGATAAGCGCGCAGGCTGTTTCCAAGTGGGAGCGCGGCGAAAATGCGCCGGACATTGCCATGTTGCCGCAGCTGTCGGAAATTCTCGGTGTATCCATCGATACACTGTTATGTTCCAACTGGCGCGACCAGCGTACGGTTGCGGCTACGGTGCTTTTTGCCGACCTGCAGGATTTCAGCAGTCTGGCCTGCAAACAATCAGCCGCCGATCTGGCTATCTCCCTGAATACGTTTTTCTATCCACTCACCGAGCAAGTGATGGCCCAGGACGGTCTGCCTGTCAAATATATAGGTGACGAGCTCTTGGCGGTGTTTATTGGCGCGCAGCATCAGTTGCGGGCTTTCCGCGCGGTATTCGCCGCCCGGCGGTCGCAGCCGTTTACGGCGCGCTATACGCTTGCCAGCGGGCAGGTGTGGATGGGCAGTATCGGTCACCCTCTGTATGCCAGACTGGATATTCTTGGCGATACGGTAAACATGGCTTCGGTGCTGCAGAAGTGGGCAAAAACCAAAACCACCAGCCTGGTTGCCGCCAGCGCTTCGGCGATAGAGCCGGTGCGGGCCGCCTTGCGGCTGGGGTTTAGAGAAACCCTTTCGGTGCTTGGCGCCGGAGAAACAACAGAGGTATACGAGGTTCTGGCATTGGATGAAGCCGGCGTACAGCTGTAGCATGATTTTTGCCCCGGTCACTTGATTTCAGGCTGCTCCTGCATCAAACTCAGAACTGGAACGAGGTGGCCGGGATGATACGCCAGAACTGTCAGCATTTTTTACTCTGCATGCCTGTAGCCCGGGCTGGACTGCTGCGACAGTTCGCGCTGCAGTCGGTCGAAAGATAAGCATGACAAACATACAGGGTACTACCCGAAACATCAGCACACTTTACCGCAAGATTCTTCAGACACTCAATATAAGCCGGGCGGTGCTGATAGGTATGGCTCTGCTGTTCCTGGTTTTTTTCCTTATTATAAACAGTCTTCACCTAAATGGCGTCATTACACTGTGGCGTGACTATTTTCTTGCACGGCTCGACCGGCTTGAAATGACCATGGATGACGGAACCCGCCGGTTTGGCGACCTGCCGCTGCCCGAACATGAGCTGCGGATCAGTGCCGGCGGAACGCTGCTCCGGTCGCCCGATCCGCTGATGAATGGGCTGGATCTGCGTGAAAGCGGGTTTTTTACCAGAATTAGCAAACTTGAATCTGGTGAACTTTTGATTATTTTTTACCAGGATCTGCTGGATGGCCAGCAGCGGGTACACCTGGTCAAGAGCTATCCGGGTTACTATCAGGTGCATTCTTTCCGGCTGGATAATTTTTTCCCCTCTACCCTGGCCAGTGGAACCCGACTGGCCATTGTGTCCGACGAACATATCCGGTACTCTGATAATCCTGATTGGCTAGGTAGGGAACCACAAACTGGGTTATTGCGCATCGATGACGGGAAACTCTATCTGGTGGTCGGGAAAAGTATCACGGCTATAGCCGGCGGACAGCTGCTGGTGTTCCAGGATATCAGTAGTGATATGCTTTTGTTCGGCAGTGTTGCCATTCTTCTGCTGATAGTCATCGCAATAGTCAACCGGCGCACCAGCCGGATTCATTCTGATTTCGAAATGCTTCGCCGGGAACATGACGAGCTTTTGATGTTTACCCAGCGTTTGTCAAAATCTATTGCTGCAGCCGGGAGTGATCCTGTCCTTATGCTGGATTCAATGATACCGGCCTTGGCAGAAGTGCTGCACAATGCTTCGGAAAAGCCGCTGCAATTTGATGAAAACATCCAGTACCATGCCTTGATTCGCAGTTTTGCGCTGGAATTGCTGCATCTTATAGGCTTGGTGCGTGACGAGAAAGAGAATCTGGCCAAGTATCAGATCGATCTGGAGGATTCCATCATGGAACGGACAGCCGAGCTGACACAAGCCCGGGACGAAGCCCGTTTGGCCAACCGGGCAAAAAGTAATTTCCTGGCCAATATGACCCATGAATTGCGAACACCACTAAACGCTATTTTGGGATTTACGCAGTTGATGGGGCATGACCTGAAGCTGCCGGCAGAACACCGGGAACGTCTGGCTGTGATAAACCGCAGTGGAGGACATTTGCTTGCGCTTATCAATGATATTCTGGAAATCTCCAAAATTGAGGCTGGTCGGGTGGAGCTGCACCTACAGACTATAGCCCTGGATGATTTTTTACAGGGTTTGATGGATTTGTATAGCCATCGAGCTGTACAGAAGGGATTGGAACTAAGGCTGGCACTGGAGACCGGACTGCCTGTCAGGATTAGCACCGATTCGGCAAAGCTAAATCAGATTTTGGTAAATCTGTTGGGAAACGCCATCAAATTTACCCAAAGTGGTACAGTAACAATGAGTGTAAGCCTGGTTCGACCGGCCGATCTCGCGGCAGTAGCGCTAGGAGCTGAGCGCAATCCGGCCATTTGTTTCGAAGTGCGTGATACCGGGGTTGGTATTGCAGTAGAAGATCAGGAACGGATTTTTCAGCCTTTTGAGCAGATTTTCAGCACTTCGATGGGGCAGGGTTCCGGGCTGGGCCTGGCGATTACCCGCGAATATGTGGCCTTGCTGGGCGGCGAATTAAACCTGCAAAGTCATTCGGGAAAGGGTTCGGTTTTTTCATTCTGCCTGCCTGCAGGCGAGGCCGTTCAGGGCTTTAGCTCAGGAATATTAACCAGGCCGGCCAGAATGGTACGTAAGCTTCAGCCCGGCCAGCGCGAGTACAGGGTGCTGATAGCCGAAGACGATGGTGACAACCGCAGGTTGCTGGAAGATTTACTGCTTTCGGTAGGTTTCTCGGTAAAAACCGCTGAAAACGGTAAAATTGCACTCGATGCTTTTAAAAAGTGGAAGCCGGATTTTGTCTGGATGGATATACATATGCCGGAAATGGACGGTTATGAAACTATCAAGGCTATACGCCGTTATGAATTGCTGGCTAATCCAATGGGACAGTGGTACCGGGTGCCGATTGCGGCGATTACCGCCGATTCTTTTTATGACACCAGGACCAGGGTGCTTGAAAGCGGATGTGATGGTATTGTAATAAAACCATTTAAGAATGAAGAGATATTCCGGGTGATGGCCGGCCTGCTTGATGCGCGTTTTATATATGCGGACCAGGATGAATCAGGCCATGCGCACCATAAATATGAAGCCGAAGTCAGTTGTCTTGTCCCGGAAAATCTGGCCGGGCTCGATCCGGTTTTGGCAATGCGCTTATATCAATCAATTGCGATGCTTGATGATCAGCTTATACGGGAACTGATTGCAGAAATCCGTAAGACAAGCGAGCCCCTGGCCGATGAACTGTTGCGGCTTACTAGTCAATTTGAGTATGATGCAATTGTAACCTGGCTGCAAAACGGAATCGGGGGTATGCGAGATGAATGAACCGGATTGTGGAAACCGCGAGCCTTATACCATTCTGGCTGTAGATGATATCCCGGAGAATCTGCATCTCCTGCAGCAAATTCTTTCAGCGGAGGGGTACCTGGTGCGGGCAGCCCCCAGTGGTGAACGGGCGCTCTATTTTGCCCGCACCGCCCATCCAGACCTGATTTTGTTGGATCTGCGTATGCCGGTAATGGACGGTTACGAGGTGTGCCGGCAACTGAAGGCTGAGGAACGCACAAGGGAAATACCAGTACTTTTTATCAGTGCACTGAACGAAACGGCGGACATCGTCCGGGGCTTTGAGCTGGGTGGCGTCGATTATATTGCCAAGCCCTTCAGAACCGAAGAAGTTTTGGCACGGGTGCGCACACACCTGACGCTGCGCCGGCTGCAGCTGCATATGGAATCCGTGGTGCGCTGCCGTACCACCGAGCTGGAGGCGGCCGTGCAGCGGCAGGAAGTGCTGCTGCGTGAAATCCATCACCGGACACGCAACAACATGACGGTGATGATGAATCTGATAGAAATGCAGCTGCAGAAAACCCGCGATCCGGCCACGATGGAGGATTTGCGCACCCTGCAGGAACGTATTCACACAATGGCGCTGGTGCAGCAAAACCTGCATCAAATTGAGCTTACCTATGTTCAGCTCGAGCAGTTGGTGCCCCAGCTCTGTGATGCCATGCTGCCGCGCTATCCGCATATCCAGGAACGAGTCCGCTTCGATTTCGACCTTCCACCGCTTAAGCTGCCGGTGGATATCGCAATTCCGGTTAATATGGTGGTCCGCGAGCTTGTTTCCAATTGTCTGCGCCATGCCTTTCCTGATGGCCGCTCCGGGACGGTCCGCGTCAGGCTGCAGCCTCAGGCGGATGGTTTGCAGAAGCTGTTCGTGCTGGATGACGGAAAGGGCTATACTGCTGCAGCCGACTCGGGACCGGCGGCTGGATTGGGGCTGCAGCTGGCCAGAATGCTGGTGGAGCATCAGCTGGAAGGCTCGCTGGATTTCAGCGCCGCGCAGCCTGGTACCTCGGCCTGTTTCAGTTTCCGCGACAACGGCTATTCCGCCCGGGTATAAGTGGGCGATACGTCGGGCTGCCGTGGTCTCTGCGCATGCATAAATATACAGAAATTTCAGCAGATTCTGCATAAATGGTGCATAAATCAAGCCCGAATATATTGACACTGCCAGCCACCATGCCGCATTATGCGCCTGACCAGGAGGGGATAAGGCACAACAGGTGATAGGAAGCAACGTACATATCGGTAACGTCAGCAAGACGTTCGGCGACTTTGTCGCCCTGGATGATGTAAGCATCCAGATTCAGAAGGGAGAGTTTTTCTCTCTTCTCGGGCCTTCGGGCTGCGGCAAGACCACCTTGCTGCGCATCATCGCCGGCTTTGAAGAACCGGCCTCCGGGGCTGTTTTGCTGGATGACCGGGATGTTCTGCCGCTGCTGCCGAATCAGCGCAGCGTCAATACCGTCTTTCAGAATTATGCCTTGTTCCCGCACCTCTCGGTGTTCGAGAATGTAGCTTTTCCGTTGCGCCTGCACAAGCAGAAAGAGCCGCTGATACGTGCACGGGTTAGCGATTATCTGCAGCTGGTAGAATTGCAGGACCACGCCAACAAGAAGCCGTCGCAGCTTTCCGGCGGGCAGAAACAACGAGTAGCTATAGCCCGGGCGCTGATCAACGAACCCTCCGTTTTATTGCTGGATGAGCCGCTCTCAGCACTGGATGCCAAGCTGCGCCAGCACATGCTGATAGAGCTGGATTCAATCCATGACAAGATCGGCATTACCTTTATCTATGTTACGCATGACCAGCAAGAGGCCTTGTCCGTTTCCGACCGCATCGCCGTGATGAACAAAGGCATGGTACTGCAGATCGGTACGCCCCAGGAAATCTATGAGGCTCCGGCCACCGATTTTGTGGCCAAGTTTATCGGCGAAACCAACCTTTTCGAGGGTATCGTGCGCAAGATCGACGGCGAGCTGCTGGAGCTGGAAACCGCGGAGTTCGGTACGATCTGCCTCACCGACAGTACCCCGCCAGCGATTGGCACCCGTGTCAGTTGGACGGTACGGCCTGAGAAGCTGCGCATTTCTCACGATTCGGCCGCCAATGGCCGCAGCGGGCTTAACACGCTGCAGGGCCGCGTCGATGAGCCTATTTATTCCGGTTTCCAGACCAAATTTTACATAAAGACTGCCGGCGGCGCTACAATGAAAGTTATTAAGCAGCATGCCGACTGGTCGGACGAAGGCCCGGAGATAGCCTGGAAAGATGAAGTGTACCTGTCTTTCAGTGCCAAGGATGTGTTCCTGGTGGAGCGCAAACAATGAGGCGCGGGCCGGGACTGGCCTATGCATCACCTTCGCTGCTCTGGCTCACTTTTTTCTTCATCGCACCGCTGTTGATCATAGTGCTGTACAGTTTTCTTACTCCCGGACAGCGGGGCGGGGTAGACCTGCCTTTTACCCTGAACGCATACCGGGCCATTGCCAATCCGAGCTTCGGCAAGGTTGTGGTCGGCACCATAGCCGTTGCTTTAGCGGCAACCTTTTTTACGCTGCTCATAGCCCTGCCCTGCGGTTATTATATGGCGCGCAGCAGCAAACAGACTCTGCTGCTGCTGCTGGTAATAATTCCTTTCTGGACCAATTTTCTGATACGTATCTATGCCTGGATCGCCATTCTCGGCAACGAAGGCTTCCTGAACGACCTGCTGCGCTGGTTGGGACTGGCCGAGGAATCCGTGCGATTTTTATATAACCGTGCTGCCGTTACCCTGGTGCTGGTATATACCTATCTGCCCTATGCCATACTGCCGCTGTTTTCGACCATAGACAAGTTCGACTTCTCCTTGCTGGAAGCGGCCCGCGACCTTGGTGCCACCAAATTTATGGCTATCCGCAAGGTGCTGCTGCCGAATATCCGTGCCGGCATCTTTACCGCCTTTCTGTTTACTTTTATTCCTATCTTCGGAGCCTATGCCGTGCCCTTGCTGGTGGGCGGTACCAATTCCTACATGCTGGGCAACCTGATAGCCGACGAGCTTACCAAAAGCCGTAACTGGCCCCTGGCTTCGGCCATTTCGCTGGTTATAACCCTGGTAACTACAATAGGAGTCATGCTTTTGCTGCGCTTCAACGGTACGCACATACTGGAGAAAAAGCATGAAAAAGCCTGACTTTATAAAAGCTTTTTCGTTTTCGCGGACCGTATATGCCGTAACCATCATGTTTCTTTTTATGCCCTTGCTGGTGTTGGTGCTGTATTCGTTCAACGAATCGCGTTCCGGTTCCTGGACCGGGTTCTCTTTGCGCTGGTACGTGAAGCTGTTTACTGATTCATCTGATCTGTGGCGGGCCTTCGGCAACAGTGCCATCGTGGCGCTCAGTTCGGCTCTGGTGGCTACGGTTATCGGTACCCTAGGGGCGGTTGGCGTCAACTGGTACCGTTTCCGGCTGCGTGGCTACTTGCGTACTATTACGTTCCTGCCCATGATATTGCCGGAAATTATCATCGGTGTTTCATTGCTGGTGTTTTTCTCCGGGCTGGGTATACGGCTGGGCCTGTTTACGGTGTTTGTGGCCCATGTATCGTTCAACCTGCCCTTTGTATTTCTGCTGGTACTGGCCCGGCTGGAAGAATTTGACTTTTCGATTATTGAGGCCTCGCGCGATCTTGGCGCTACCGAATTACAGACCCTCTGGCGGGTTATTCTGCCGCTGACCATGCCGGGCATCATGTCCGGTTTCCTTACCGCGGTTACGCTTTCGCTGGAAGATTTTGTTATAACCTTTTTTGTAACCGGGCCGGGAGCCACCACCCTGCCGCTGTACGTGTATTCGGCCATTCGCTTTGGCGTGTCGCCGGTTATCAATGCCCTTTCTGTAGTTATGATACTGGGAACCGTGGTGCTCGCATGGTCAATGCGCCGGTTTCTTAAAAACATCGCGGCCAAATGAGGAGGTCGAACATGAAGAGAAAGTATTTTACGGCGATTGCAGCGGCTTGTGTGCTAGTGCTGCTCGGTTCGTGCAGCGGAAGCAAAGACCGTTTGTATCTGTATAACTGGATATATTATATTCCGGAAGATGTTATAGAAGATTTCCAGAAAGAAAGCGGAATCAGGGTTGTAGTTGATTCCTATGCTTCCAATGAAGAAATGTACAACAAGCTGCTGGCCGGAGGAAAAGGTTACGACATCGTAGTTCCATCGGGAGATTATGTGTCCATCATGATAGCCGGCGGTATGCTGCAGCGCCTGGATATGGGCAAGATTCCCAATTATGCCAATCTGGACGCAAGCGCGCTTAACCGCATACGCTTTGATACCGGAAACCGCTTCAGCATACCCTTCATGATGGGTGCTGCCGGCGTTTCGGTAAACAAGACCAAGGTGTCCGGCTATGAGCACAGCTGGAATATCTTTGAACGCAATGATCTGAATGGTCGCATGACCATGCTGGACGACATGCGCGAAATTTTGGGTGCCGCCCTAAAATATCTCGGCTATTCGGTGAATGATTCCGACCCGGCGCATCTGGAGGAGGCCCGGCTGGTTGTGGAAGAATGGAAGCCGAATCTGGTCAAGTTCGACGCAGAATCCTTCGCCCGCGGGTTTGCCGGCGGCGAGTTCTGGGTAGTGCAGGGCTATGCCGAAAATGTGTACATCGAGTATGAGCCTTCCCGATACAGCGAGATTGACTTCTTTTTCCCCAAAGAAGGCATGCCCATGTATATGGACAGTTTTTGTATCCTCAAAGATGCCGAAAATGTCGAAGCTGCCTACAAATTCATCAATTTTATGCTGCGCCCGGATATCGCCGCGCGAGTGTCGGATTATCTGATGCTGCCTTCTCCGAATGTTCCGGCCCGCGCCCTTATGACCGTAACTCCTAATTACCAGTTCGAAGATTTGGCTAAGGGCGAGTTTAAAGAAGATTTAGGCGCACAAACCCTGCTGCTGTATAATGAAGTTTGGCGGCGTATCAGGGTTGGCAATTAGCATCTAAGGAAGCTGCCACCTCTCTGCCGTATCTTACCTAGGTATGACCAGCCCGGCTGTAGCACCTATAGCCGGGCTTTGTATTCCTGTACACGATTACGAAATACTCAAATTGTCACAATTTGTCATCTTGTAAGCTTGTGGCATTCAAGTGACCGTGTTAGACTCCTCCTGGCCGGCTGGACTGGGCATATAGCTGAGCCAAGGAGTCCTTATGAGAATTGTGGTAACCGGCATCGGTATTATTTCGTCCATCGGCTGTAACCAGGCGGAGTTTTGGCAGAATCTGGTCGACGGCAAGTCAGGAGCCCGAACAATCAGCGCTTTCGATGCCAGCGGTTTCGCCAGTCGTATAGCCTGCGAGGTACCGGATTTTATGGCTCAGGATTATCTTGACCGGAAGCGCAGCCGCAGTATGGCGCGTTTTTCTCAATTTGCCTCGGCGGCAGCCCTGCAGGCAGTTAAAGATGCCGGTATCGATCTGTCTGGATATGATCCGTGCAGGGTGGGCTGCGTTATCGGGGCTGCAGCCGGTGATTATGACCTGCTGGAAACCCAATTAGGCAATTTGCGCATAAAAGGGCCGGGCCACGGGAATCCGCTGGCTGTTCCAAAAATTATTCCTAACATGGCAGCCAGCAATGTGGCCATCGATATAGGAGCTCATGGTCCTGTTATCGCCGTGCTGTCGGCCTGTGCCAGTGGCGCACATTCCATCGGCAACGCCATGGACATGCTTAGTCTGGGCCAGGCTGATGTGATGATCGCCGGCGGCACCGAAGCGACGATTACACCGTCGGTAGTTGATGCGTACGGCTGTATGCGCGTTCTTTCTACCCGCAATGACCAGCCGCAAAAAGCTTCGCGTCCTTTCGACCGCGACCGCGACGGTTTTGTGATCGGTGAAGGTTCCGGCGTATTGGTTCTGGAGCGTTATGAAGACGCAAGCCGGCGCGGTGCACGTATATATGCCGAGCTGCTGGGATATGGATCAACCTGCGATGCCTACAGCATAGCCATCCCCGAACCGGAAGGCCGATGGGCAGCCCGGGCAATGGAGTTGGCGATCGAAAGATCCGGGTTAAACCCTTCCGACATCGGTTATATTAATGCTCATGGAACCAGTACCGAAGCCAATGACCGCACTGAGACTCTGGCGGTAAAAAGCGTATTCAGCGCCAAAGGATACGCCAATCCGCCGCTCAGTTCCAATAAATCTATGATTGGCCATACCTTGGGAGCTGCCGGTGCGATTGAGGCGGCTGCTACCATTCTGGCTTTGCATCATGGTATTCTGCCGCCTACCATCAATCTTGAAACACCGGATCCGGCTTGTGATCTGGATTATATTCCGCATCAGGCCAGACAGCAGCCCATCAAGGCCGCTTTGTCCAATTCTTTCGGCTTTGGCGGGCATAATGCCGTGCTTTGCTTCGGACGCGTCTGATTTTATTAAACTAAGTATTTATCACTATTAGCTGTCCATCATGTAGACAGTAAGGAGGCCAGATTATGGCTGCACAGAATTGGCGGGGTTTGCACATTGGCGACCTGATTGCGCGGATTCCCATTGTTCAAGGGGGCATGGGCGTTGGCATCTCGCTGTCCGGCCTGGCTTCGGCAACGGCTAACAGCGGCGGCATCGGCGTAATTGCCGCTGCCGGCATTGGTCTACTGGAACCGGACGGTTTCCGGGATTTTGTGGGGGCAAGCATCCGCGCCCTGCGTCGCGAAATCCGGCGGGCCCGGAGCCTGACTAAAGGAATACTGGGAGTCAATATCATGGTAGCCTTGACCAATTTTGCCGACATGGTCCGAACGGCTATCGAAGAAGAAATTGATGTGATTTTTTGCGGTGCCGGTTTGCCGGTAAATTTACCGGAATTTTTAAAGGCTGGAATCCGGACAAAATTGGTGCCAATAGTATCATCCGGCCGGGCGGCGGCGCTTATTGCTAAACGCTGGCTGGAAAAATTCAGTTACCGGCCGGATGCTTTTGTGGTGGAGGGTCCAAAAGCCGGAGGGCATCTTGGCTTCAAAAAAGAACAACTGGAAGATGTGGATTTTTGTCTGGAAAAACTGCTGCCGGAAGTGATAGCCGCCCTGGCTCCCTTTTCCGACGGTAACAATCCGATACCGGTGATCGCCGCAGGCGGGGTTTACAGCGGGGCCGATATTCATCATCTGCTGTCCTTGGGAGCAAGCGGTGTGCAAATGGCTACCCGTTTCGTGGCTACCGACGAATGTGACGCGGCGCCATCATTTAAGAAGAGTTTTCTGGATGCTAAGGCCGGGGATTTGTCAATAATAGCCAGTCCGGTAGGTTTACCGGGGCGGGCATTGCAAAATGATTTTCTTGCAGCAGTAGAACGGGGCCGCCACGTTCCCTGCAATTGTCCGTATCATTGTATTGCCACTTGCGACCCGGCAAAAGCACCCTATTGCATTTCGCTGGCATTGCTTAATGCCCAAAAGGGACGGATGGACAAAGGCTTTGCCTTCGCCGGCCTGAATGCCTCGCGGGTAGATAAAATTGTGCCGGTGCAGGAATTGGTGGACGGGTTGGAGCAGGAATTTCTGTCCGAATGTTGAGCCCTAAGCATTTATGCTAAATTCTTGATTTTATTGTTAGTTTAAAGCCCGGCTGTATGCGATACAGTCGGGCTTTTTATTTGTGCGCATGATATTTGACAGAAATGTCCTGATAGCTTATTGATTGTATACAGGAGCATTGTATGTCCGCGCCGTTGAATAGTAAAGAAAGGTCGCCACAGAACTCGCACCCGACCGTAGGCGTATTGTTCGCCGGGCCGCGTTTTCTGATCGACCGGCAATTCTGGGCCGGAGCCGTAGAAGGCGCCAGCCGCCGCGGGCTAAATACTATAGCCATAGGCGGCGGCATGCTTGGCGATACCCGCGGATTTGCGGCAACCGGCAATGCCCTGTTTGAGATAATTGACAGCCAACCCTTTGATGCTATTGTCGCCTGGGCCGGCGAGATGGCAGTGTTTACTGGTGGTCCGCTGCTGCAAAGTTTTCTGGGGCGCTTCACGAATATTCCACTGGTCAGTGCAGCCTATCATTTCCCCGGGATCCCCTGTGTAATTGGGGACAATGCCGGCGGTATCCGCAAGATGCTACGGCACCTGATACTGGACCACGGAGCTCAGCGGGTAGCTTTTGTCCGTGGGCCAGCTGGTCATCCTGAAGCCGATGCCAGATACAGCGCCTATTTGACCACTCTGGCAGAATGCGGGCTGGAGTCAGATCCGGCTTTGATATGTGCCGGATATTTTGACGAGGCCACCGGTGCAAGGGCGATTACCTCGCTGCTGGATCACCGCAATATTCAGTTTGATGCGATACTGTGTGCAAATGATCCAATTGCGCTCGGTGTAATCAAAGAATTGCGCAAGCGGGGAATAAGGGTTCCGGCCGACATCCTTGTAGCCGGTTTTGACGATCGGGCCGATGCCCCCTGCTCCGATCCACCTCTGTCGACGGTACGCTACTCGTTCGCCAGAATGGCTGAGCTCTGCATTGATAAAGTCGCCGATTTGCTGGAAGGCAGGATGGTGAACGAAGTGAGCTTGCTGGATACCGAGCTGGTCATCCGGCGATCCTGCTCCTGCCTGCCAGAACGTATCCGCATTGCCCTGGAGCCTGATTTCTGCCTGCAGCGCAGTCTTGGGCCGGCGGATGCCACCTGGAAAGCGAGAGCCACCAAAACCTTTTTAAGGCAGTCCGTGCTGCCCGATGACGATAAGCAAGCCGTATCCGGGCTGGACGATTTTCTGCAGGCCTTTGAAGAGCCGTATCAGAATGAGGCGAAGGCCGGCCCCCGCAGTTCAAACGAGCTGCGTCAGGATTTTATATCCTTGCTGATTCAGAATATCGCCACCGGCCGGGCCCTGGACGGAATATTAGAGGAATTTCCCAACACAATATTGAATAATGCTCACTTCCGGCGCACTGCCGTAGCGGCCCGGCTTACGGCGGCAGATATGGCAACTCGTCACTTTGAGCGAAGCATTCTGGAAATTGAAACATCGAACGAGTTGTTGTCTGACACCATGGAGCAAACCGGAGTAACCCTGGGGCTGGATGAATTGCGCGAAGCATTGGTTCAGGGTTTGCCGGGCCTGGGAATCCATGATTTTGCCCTTTCATTGTATTGCGGGCCTGCGGCGGCCTTGCGCAGTCGCTGCCGGCTGCTGGTAGCTTGGAATCACGACAAGCCGTTACCGCTGGAAAACTTTGAGTATGACTCGAGCCTGCTGGCACCAGCCGATTTTTTCCCCATGTGCCGCTATGATTTAATGGTAGTGCCGCTGTATTTCCGCGAAGAAGCACTAGGTATTGCACTGGTGGGAACCGAGCCGGCAAATTCGCGAATTTGCGAGATTCTGCGCAGCCAGTTATCCAGGGCTATAAAGGCTTCTTTGCTGCTGGAGGAACGTGAGAAGGCCAGACAGCAAGTATCAGTTGCCCGGGCGACAGCCGAAGAGGCAAATCGCCAGAAGTCCCGATTTCTGGCCGGCATGTCGCACGAGCTGCGTACTCCGCTCAATTCAATAATCAACTTTGCCTATCTGCTGCGCTCCGGCAGCGATGGTCCGCTGGAAGAAGGACAACAGGACCTGCTGGCCCGCATAGAAAAATCCGGTGAATATCTGTTGGGACTGATCAATGACATTCTTGATCTGGCCAAAATAGAATCCGGTAAACTAGAGCTGCAATTAGAAGCGCTTGATCTGCGTCCGCTGCTGGTTGAACTGGCAGAAACCGCACAGTCTTTGGTGCAAGGCCGGCCGGTGCGGATTCTGATCGAGACGGCTTCCGAGCTGCCTCTGCTACAGGCCGACCGCACCCGAATCCGGCAAATATTGCTTAACCTGATTTCCAATGCCGCAAAATACACCGATGAAGGTTTTATCCGGATTCGGGCTGAGGCCGTACCGGAGACGATGCCCGAGGCTGCCCCAGGTGCAGTACCACTGGCAGTGCTGATTTCAGTAGAAGACAGCGGTGTGGGTATGGATCCACTGAGAGTGTCACAGGCCTTTGCCGAGTTCGAGCAGGTTGGTTCGCCGGCTGAGCAGCGACCGGGTACCGGTTTGGGTTTGCCTATTGCCCGCCGTTTTGCCGAGCTGCATGGCGGCAGCATTGATGTACAGACTGCCCCCGGCAAGGGCAGCTGCTTTACGCTGCGCTTGCCGCTAAAACCGCAGCACAGGCACTGACTTGTCTTATCAGCTGCTGCATCGTATACTTTCCGGCATGAAACAGCTTGGCTTTTTTTTGCTTGTATTGGCTATAGTGACCAGCTCCCTTACCGCACAGCCTGTTGCCACCGGCCCAAAGGTGGCTTTTCTTTCGGTCCGCAATCTGGATATCGATCCACGCAGTGATTACGTCGGCGGCATCATTCAGGGCTTATTGCTTTTCGATCTTACCCGTGCACCCGGCATAACACTGGTGGACCGCAATAGCCTGGACCGGGTACTGCGCGAGCAGGAACTGCAGCTGAGCGGTTTACTGGACAACACCGACAGCAGCCAGCGGGTAGGCCAACTACTGGGTGCCGATTTCCTTGTCTCGGCCGATTATGTCGCCTTGTCAACCGAGGTGCTGGTTACAGTAAAGGTGGTAAATGTTGCCAGTGGCCGTTCCGGAGCCTTTGTGGAGCGCGGCGGCACCGAGAATACCGTGCATATGGCGGCCGAGAGCCTGGTCGAATACCTTACCGGCAGCCGCCCCGAATTCGCCGGCAGCGGCGGCGAGCGCGGAATAGTGTCATTGCGTAATGAAGAACCCGGCAGCATAGCCATACATTCCTATCTGATCCGTGGCGAAATATTTTTCGACGGTGAATTTGTCGGCTATACCACCGGATCAATTACCGAGCCCTATGTGCTGGAAAAAGTACGACCCGGCCGGCACAGCGTGCGCATACATCTGGGGCGGGGTTTTGGTGTCGTGATTCAGCCTGAAATACGTTTTGCCGACTGGCAGGTCGATTTTGAACTTGCTCCCGGCGAGCGCAAAGTGCTGCGCGACGGAACCAGGGACCTTAATTCAATATTGTATGATTTGCAGCAATTACTGAACGAGACGTATTATTATGACGCAGCGACCAAAGCGCGGGCGACAGACGAACGCAGTTTCGATTTTCTGGACCGCAGCGGAGAACCGGTCCAGGCTGTGCTGAAGCTAAATCCGCTTGATGCTGCCGATGGCTTGATCCTGCATCCGGAATTACAGGTCGGCTCAGAACTTGGCAGCTTTACCGTTGCCAGTAAAAACGGCAGCGATATTGAATTTTCCGGCGAAGTCGGCCTGGTTCGTTTATACATCCGGATCGACCGCCGTTATAACCGTACCAGCCTTACGATCCGGCTGGAACGAAATGATATCCGGCAGGGCATGTACAACGAGTAAGCCTGCCCGATATTTGATTTAAGTCGGCAAGCGTCGGCTTTTAAGACTGGACAGACCGGGTTTAGCGCTGGCAGGATCTTCCGGCCAGTCGTGTTTCGGATAACGGCCGCGCAGTTCTTTGCGTGCTTCTTTCCAGGAGCCGCGCCAGAAACCGGGCAGATCCGCGCTTGTCTGCACCGGCCGGCCGGCCGGAGACAGCAGCCGCAGCAGTACCGGCAGGCCCATGATGCGGGGGTGGGTGTCCAGGCCGTAGAATTCCTGGATACGGGCTTCCAGCAGCGGGGCCTGCCCGGCCGGATATTCCAGCGGCCGGCGAGCGCCGGAAGGCAAAAGCAGACTGGCGGGAGCTTCCTTTTCGAAGGCCCGTCTTTCCGCAGTATCCAGAAGTCCAAGCAAAGCTTGTGCCAACATTTTTTCATCAAGGCAATCACCCGGGCCACCGTTAATCCAGGGGGCAAGCCATGCTTCGGCATTATTTATGAGGCTATGTTCATCAAACCTATCTGTGAAGTTTTTTTCAACTGAGACTTCCTGCTTGCGCTGAGTATACCAGCGCAGCCGCTCCAGCAAAGCCTGCGGGCTGCCGGAGCCGTGCCCCCAGGGCAGAATGCCAAGCCTCTCGCTGTGCAGCCGCTCCATTAGGCTGGTACGGACATCTTCAGCAGACGGCGAGGGTAAAATAACTTCTTCCAGAACAAGGACCCCGGCTTTTCGACGCTTTCTGGCTCTGGCCTGCAGACCCTGCCATTCCAGTTCTACGCTTTCCGTGCTCAGCCTGGCCAGCGTCTTCAGGGCATCGGCCTCGCTTATAGCCGCCGCGGCATACACCCGGCCCTCAGTCTGGCCGGCATCGGCATCAGCTATGACGATCCAGGCCGCGCTGGCAAGTCTACCGCGTACACGCAGTACCCGTCCGGTAGCCATGCGGAATAGCGCTTCCATCCCCTCTCCGCGTTCTTTGCGGGCAATGCGGTCCGGCCATGCCGCTGCAAGCAGGCGGCCGGTGTCTGTACGCGCGGCGGAGCCAGAATCGAGCCGGGAAGCGGCTGCAGCGTTTGCTTCCAGTCCGGCTGCGCGGCTTAGCCGGTTTGCTTCGTTCCGCGCGCGGCTGGTGGCCAGCCTGGGAAAGTCGTTCAGGTGCTCTGCCAGATCGCAGTCGCTGCTCTGACTATCTTCGCTGAGCAGGGCCGCCAGGCGGCAGGCAGCCTGGCCACGGTTATGGTCCAGTGCTTGTATGATCATGGCCGCCAAGCGAGGCTCAGTGCCAAGCTTAAGCAGGTCCCGGCCGGCCGTTGTTATGCCTGCCGTATCGTCCAGCGCGCCAAGCAGCTGCAGAAGTTCTACCCCAGACTGCCAGGCAGCCTCCGGAGGGGCTTCCAGCCAGGCAAGATCCAGACGCGATCTGGCACCCCAGGCAGCGGCATCCAGTACCAGGGCTGACAAGTCCGAGCGCAGTATTTCCGGGATAGCCCGTTCGACCAGTGGATCATGCTCGGCCCAGGTGCGGATACAGACCCCAGGTCCCAGGCGTCCGGCACGTCCCCGCCGCTGATCGGCCCGGTCCCGGGTAAGCCGCTCGGTTACCAGACGGTTTAGGCCACTGCCAGGATGATAGCGGGTGAGGCGGGCAAGGCCCGAGTCGACAACGCCGCGCACCCTGGCTACAGTAAGGCTGGATTCAGCAATGCTGGTGGCAAAAACCACCCGCTGAGCGGCATTGGCAGCCGGAGCCACTGCCCTGTGCTGTTCGGCCAGCGGGGCTGACCCGTGCAGGGCAATTGCATCCATGCCGAGCTGCAGGGCCGCCTCTCGGGCTCGGGCAATTTCGGCGGCTCCCGGCAGAAAAGCCAGTACATCGCCTTGTATCTGGCGGGCCAGATTAACCGCCAGCTCAGCCAAAGCCTGCTCGAAGCCCCGACCGGTTGGCAGTGGCTGATAGCGGGTTTCTACCGGATAACTGCGGCCGGGAACCGAAAGCAGGGCAGGCTCAGAATCCGTATCAGCCAGCGCTTGCGCCGCAGCTTTGCCGTCTATAGTCGCCGACATTACCAGGAGCGCACATTCCGCGCCGGCGCGGCGCGCTTCGCGCAGGAAGGCAAAAGCCAGATCGGCCTGTGCTGAGCGTTCATGAAACTCGTCCAGTATGACGGCCCCGACTCGCTCCAGCAACGGATCTTCACGCAGCAGGGCAAGCAGTACGCCCGGGGTAACACAGAGTATCCTGGTGGCGGTACTTTGCCGGCTGTCGCCGCGGACTGCATAGCCGATTTCTTTGCCGATCTGTGTTCCAGTCAGCTCCGCCATGTATTCGGCGGCACGCAACGCGGCCACCCGGCGCGGTTCCATAACCAGAATATGGCCATGAAAGTGTTTAGCCAGGACGAGCGGCACCAGACTGGTTTTGCCTGCCCCCGGTTCTGCCTGCAACACCAGGGTGCCGGTCGCCGCAAGCCGCGAAGCTATGGTATCCAGGTAGGCTTCTATCGGCAATCCGGTTTGTTGAAATGAAAACATTACACTGACAGTATGGCCGCAGTTCCGGCGGCCGGCAAGTGTCCGGGTTGGAGAATAAATATGCTCGCTCTGGCTATTCTAAAATGCCTTATGATTTTTCTCCGCCATATAGGCTCTGTAGTTTGCCGGCACGTTTCAGCGGCAGCAGCACCCGCATCAGAAAGAAAAACCCGAGTGCGTAGAACACCGAGCTTAGCAGGAATAAGATAGTATAACCTGAAGGAAGCGCTACGATCAGGCCGAACACCGCCGCCGCTATGGCGCGCGAGATATGGTTGAGCGTATTCTTGATACTGTTTATTGCTGTAACCCGGTCGGCCGGCACATTACTGAGCACACAGGTAGTAACGACCGGATTGGTCATATTCATGAAAGAAAAGCGTACAGCGTAAAAAACTGTAAAAATATAGGGGTCGCGGATAAAGCCTAACGCGATAATAAGCGGAACCACCAGAAAAGTTAACAGGCCGACATAGGAAACCGCGCCATAGCGCCGAGCCAGCCGCCACGATAGTACCGATCCGATACCGGCTCCCAGTTGGGCAATCGAAAGCGCCGTGCCGATCATGGTTGGCGACAGATCGAAAAGGTCTTTGAAAATTATATTGCCAAAGTTTACAAACAAGCCGGCACCGAAGGAAACAAAAAATGTTTCCAAGAGATGGTTTGTCACGGTGCTACGTTCGGCTGGCAAGAGGCCGCGGATGTCGAAAAAAACACGCAGCGGCAACAGCTTGCCTGGTTTTATATTCGGTATTTTTGCCAGGAATACGTTGGACAGTATATAAAGTAGTGCAGCGATAATCAGTGTACTGGTCATGCCGATCTGCTCGCCGAGTACACCGCCGATAAAATTTCCGAACAGGCCGCTGCCCATCTGTACTCCGAAATTAAGTCCGAAGGCTTTGCCGCGGCTGCCGTGGTCGGTTAGATCTATCAATAGCGAATTTAACAGCATCATCCGCGACATCTGCAGTCCGCCGCTGAGAAAGGCTATGGACAGCAGAAATGCCGGAATCGGGAATGATACTTTAAGTATGAGCACCAGCCCGAATCCGAATGATATTCCGACCAGAACCCGCTTTTTGCCGAAGCGGTCTCCCAGTACCGCAATAACCAGTCCCAATATTGCCGAACCGATCATTTCGTACGAGGCGATGGTGCCTATAAACTGGTTGTCGAAGCCGCGTTCGCGCAGGAAAAGATTGAAGGCTACTTTGTAGATCATCCATGAAACCGAACTTAGTAAGGTAAATATAACTATGCTGCGGGTTTTGGCTGCTGCGTTACTGTTTTCGGTCATGCCGACAGTGTAGCGGCAAGGGCTTGCCACTGTCAATATTTCTGCCGGCCGGCAATCTTATCAGCCGCCAGACAGCCCGCTTAGCAGGCGGGCTGTCGCCGGTTTGGTTCAGACGTATAGTTTTTCGAACATGGCCCGGATCTCGGCTGACTCGCGCAGGATGTTCAGCGAGAGGTCCGAGTGGCCTTTGGCATAGCCGTTGCCTACGATAAGCTCTATATCCTTGCCGACACCTTCTGCTCCAAGAGCGGCCTTGGTAAACGAGGTAGCCATCGAGAAGAAGTAGATAAGGCCCTGACCTTTGGTTATCAGGATGGAGGTCATTTCGGTGTTGGGGACATTTACATTGTTGATGGTTACATCGCAGGCCCGTTCGCCGGTTATGGCGATTACCTTGTGGTACACATCGATAGCGTCAGTGGCATCAGCGATGATAACATCAGTGGCCAATTTCATGTCGATGATGCGCTGGGCGTTATCCTTGGAGTATTCCACCACGATGACCTTGCCGTAGGGTCCGACATTCTTCATAGCCTGGTAGCAGCACAGGATGCCGGATTTTCCGCCGCCGCCGATGATGCAGACGGTATCACCCTCGCGCACCAGGCGGTCTACCTGGGCCGGAGCGCCGGCCACATCCAGAACGGCCAGTGCCAGTTTCTCGGGGATGTCGGAGGGAACAATCGCGAAGATGCCGCTCTCAAAAAGTATGGCCTGCGCCTCGACATCTACCTGGTCGGAAGCTGGGTCGAGGTTGACAATTTTGCTGATCTTCAGCGGTGTAAGTGACAGCGACACCAGCGTGGCGATGCGGTCGCCGACTTTCAGTTTCTTGTTGGGGTACTCCGGGCCGATTTCGCGGACGGTACCGATGAGCATGCCTCCGGATCCGGTAACCGGGTTCTGCATTTTGCCGCGCTCGGCAACAATATCCATGATCATGGCTTTCATTCTTTCGGCGTCGCCGTCACAGGCTTTTTTTATCTGGGTATAGCTGGCAGAATCAATGTTCAGTGTGCTTACATCTATGAGCACCTCGTTTTCGTAAATGGTCATGGTATTGTCCAGCTTTTGAGCAGGCTGGGGCAGGATGCGTTTTCCGTCGAGTACGCGATGGCTGCCATAGCGGCAGGCTTTATTGTTGGTCATGATACCTTCTCCTTTTTGCCGGCAGCCGCAGGAGCAGAGCGCTGCTGGCTGCCGCTTCAAGTGTAGCATCAGACAGACAGTTCTTCAACTGGATTTTCTGACTGTTGGCCTTGTAGCGCATCTTGCCGACGGAGCTGTTTATCCCCCCTTGCCATTGCCTGAACGGCTGTCTATAGTCTCCTATCATGTTCAAAAAGATACAGCAAAGTACCACCAGAAGCATCGCCTGGTATGTGGTTACCTATTCGTTATATACCGCTGTAGCCGGCAGTTTTGATATTGCCTTTACTTTGCGGCTTACCGGTTCTTTCGTATTGCTGTCTTTTCTGTATCTCTTCTATTACAGTTGTCTGGCGGCAGTTTTCATTTTTTCTACAATGCGGGTGGCTTCCGGCCGCTATTCGCGCGGCTTCCGCCTGGCCCTGCTTTTTCAGGTGCTCATCGGCGCTTTGATGTTTTTTTTCATGCCGACAAGCGAAATGCCCTGGATGATTCTGGTCTATTTTATGCTTAAGGGAGCGGCCGAAGGTTTCTTCTGGTCTACCCGGCATGCCGCATTCAGCTGCCTGACCGAAAATGACAACCGTGACAGTCTATTGCTGTCCATTCAGGTAGGTACCATCGTGATTGCCGTAACCATGCCCTTCCTGGCCGGGCTGTTTATGCGTTTTACTTCGGTGCGGGCCGGTTATACCGGGATCTATCTGGCCGGTGCCGTTGCAGCGCTTTTTGCCCTGAGTGCTGGTCCTTCCATCCGGCTGCCTTCGGCGAATCTGGTCCGGCCAGATCTGCGCAAGTTCCGCGCTTTCATTACCGCTCCCTCCAGCCGTACCTGGCGTGCCTACATGATTTTCGGCAGCCTGAACATGACCCTGTCGCTGTTCGTATCGGCCATCATGAATGTGGGGGTGCTTAAGACCGAGTTTAATCTCGGCATGTTTACTTCGGCTGCAGCCGTGTTTGCCGCAGTGTT
>JAHIWF010000157.1 GCA_018815555.1 Spirochaetota bacterium | reverse complement strand
TTTCCATGAGGGCAGCCAGATAAGCGCCCATGATGTAAAATTCTCGCTGGAACGCCTGATGAATCCGGTTTTGCAGTCGCCCTACGCCAATATGTTTTCGATTATTGAAGGGGCCGACCAGTACATTGAGGGTAAGGCCGGTAGTGTAAGCGGTATCAGGGTAATCAATAATCTTACAATTAATATAACCCTTAAAAATACCTTCAACTTCTTCCTCGGCATGTTGGCTCTTACATTTTCTTCCATTATAAAAAGTGACCGCAGCAAATTCTCGCAGGCAATAAGCAAAGACTGCCTGATATCGGCCGGACCTTTCCGGGTACTGGATTCAGGGAATGCGGAAATCGACCTGCTGGAGGCAAATCCGGACTTTGTAAACGGCCGGCCGTTCATCGACCGGCTGGAAATCCGCCGCAATCTGCCCGACCTGGCACAGGGCCTTATCGACGAAGAAATCGACCTGGGCTATAACCTGCCGGCCCTGAGCGCGGATGTATTTAAAGAGGCCGGATTTAAGGGAAAAACCAAGTATTATACCTCCCGCTATTGCTACGGCATGCTGGTAAACTATAAGCGCAGCAACATCATTACCCGAAATGCCGAATTGCGCCGTGCCCTGGTCATGTCCATCAACAAGGACGAGATGATCAGTACCTACCTGAAGGGGAATGCGGTCCGGGCCGATTCGGTACTGCCGCCGGAAACCTTCGACACCGGCGGCCGGGTATTTATCAAGCATGACATCGAAAAAGCAGCAGAAATTGCCGAAGCCCTGCGCAGTCGCGAAGACTTCAGCCAGCCGCTTAAGCTGGCACTGCGTTCCTATATTACGCTGCCCCGGCTGCCGGAAATGGGCCAGCGTATTGCGGAGAGCTTTGCGCGTCTGGGAATCCGGGTCGAAATCAGCATCCATCCGGCTACATCGCAAATAGCCGAGTTTGTGGACGACTACGATCTGGTTTTCCTGGGCTTTCTGTCGGAAATTGACCTGTATTCAGCGCTTGAGCCTTTCATCAATCCGGAGGGCGGTGATAATTACTTCGGGTACAACAATCAGTCCATCTTAAAAATGCTCGAAGATTCAATTACTATCAAGGACAATGCCATGCGCAGGCAGGTTTTCCTGAAAATTCTGGAAGATCTGACCCTTGATGTATTCATGATACCACTGTTCTTTCAGAAAGTACTCTGCGTCAGCTCGATGCAGGTTCACTCGGTATTCCTCAGTGCCGAAGAATCCTTTATTCCCGAGGCAGTATACCTGTCGGCACAGTACAGCGCGGAGTCCAGTGCGGAAACAGCGCATAACAGCAAAAGCGACAGCGAATACAGCAAGACCTACTCCAGCGTGGTAAACCGGCTGGACGAAATAACCGGCACCATCGTTGCCAGCTCCAACGAGCTGATCAACAAGGGAAAAGACATCAGCCGCACGATCATCGAGCAGAAGTCCGGAATTACGGCCGCAACCGAACTTTTCGACTCCTTCTCGGCCAGCGCCGGCAAGGTCCGCCAGAGCCGTACGGAGGTTGTGGAGCAAATACGCCAAACCGCAACCCAGGCAGGACGCAGCAGTCAGGCCGCACAATTGATCAACAATGGCCTTGCCGAACTTATGCATGCCATCAACGGTACGCTGTTAGCCTTAAACCAGGTTAAAAAAGACATCAGCACCATGCTTAAGGTGGCCCGCAGCATCAGTGAATCCAACAGTTTTATCGGCTCGGTAGCCATCAATGCCGCCATCATCTCTACCAAAACCGATGTCCGCGGTGGTGATCTGATAAAAGTATCACAGTCTATCTCCGAGCAGGCCCTGCGCAATACCGAATATACCGAAGCCAGCCAGCATATCCTGGACCAGATGAACAAAAAAGTACTGGATAATATTGAAGTGCTGGGAAAGCTCATCAACAATCTGGAGTTGGCTTCGGCAAGCATCAACCAGAGCGGCACGGTTCTGGATAAAGTAGGTCCGCTCCTGAACACCGGCACCGAAAAAAGCCGGGTGATGGAAAGCGCTGCCAGCCGCCTGGAAACCTACATAGCCGACGCTCTGCAATCGGTGGATAAAATAAACCAGGAAGGTACCCAGCTGGCACTCAGTGCCGAAACCCTGGAATTCGGCCTGGACATGGAACAGGCGGTGGCTGATATTCTGAAGGACGTTTCCTGGATAAACAAGGATATCCGCGACTTTCACCTTAAAACGCAGTGACGGACCGGCCGATAGCGCCGGCGACCGCAGGACCGGCCCCGGGAATGCAACCGACCCCGACCCCAGCAGCCCCGGCCCCGGTAAGCACTGATGCCGATTTGTTGCACCTGATAAAGCAGAAGCCGTTAGGCTGGAAAATTCATGATCTGTACTCGGAGCTGAACCGGCTGCCGCAATCCGAAGCGGCCGGCATGCCGGCAGACGAAGACAACCCCTTCAGTGTGCTGTACCTGTTCCGGCGGAACTTCCGGCTGATGCGCCAGTTGTTTCTGCTGCAGCACAAACTGGAAGCCGACGGCGACGGCAGCCTGGTCATCAGCTGCATGGATATTCACTATGTCAGCCAGCCAGAGCTGTCCAGCAGCGGTAAGGACTGTACCCTGCCGGATCCATACTCTGCCCTCGGCGCATACTATCTGGACCAAAGCAACTATTACCGCTGCGACGCAGCCGAAATAACAGCCCTGCTGGACGATTTCTGGCGACGTTTTGCAGTCTGGAACGACCGGGCAGCCTTGCTGGACGCCTGGGGCATCGATCCCGGGCTGCCCTACGAGGACATCCAAAGCCGGATCCGCACCATGGCCCGGGAACATCACCCAGACCATGGCGGCA
>JAHIWF010000156.1 GCA_018815555.1 Spirochaetota bacterium | reverse complement strand
GTCGACCGTGCCCCGGATAAAATCTGAAAGATCATTAAGCACTGCGGTGGCCAGGGCCGGGGCATCGTCAATCTGTATGCCACCGGCCTCGCCCAAAACGGCCTCGGTGCGCATGCCGGAAGGAATGCCGGCTCCAACCGCCAGGCGATAGGCAAAGCCTGGGTCTTCTCCGGAAAGATAGGCGCAGATAGCCTCTATGCTATGGCAGTAATCGTCTTCCTGCCTGAAATAGTCGGCGATGCGCTGCCGGACAACGGTGTTTTGCTGCTTTTGCTTGGTGCCGGCGACCAGCCGGGCTTGGGCGAATATTGCGCGCAGGCCGACCGCACTGAAAATACTGCGCAGGCACATAATTGAGCTGTCGTAGGGGTGGCTGTCGTGTCCCCGGTCGCGCAGAAAACGATCCAGATACCAGATTGCCGGATATGGCGCGTTGAGTTGGGTAAAAGGGGGTTGCAGTAGTATGCATTGCATGCGTTTATTATAACCGGAAAGCGTCGGGCTGGGAATCTGCCGGAATTTTTCTTGGCCATTACTGACATTTTCGGACTTGGGTATTGACCAAAAAAGCGATTTTAGGTATAAATGTGCCTTGTTAAGCCGCTGTAGCTCAGTTGGTAGAGCAGTGGACTGAAAATCCACGTGTCGTCAGTTCAATTCTGACCGGTGGCAACACCTGACCGTCCCTTTCCGGGGCGGTTTTTTTTATTGTAAACATATCTTTTTGTGGCGGCTGTTTTATGCTAGTATACTAAGCTAACAAGGAATGCGGATGAAAATACGATCCAGCTTAAGTATCCAGATTTTTGGTGCCGCTCTGCTTATTCTAACGTTGCTCACTTTTGCCGGTGGTTTTTTTATATCCATAGTTGAAAAGCAGAATGAATTTACCAAGGCACAGCAGGAATCTCTGCTGCTCAAAGATCAGCTGGTATCGTTACTGCAGGAGGCGGTTTGGAATTTCGCCTATTCTCAGGCCGAGACCATGCTGGTGGTTGCCATGCGCGACGAACGGCTCTCGTATGCGCGTATCTGGAACAGCGATGGCACCCTGTTTTCCGGTTTCAGCCGGGCGGAAGATGGTGAGCCGGTGTCGGTGCAGCCGAATACAGTATATGCTGATGCTTCAGATCAGGTGATATACGCCGAGTTGAACTACGCCAACACTTTGCTCGGAATGCTGGAGCTGGGCTTTGTCTATGATTCGGTAATCAGGAACATTAACCGGGAGCTTCTGGCTTTTAGCCTGCGTTCGGTTTTTATTGTACTCGCCGGGCTTTTGATTTTGGTCATTTACGTTAAGCTGGTAATAATAGACGCAATTGCCAATCTGAACAATGCGATCAGCCGTATCGGCCACAAGGATTTTACGGTGCGCGTGGGCAAGGAGATCCGGCGGCAGGATGAGATCGGTTCACTGGCCCGAAATCTGAACCGGATGGTTGAAACTATCCAGGAATATTCGGCCGGGCTGGAAGGCATGGTGGCCGAGCGTACCAGTCGCCTGGTGGAGTCGGAAAAGCTGGCTTTTTTGGGAAGCTTGACCTCCGGTGTGGCCCATGAAATAAATACTCCGGTTGGCGTTGGTGTGACTGCGGCTTCGCATATGCAGGAGTTGATCCGCAACGTGCGTGACCAGCTTGCTGCCGGTCAGCTAACCCGCTCGGCTATGGATAATTTTTTCGAAGAAGCAGATGAGACCGCCAACATTCTGTTGATGAATCTGCAGCGGGCCAGCAATTTTGTTACCAGCTTTAAAAAAATAACTGCGGACCAGAGCAATGAAGATCTGCGTCTGGTAAATTTGAATGCGTATATCGGTGAAATCCTGTTCAGTCTGCGCCCCCGGCTGAAGAATACCCCACATACTATTAATCTGAACATTCCGGAAAGCATCAGCTGGTACGGGTATCCCGGTATGCTCTCGCAAATTGTTTCCAATCTGCTCATGAATACACTCGCTCATGCCTATCCGGACAAACAGGCCGGATCCATAGAATTGAGCGCTGATGTACAAAATGACGATATACTGTTACTATATTCAGACGATGGTTCTGGTATAGGCCCCGATAATATGGCCAGAATTTTTCAGCCCTTTTTTACTACCCGGCGTGAGCAGGGAGGTACTGGGCTGGGCTTGTATATCGTATACAACATCGTATCCAAGCTTGGTGGCAGTATCAAGTGTGAGAGTAAACCAGGCGAAGGTGTACGGTTCATCATGACTCTGCCCCAACAGACAATGCCGCAACACAAGGATGTTTGATGATACCTGGTGATGACAACCTTATTTTCGCAGAAGAAAGCGGAACGGCCGCTGCTCCTGTTTCAGATGCCTGGAAAATTCTGATTGTGGATGATGAAGCCGAAGTTCATCATATAACCAAACTGGTTCTGGCGAATTTTCAGTTTGCCGGACGCAGACTGGAGTTTTTGTCCGCGTATTCTTCAGTCGATGCGGTAGGCTATCTTGAACGTGAACATGACATTGCGGTTATTCTGCTTGATGTCGTAATGGAGACTGATGACGCCGGACTGCGTCTGGTTAAGTATATCCGTAATGATCTGGGCAACAATACGGTACGCATTATCCTGCGGACCGGCCAGCCGGGGCAGGCTCCGGAAAGCAGGGTTATACTTGAATATGACATTAATGACTATAAAGAAAAAACCGAACTTACCGCTCAGAAATTGTATACGGCAATGATTGCCGCCATCCGTTCATATAAAGACATAATAACCATAGAAAAAAGCCGTATTGGCCTGCATAAAATAATTGAATCCTCCGCGAGCATTTTTGAGCTGCAGTCGCTGCGCAAGTTTGCTTCGGGAGTGCTTGAACAGCTGACCGGTTTGATAAATGTTGACCGCGATGCCATGTATCTTGGGATGGGCAGCTTTACTGCTACCCGCGAGGGTGATGGTTTTGTTATTCTTGCCGGTACTGGCCGTTTCGAAAACGGCATAGACCAGAGGCTGGAAACAGTGCTGCACCCTGAACAGCTTTCTTTGATACAGTCCGCATTGCAGCGGAAGTCCTCCAGTTATGCGATGAACCACTACATTGGTTATATCGAGACCAAAACCGGTTCGCAGAATTTGATCTTTCTGGAGGACTGCCCCGATCTTTCCTCCCTGGATATTGAACTGATCAATATTTACTGCATTAATGTGGCGGTAGCCTTTGACAATATTTATCTGAACAGGGAAATCGAAGACAATCATCGTGAACTAATATTTACACTTGGCGATATAGTAGAGCAGCGTTCCATGGAGACCGGCCGGCATGTAAAGCGGGTTTCCGAATATGCCAGATTGCTTGGCGAACTGGCCGGCCTGGCCGAAGAGCAGGTGAAGCTGATTCAGGTAGCCAGCGCGGTGCATGATATCGGCAAGGTAGCCATCCCGGATGTAATTCTGAACAAGGCTTCCCGGCTTGACGAACCCGAGTTTAATGCGATGAAGGAACATACCGTAATTGGGTCGCATATGCTGCACTTTTCACGGCGCGAGCTGTTTCAGGCTGCGGCCATTATCTCGCTGCAGCACCATGAGCGCTGGGACGGCACCGGCTATCCGGCCGGACTTAAAGGCGAAGCCATCCATCAGTATGCGCGTATTACTTCGATAGCCGATGTTTTTGACGCCCTGACCAATAACCGGGTATACCGGACGGCTTGGAGCATAGCCGAAGCGGCCAAATATATAGAAGACAATTCCGGCAGCCAGTTCGATCCGGAGCTGGTAAAGCTGTTTTCACAACATATCGGGAAATTCCTGGAAATTCAGGCTTCTTTCCCCTAAGGAGAAAAAATGAAAGTACTTGTGCTGGGCGGAGCCGGATATATCGGCAGCCATGTCTGTCTTGAGTTGATGGAAGCGGGTCATTCAGTCTGTGTGTTTGACAATCTTTCTTCCGGAACACGTGATAATTTATTTGCGGGTGAAAAGTTCATTGAGGGTGATATCATGAACCCGTCCGACCTGGCTGCCGCCATGGCGGACGGTATCGAAGCCGTCATTCACATGGCCGCCTTCAAAGCTGCCGGAGAATCGATGGAAGCACCGGAAAAATATGCGCGCAACAATATCAGCGGTACTATCAATGTGCTGAATGCGATGACGGCTGCCGGTGTAAGATATTTTGTGTTCTCCAGCAGCGCTGCAGTGTACGGCGAGCCTGAATATCTGCCTATTGACGAAAAGCATCCAAAAAATCCGGAAAACTTTTACGGCTATACCAAGCTGGAAATTGAAGGCCTGCTGGCCTGGTACGATAAGCTGAAGGGGCTTAAGTACGCCGCGTTGCGCTACTTTAACGCCGCCGGCTATGATATACAGAACAGGGTTACAGGGCTGGAGAAAAATCCGGCCAATCTGCTTCCGGTGATCATGGAAGTTGCCGCCGGTATGCGATCCGAACTGAAAATATTCGGCGATGATTATGATACTGTGGACGGAACCGGTGTGCGCGATTATGTGCATGTGACTGATCTGGCAAAAGCCCATGTATCGGCGCTGGAGCATCTGGCCCGTGGAAGGGACAGCCTGGTGGTCAACCTGGGCTCCGAAGAGGGCCTGTCGGTAAAACAGATTCTTGAGGCAGCCAGGCGCCTCAGCGGGCAGGCAGTGCCAGCGGTAACAGTAGCACGCCGTCCCGGTGACCCGGCTAAACTGGTTGCCGGTTCAGCCCGTGCCAAAGAGCTGCTTGGTTGGCAGGCCGAGCATTCGGATGTCGATACTCTGGTGCGCACCAGCTGGCAGGTGTATAAAAGCCGCATGAAATCTTGAACTTAAACCACTAAAAGGAGAACACAGTGGCAGGTATAGAACAGGTTCTGCAATTTATTGATGGAGCGGAGCAGCCGATTATCGAGCTGCAGACGCTGATTACCGCCATTCCGGCGCTGGCTCCCGAATCGAACGGCGACGGCGAATGGAAGAAAGCCGAAGTGCTGGAGTCCTGGCTGCGCGCCAGAGGCTTTGCCGATATCGTTCATCATGATGCGCCGGATAGCCGGGTGAGTGCCGGCAAGAGGCCTAACTTGGTGGCTACAATAAAGGGCCGGAATGCCGGCAAGCGTTTGTGGATTATGGCGCATACTGATGTAGTGCCCGAAGGCGACCACGCGCTCTGGACTTATGAGCCGTTTAAGGCCACTGTCCAGGACGGCAAGATTTACGGCCGTGGTGTGGAAGACAACCAGCAGGGGCTGGTTTCCGGCGTGTTCGCCGCCCTGGCCCTGCTTGAGCAGGGCGTACAGCCGGAGCATGATGTAAAACTGTTGTTTGTGGCCGACGAAGAATTCGGTTCGGTGTACGGTATCCAGTGGCTGCTGGAGAATGCCGATTTATTCAAAAAAGATGATTTGATTATTATTCCGGACGGCGGCAAGAAGGATGGCTCGGAGATTGAGGTTGCCGAGAAGAATATCTGCTGGCTGAAGATTGTTACTAAAGGCAAACAGTGCCACGCCTCCACTCCCGACGAGGGGCGGAATCCGTTTTTGGCAAATTGCGAACTGGCTTTGCGCCTGAATGCCATGGAGACGGAGGTGTTCACCGACCGTGCGCCGATTTTTGATCCTGACCGCAGTACTATCACTCCCACCAAAAAGGAAGCCGGGGTGCCGAATATCAATACGGTGCCGGGTGAAGATATCTTCTATCTGGACATGCGGGTATTGCCGCAGTACTCGATTGACCATGTGGTGGCAGAGGCCGAAAAGCGGATGCGCGAGATTGAAAAAAAATACGGTGTAACGGTACAGGCTGAAGTGGTCATGAAGAATGAGAGTCCGGCTACTCCGGTGGATGCTCCGGTGGTGGGTTTGCTGAAGCAGGCCATCAAGGAAACCTACGGTATAGAAAGCCGGGCGGTCGGTATCGGTGGTGGTACCGTCGGCGCTTATCTGCGTCAGGCCGGTTACGACTGCGTGGTATGGAGCACCCAGGACGAAACCATGCATGCCCCAAACGAGTATACCAAAATTAGTAACATTATTGGTGATGCTAAAGTGTTTGCGCGGCTGATGTTGGCCAAACGCTGATATGATCTGTTCCGGTCGGCAGGATTAAAAAGCCGACCGGACAGCTTGTGCGGCGTTACTCAGGCTTGCCGTGATGAGTCTTCGGGCACAGCTTCCTGGAGCAGTTTGCTGACTATCGGCAGATCGGCTGGAGCCCAGACCAGCGAAGCTAGGGCGGCTGCCGGCAGCCACAGTAGTGCGCTGTGCTCGAGTGGCCGCGGCTGACCAGATTGCAGTGTGCATGGCATGGCCAGCAGGCGTATGCTTATATCTTCATAAGCATGGCAGCTTTCCACGAAAATATCCCCCGTTGTTTCTACAGTACACCCCAGTTCTTCCATCAGTTCACGCTGCAGGGCCTGGGTGGCTGTTTCGCCCGGTTCCAGTTTGCCCCCGGGAAACTCCCACAAGTTCGGCCGGCTGCCGACCGGATTGCGCAGGGCGCAGAGTATCCTGCCATTTTCGTCGCGCAGAATGGCCGCCACCACGATTATTTCGGCCGGCATCAATCGACTTTGAAACGCTTGACGCTTTGTACAAGTGTCTGAATGCTGGAGCTTAGCCGCGCAAGTACCCCGCTGTAGGTTTGTTCTTCAATAAAATGAATTCCAGAATTTGTCATTTTGTAGCTAGGCATTTGTTTTCTCCTTTTTGCGCGCGCAGCGCTAAGTTAACATTCGGTTGAGCTGCGTTTGTGCTTACATCCTCTATCTGTCAAGCAAAGGGAGGCATCGTTGAAGTATCGGCACCTCTACCAAGAAGAACGGCACACTATGTAAAAATTCCAAAATAACCTATCAGTCCCTTATCCTGCAAGAACTAGCCCCCACGTACCAGTAAAACTTAAACCGTAACGGCTGAATGAAAGAGTCTCTATATTTTAGGTTTAAAATTTCCTTCATTCCACATTTTAGTTACCTTTCCTTCAGATCCAAGTTCGAAAAAAGTTTCTTCAGGCGCAAGTTCGTTTTTTTCATTGATCGATCGGAACCTCATGCCATCTATGTGCTTAAGGCGCTCTAATCCTGCAAGCGGGTTGTTTGATGGGAAATCTACTGTGGCTAGACCATCCTTCCAAGGTAATACTGCAATTTCCCCTCCCCAGGGATATGAACTATAAGTTCCGCAGATTTTTCCAAAATCAAGATTCTGCTGATCCTCAGATTCGGGTGAGGCCAGAGCTTCAGCTATGGCGGGAGCCATTATTTCACAAGCGCGTTGCGCATAGAGCGCAGAATTAACGCCGGAAGAGTTCGTCAGGAACGCTACGGCAATTTTCTCCTTCGGGCGGAGGATAAGCTGGGAGCGATATCCTGCGCATATTCCACCATGCCCAGCGTAGGAGGTTTCGCCAACGTTCCAAACCGTAAATCCCAATCCCCAAGGAACTTCTGGATGCCGCATCGGCGGCCGTTGCATTTCAGCCAAGGTTTCGGCTTTGAGTATTTCCCGTCCATCTCCTTGGGGAACACGAAATAGCCACATCGAAAAGCGTGCCAGGTCTAGGACACTCGAGGAATAGCCTGCTGCGGGAGCCATGGCCCGGGCTTGGAAAAACGGCAGCCTATTCTGCGTTCTCTCTCGAGTGGTCGATGAATACCCGCTTGCCAATAACCCATCGACATGCTTGAGGGGAAGTTCAGTCGCAGTCGCCTCCAGCCCAAGCGGTGCAAGGATAGTATTGTTTATATACGTATCATAGCATTGCCCGGAGACTACTGCCACGACTTCACCCAATAGTGCATAGCCAAGATTCGAATAATTAAAGTGGGAATCTGCGGGAAATACCGTAGATTGGCTTGCTATGGTTTTCCTTAATTCTTCCACAGTCGGAAACAGGTGATAAGGAGCGCTCCAATATGAATGAACTGAATCGCGAGGCAGGCCAGACATATGCGAAAGGACAGTGGCAATTGTTATAGGCGGACTATCGGAAAAAGACTGCTGTATGTTGAACCAAGGAAGATGCATAACGATGGGGTCTTCCAATCGGAGTTTCCCTTCATCCCGAAGGCGCATCACGGCGATGCTGGTAAACAGCTTCGAAATTGAGCCGATACCATAGAGAGTTTCGGGTGTCGCCGGTGTTTTTTTATCTCGATCGGCCCAAGCAAGCCCCCGTGCCCATACAAGTTCCTGGTCATAGACTACTGCCATGGACATACCAGGGATTCCCTCGTAAGCAATCTGGGCCTCAAGCCAACTTTCAAGCAAACCGATAGCAGCCTTGACCCTGGAGTGCTTTGCTAGAGCGCCAGTTGCCAGCAAAGCTTTCGAACACAATGGGATATCGATCATTTTGACCTCCTCCAAATCCTTCAACAATACACGAATAATTGCATTGCATTATACTAGTTATTGCACGGTATCATTGTATTGTCAATACAATGAGGCTCTTTTAATTATTTTGTTTTTTTGGCTTCAGAAAGCCGATGTTTTCGTTGTGCCAGCTGATCAAGCATGCTTTTTTCGAGTAAGCATCATTTTCTGCGAAAAAATCACTTTGCTCCAGCGTGAAGGACCGCCTACCCCTACAAGGCTTTGGATGTAAAAAAAGAACCCCTTGCGGAGTTCTTTTTTTACTATTTATGGGCCCACCTGGACTTGGTCTCCGGCCGTGCACGTCGTGTGCCCGGCCTCCGACCCGCCTGCGGCTGCTGTCGTGCACATCCTGTGCACTTTTCGCGCCTGTGCGGCGCGCGCAGCCTTCGGATCAATTCCATGTGGGCTT
>JAHIWF010000155.1 GCA_018815555.1 Spirochaetota bacterium | reverse complement strand
GTGCTTCGGCTTCCAGTTTCAGGCCGTGGCGCAACAGCATGGCGGCGGACAGGATGGTTGCCAGCGGATTGGCTTTACCCGATCCGGCAATATCCGGTGCTGAGCCATGGATCGGCTCGAACAGACCGGGCCCGCTGTCGCCAAGGCTGGCGCTGGCCAGCATACCGATTGATCCGGTGAGCATACTGGCTTCATCCGACAGGATGTCGCCAAACAGGTTGCTGGTGGCAATAACATCGAACTGTGCAGGATTGCGCACCAGTTGCATGGCGCAGTTGTCGACATACATGAAACTTAATGAAATATCCGGATATTCGGCTCCCATCGCGATGGCGGTTTCACGCCATAAGCGGCTGGATTCCAGGACATTGGCTTTGTCCACCACACAGAGGCGTTTCTTCCTCGCCCGAGCTGCCAGGAAACCGTGCTGCAGCAGCCGCCGTATTTCCATAACTGAGTAGCGCTCGGTATCCCAGGCCGACTGGCCGTCCTGGCTACGTCCGCGTTCGCCAAAGTAGATGCCACCGGTTAGTTCGCGGATTATCAGCAGGTCCAGGCCCTTGCTGACCAGTTCTGCCCGCAAGGGACAAGCCGACGCCAGGCAGGAGAACATGAGAGCTGGCCGCAGATTGGCATATACTCCTAATCCGGCGCGCAGGCCGAGCAGGCCGGCTTCCGGTCGCAGGTTTCCTGCCAGTGTATCCCAGCGGGGGCCGCCAACCGCGCCTAATAACACCGCGTCTGATTCTCGGCAGGCAGCCAGTGTTTCCGGCGGCAGTGGCAGGCCGGATTGGTCTATCGCCGTACCACCAATCGGCATGCTTACAAAATCAAAACTGTGACCATGGGCTGTTCCGATGGCCGACAGCAAGGGCAGGGTCTGTTCTATTACCTCCGGGCCGATGCCGTCGCCCGGTAATACGGTGATGCGGTATTTCATTGTACTGCCTCCGCTTTTTGGGTCATTTTATTCCTGGTGTATTCGATCAGGCCGCCGGCAGCCACCAGTTGTTTCATGAAGTCCGGAAAAGCCTGGGCTGAGTAGCTTTGCTTTTGGTCCAGATTGTATATGGTTCCTGTGGCCAGATCGACCTGCAGGTTGTCGCCGGACATTGTCGCTTCCGCGGCTTCCGGGCATTCCAGAATCGGCAGGCCGATATTTATGGCATTGCGGTAAAAAATACGGGCAAAACTCGAAGCTATTACACAGGCAACACCGCTGGTCTTGATCGCCAAAGGTGCGTGTTCGCGACTGGAACCGCAGCCGAAATTTTCCAGTGCAACAATAAAATCACCTTGCTTTACAGCAGTAGCGAAGGCCGCATCAGCGTCTTCCATGCAGTGCACGGCCAGTTCGGCGGGGTCTGATGTGTTCAGGTAGCGGGCCGGTATGATTACGTCAGTATCAATATCACGGCCATATTTAAACACCCTGCCGGGCTTGCTGCTGCCGGTAGACCCGGTGTTTTGCTTATTGTGGTTTGTAGTGCTCATACTGTTTTCCTTTCGCGGGTGCCAGCAATATAGGCCGCTGTGAGCAGTTCGGCACGCGGCGGAGCGGTCATCAGTCCGGCCGGATCACACAGGTGGCCGGTAACGGCTGCGGCTGCGGCTACTGCCGGGCTGGCAAGGAATACACTGGATTCGGTATGGCCCATTCTGCCGACAAAATTGCGGTTGGTGGTCGCTACCGCGCTTTCGCCTTTCGCCAGAATCCCCATATGCCCGCCCAGACAGGGGCCGCAAGTTGGTGTGGATACAACAGCGCCGGCTTCGATGAAAATTTCCAGCAGTCCTTCGCGCAGAGCCTGCAGATAGATGCGTTGTGTTGCCGGAAATACGATGCAACGAACTTTGGAACTGACTTTTCGTCCTTTGAGTATCGCTGCCGCCACCCGCAAGTCTTCTATGCGGCCGTTGGTGCATGAGCCGATAACTGCCTGATCCACTTTGGTTCCGTAGGCTTCACTGATTGTCCGGGTGTTGGATGGCAGGCTGGGGAAGGCTACAGTGGGTTCAAGATCATTTAGATTGATTGTTATGTGTTTTTCATACTCCGCATCAGCATCGGCTTCGTATACGGTGTACGCACGTTTCGATACTGTAGCAGTCCAATTTCTGGTGGCTTCGTCTACCGGAAATATGCCGTTTTTAGCGCCGGCTTCAATTGCCATGTTGGCAATGGTAAAGCGTTCTTCCATGGTAAGGTCCGCCACTCCAGGGCCGCAAAATTCCAGGGATTTATACAGTGCACCATCTACGCCTATCAGCCCGATAAGATGCAGGACAAGATCCTTGCCGGAAACCCAGCCTTTTGCCTGGCCTTCCAGCCGGATCTGAATAGCCCCCGGCACCTTGAACCAGGCGGTTCCGGAAGCCATGGCTGCCGCCATGTCGGTGGAACCCACACCGGTCGAGAAAGCACCGGCAGCGCCGTAGGTGCAGGTATGGCTATCAGCGCCGATAACCAGTTCGCCAGGAAGTACCAGCCCCTTTTCCGGAATAAGGGCGTGTTCGATGCCCATTTCACCGATCTCAAAGTAATTTTTTATTTCCATTTCTGCCGCAAAATTACGTAGTTGCTTGCATTGTTCGGCTGCCTTGATATCTTTATTTGGAGTAAAATGATCCGGTACCAAAGCAATTTTATTCCGGTCAAAAACCTTGCTCACTCCTATTTTGCGGAATTCGTTGATGGCGACCGGCGCTGTGATGTCGTTGCCCAGTACCAGATCAACTTTGGCTTCTATCAGCTGCCCTTCTTTTACTTCGCTCAATCCGGCATGAGCCGCCAAAATTTTCTGTGTCATCGTCATTGCCATATGTTACTCCTGCAAGTATGTTTTGTAGCGGCTTTCTATGTCACGGATCAGTTTGTATTCTATCGAATCAACTAGAGCCAGCCATGAAGCTTCTATAACATCGGTGGATACCCCGATTGTTGTCCAGGCAGAATGACGGTCGGCGCTTTCGATCAATACACGCACTTTGCTATCGGTACTGCCGCTGCCGTCTATTACCCGTACTTTGAAATCGATCAAGTGCATTTCAGCCAGGCTAGGATAAAAACGTTCCAACGCTCGGCGCAAGGCCTTGTCCAGCGCGTTAACCGGTCCGTTTCCTTCCGCAGCGCTTATCTCGCTTTCCCCTTCTACTGAAATTTTTACTAGAGCGCTGGCACACTGACTGCGCAGCTCAGAAGGCTGCTCGCCGATAGTGCGATAGTGGCCAAGCGTAAAAAAGGCTTTATAACGTCCGGCTGCCTTGCGCATCAGCAGTTCAAGGCTGGCTTCCGCCCCCTCGTACTGATAGCCGCCGGCTTCCATTTCCTTAAGCCGGTTAACGATTACCGATACCAGCGGCGAATCTTTAGTAGCGGAAGGATCCAGCTTGCGGATTTTTTCCAGTATTACTGCCTTGCCTCCAACCTCGGATGCCAGGAAGCGCCGGCTGTTGCCCACCAGTGCCGGGTCTACATGCTCGAAGGTTGTCGTGTTTTTGGTAACAGCATCCACATGCATTCCGGCCTTGTGGGCAAACGCATGTTGACCGACAAAGGGCAGACCTTCGTCAAAATGAATATTAGCTATCTCAGCTACTCTCCGGGTCATCTCGGTTAGCAGATTCAGGCCGTCGGTCTGCAGGCAACTGTAATTCATTTTCAGGCAGAGGTTCGGAATGATGCTGGACAGGTTGGCATTGCCGCAGCGTTCGCCAAAGCCGGCCAGGGTACCCTGCACATGCTCGGCTCCGGCATTTACTGCTGCCAGCGTGTTCGCCACGGCCAGTCCACCGTCGTTGTGGGCATGTATCCCAAGCTGCTGCTTGAAGGCGGTTTTTACACTTGCAGTGGCCGCGCTGAT
>JAHIWF010000154.1 GCA_018815555.1 Spirochaetota bacterium | reverse complement strand
GGGGCAAAAGGCGAAAATTCCACCGGCTGTTTTTTGATATGCCTGGTATCACGGGTCAGAAATTTGGCTTCGTTGCGCATCAGAGCATACATATTGTACATCCACCAATACGCCGGCATCACTTCCAGTGTGTCCTTGCTCATGTTGTTGTTAACCAGGGCAAACGGGAAGGGAATATCAAGCTCGTTTACGTAGTTACCCTTGGCCAGCAAACAATAACTGGCAAAACGCGAGCTGTGTTTTACCGAGGTAGACAAGCCCGGCCAGAAACCGCGTCCAGCCTCGATTTCGCCGTCATTGGCCCTCGAGTTATGGTTGGAGCCGATGGTTGCGCCGGCAGCCATGTTGGACTGCCCTTTTATCAGGGCCGCCACCAGAAAACTGGTATTGTGATGCTGCTCATGTGCCGGGAAAATCAGATTATTGAGTATCTCGCAGCAGGATACGGTAGAGTTATCGCCAAGCACCGAATGAATAAGCCTGGCCCCATATTTTAATGAAGAATTGGTACCCATAACAAAGCGTACCGCCTTACAACCATAGAACACATGACAGCCGTAACCGATGATACCGTTTACCAGCTCCACGCCTTCCCCAATCTGTGTTCTGGCCAGATCCGAAGATTTAATGGTCAGATTCTTCAGCTTGTTGGTGCCTTTGATATAGGCCGCCTCGCCGATTTTTACATCCTTAATGATGCGGTTACTCTTAAGCACACTGGCTGCCCCGATATAGCCGTATTCACCGCGCCGGTTGTCAAACTGATGCTGGGTCATTTCCTTGAAACGCTCCATGAGCAAGGTATCTTCACGGCGGCGGGCCCAAAGGGTGGCATCAGCACCGACCATGCCATCAAAGGCTAAAATAGACCTGCCGCCAGCCTCGTTCATCACGTCCAGCCAGACCCGCAGTGATTCCGGCTCGCCGTCTTTTAGAATTCCGTTACCCCATTTTGCATGGTTGGACGCATGTATCTCGTTATTGTTAATGAGTATACAATTATCTTCAATGATATAATGACAAATATAAGAACAGGCGTGGATTGCACAATTGTCGCCTACATCACAAGCAATCAGGGTGCTGCGGCTGAGGCCAACCGGAATGGTCATGTCGTGGTGTTCAAGCACCAGCCGCTCCAAGCTTCCCAGCCGTACCAGCCCGGCAAAGCGGCAATGCTGTATAAGTTCGGGACTAAACGGATCGCAAACCAGAACATCCGCCCAGTTAAGGCAGCGGTTGTGGTTTGCTTCAAGTATAGAAATTTCATCCGAACGCAAAGCGCGCCAGGACTCAGGCGCTTTCTTCTGCTGTCTATTACGGAAACTATATTCATCCTCGTCAGCGCGCAGGAATTTTGCCGGAATAAAATCATAGCCGATTTCCTTTTCGGTATGTACACTGATATCATTCATGGAAACCACCTGACAATAAAACTGAGCCTCATAATCGCACGGCCATACTATTGTACGACCACAATAACAAGACGTAAAGCACTATACACCAGAATAACCATCGCGGCAAATCCTGCAATTAGCCGCGGCCAAGCGCTAGACAGTGCCCGAAGCGCTGATATTCTGCTTGTATTGACAAAGACAATGCTGACGTGACATTGTAAAGCATGAGCGAACTGGCATACCTAGACGAAACAGGCATCGAAACCGATTTGCTGGAAGCGGCCAGAGGCATCTATCCTCTTCTGACCGAAACCGAAAACCAGCTCCTGCGCAAGCAGTATGCGGTAGCCATCGCAAATATTTTGGGTTCTCCAGGAGAATTTCAGAAATATATCTTTGGAAACTCCGGGGATCTGGAAGACCGGCGCGATCACCTGATGAAGTTTTTCCGGGATAACGTGAGCCTGCTGCTTACCAAAACCTGGGTAGAAGACCACGACAGCACTAAAAAAGACGAAGCAATCAGTGAATTACAGAATCTGATAGACGAAATACACCGGGCTGAATACGACCGGGCTCTAGTACACCTGGTAAATATCTGTGACATGATAGCCCGCCTCATGTTCGGCGAGGATCCGGCAAATCATGATTTTTTCGACTATGTTTTGCGTATAGACCCCAAATTGGGAGTTTTTTACTGGTATATTGACCAATTGCGCCACCCCGGCCCGGCTCTGCCCTGCGAGGAACTCGCCCAGCTACAGCTGCTGATAGCAGTGTACGCTCTGGCCAGCTACTGATACTTCTGTAAGCACCGCAACTACATTTAGACTCACAGCAAATTCGGCAGCACCTAACAAACATCATAACACCGGAACCGGCGAACCGGCCGCTGTTACCCGGCCGGTGCTTGTTTCAGTTATTTTCGCAGCGCGTTCAACTCGCGGCCAACCTTCTCGAAGGCGGCGATGGCCTGGTCAATCTGGGCTTCGCTATGCCCGGCAGAAATCTGCACCCGAATACGGGCCTTGCCGCGCGGTACCACCGGGAAACTGAAGCCGATCACGTAAATACCTTCGTCCAGCAGGCGATCGGCCATGGCATGGGCCAGCTTTTCGTCATACAGCATAACCGGACAGATCGGATGCGTACCGGGACGCACATCCAGACCGGCTTTTGCCAGGCCTTCGCGGAAACGGCGGGTATTACGTTCCAGGCGGTCGCGCAGCTCGGTAGATTCCGACAGCATTTCCAGGGTTTTCAGCGTACCACCGACGATGGCCGGCATCAGGGTATTGGAAAACAGATACGGCCGGGCTTTCTGCCGCAGATACTCGATTATTTCCTTGTGGCCGGAGATACAGCCGCCGGAAGCACCGCCCAGGGCTTTGCCGAAGGTGGTGGTAATGATATCCACCCGGCCCATAACGCCGCAATGCTCCGGTGTGCCGCGGCCGGTTTTGCCTACAAAACCGCTGGCGTGACTGTCGTCAACCATCACCAGGGCCTGATACTTTTCGGCCAGGTCACAGATGGTTTTCAAGTCGGCAATATCGCCATCCATGGAGAATACACCGTCGGTAACCACCAGGCGCAGCCGTTTATCGGCCGAGTCCTTGAGTTTTGCTTCCAGATCAGCAAAATTATTATGCTCGTAAATGAAGCGTTCGGCCTTGCACAGACGGATGCCGTCAATAATTGAGGCATGGTTAAGGCTGTCGGTAACGATAGCGCAATCGGCATCCAGCAACGGCTCAAACACCGCGCCGTTGGCATCAAAACAGGAACCGAACAGAATGGTGTCCTCCACCCCCAGGAATTTGCTCATGGCAGCCTCGAGCTGCTTGTGCGGAGCCTGGGTACCGCAGATGAAACGCACGCTGGAAAGGCCGTACCCCCATTCGTCCAGAGCCTTGGCCGCGGCCTCGCGGATGGCCGGATTATTGGATAGTCCGAGATAATTGTTGGCACAAAAATTGATCACTTCTTTGCCGTTGCGGACCGCGATGAGCGCTCCCTGCGGGGTCATGATGACCCGTTCATCTTTGTATAAACCATCCTTGCGGATCTGCTCCAGTTTTTCCTGTAAATCCTGCTGTAATGCGCCGTACATATTCACTCCTTTTATGAACACCATGCGGAATCAGACCACTCCGCTTTCCGGCATTATTGTAGCCGGAAGCCTGTGCTCACGCAACCATTTCCGAAAGCCTTTTTATCGAGCTTTCGGCTTGCCAAGCGCCAGCCAAGCCCCTATACTAAAGCCAGGATCTCTGTCCTCCACATCCTGCTTTTTTTTGGGATCGCACATGAATACACAGCGCCATTTTCTGACAAAAGTTATCCTGTCGATAATCATTTTGCCCATATGCACCCTGCTGCTCGGAGAGGCTTTTACCCACCTCTTTAATATTATGCTGGATGTGCCGGTAGCGACCCGGGTTATTTTTACCTTCCAGAAGCCGCTCATTTTTGTACTGGTAGTGGTAATGGAAGCCATTCTGGTTGCTACCGTGCTGCTGGTATTGCGTCCGCTTCTGAAATTCCTGAAACAGGGCAGAAGCGATGACCAGAAGACCTGGCTGGCGGCCCGCCGGGCTGCTTTGGGTCTGCCCTGGCTGCTGATCATCATTACCGTAGGGTTCTGGGCTGCCGGCACCATCGTTTTCTATGCCCTTAACGGCTGGAAAAGCCCGGGCGGCACTCCGCTGGGCTGGGTATTGTCCTTTAAAATCAGCGAGGGCCTTTTGTCGGCCACTCTTAATGCCCTGATCATAAATCATTTTTTGATCGGAGCAAAAGAAAAGCTGAATATGGAACATGTCCGGGTTGGCGAGGTGGACTGGTTCAATAAATCGCGCGACCTGATCAACGTAATTGCTACTATGGCGGCAACCATCGCCCATCTGGCCTATATTGCCCGCTACTTCATCGGCCGAAATCCGGCAGCCCAGGGTCCGCAGAATACGGTAGTATCGCTGCTGGTCACAGGACTGGTTATCGGCGCGGTCAGCTTGTTCATGGTACTGCTCTCGCGTGATGAGGACAAAACCCAAACTAGTCTGCTGCGTGAGCGTATCGAACAGCTGACCTCAATGGAGGCGGCCGACCTTACCGCCCGCGCCACCATCATCAACTTTAATGCGATTGGCGACCTGGCTGACAGTTTTAATAAATACATAGAATCGCTAAGCGGCATGATCAGCCAGATAATAAATTCCATGAGCATCCTCAGCACCACCAATATGGCTCTTTCCGGCGGTTCAGATGGATTAAGCCGGGCAGTAGCCGAGATAGCCGGCTCGGTTGAAGGCATTGATGGTCTGGTAGAAACCGAGGTGCAATCGGTGAATTCCGCCAGTGCCAGCATCCAGCAGATTGGGCACAGCATCGGCGAGCTTCAGGAATCCATCAATGAGCAGGCGGCCATGGTCACGCAATCCAGCGCCGGCATTGAAGAGCTGATCTCCAATATCCAGTCGGTTACCGCCAATGTGGAACAGGTGCAGAATTATTACAATCAGCTGCAGGAATCGGCCACCTCCGGACGGCAGAAGGTAAACGAAGCCAATGGTCTTATCTCCAAGGTTGCCGAGATGTCCGGCCTGCTGGCTGATGCCAACAAGGTAATAGCAGCCATCGCTGCCCAGACCAACCTGCTGGCTATGAACGCCGCAATAGAAGCGGCTCATGCCGGCAACGCCGGAGCTGGCTTCTCGGTGGTGGCGGACGAAATACGCGGTCTGGCTGAAAAATCTGCCGTGCAATCTAAAGAAGTTGGCAGACACCTGAAGGAAGTGAAAAACTCGATCGACAAAGCAGTGGCAGCGGCGGGTGAAGCCGAACATGGCTTTAGTGATGTGAGTGATCTGATCAATACGGTTACCAGATTCGAAGACGAGATCCGCAATGCCCTGCGCGAACAGGCGGTCGGCTCCAAGGAAGTGCTGGAAGCCCTGGGCATCATGAACCGGGTAAGCGAAAAGGTAAAAAGCGAGGCTGGCGAAATGACCAGCGGCACACAAAATATAATTCTAAACATGCAGCAGCTGCAGGAACTGTCCGGGCGCATGCACGCGGAAATGAAGACCATCCATACCGATGTGGAGCGCATCAACCGCACGGTTCACGATATCGTAGGCATGATTTCCAGTAATTCCAAGGCTATCGACCAGGTACACAGCCAGGTTGAACGATTTAAGCTGGTATAGGCATGCGCCGTTCCGCTCCACGGTCGGAAGCCGATTCCGATCCGCGGCAACCGAAACCACGTACGCAGAACAAGGCTGGCAAATCAAGCCGCCGCACCCCGGGGCAGGCGGCCGGAAACGAGCGCAATCAGCATATTGGGCAGGTCCAGCCGCATGAATCTGATTCGAAGGCTGCGCATGGGCGGAAGCCAGAGACCGCACGGTGGAATGCACCCGGTCGACGGCAGGCGCACTCCGCAGCTCCTGCACACCCCGTGCAGCGACCCAAAGCAGCCTCCGGGCGGCCCGGCCGACTGGAAATCATATTCGAGGATCGTCATATAATCGCGGTTGAAAAACCGGCAGGACTGCCGGTGATTGCAGCTGAAGGGAGCCGGGGGCGCAGTCTGTACGATATGGTTACGGCCCATATCCAGCGCCGCAATGCGCGCGGCCGGGCCGCCCTGGTACACCGTCTGGATCGTGACACCTCCGGCATCATGATTTTTGCGACCGATGCCCGCACTAAAACCGCACTCATGGCACACTGGAACGAAGCGCTTACCCGCCGACTGTATACAGCCCTGGTGGAAGGCTGCCCGCCGCACGAAGAAGGGTTACTGGACAGCTGGCTGCTGGAAAGCAGCCCGTCACGGGTGCTGGAAGTACCCGCCGGCAGCCGCGGAGCACAGCGCGCCCTTACCCGGTACCGGATAATCGGGAAAAGTGAACACTTTACACTACTGGAGTTGTCGCTGGAAACCGGCCGCCGGCACCAGATACGGGTACAGTTGGCAAGTATAGGCTGTCCGGTAGCCGGCGACGAACGTTATGCTGCAGTATCGGATCCTTACCAGCGGCTCTGTCTGCATGCCTCTTTATTGGAGCTGCAGCACCCTTTTGCCAACCAGCTACTTTGCCTGGAGAGTCCGGTGCAGCCCTTTGCGGCAAACACAGCGGAGCGCTACAATCTTGCTCAGAAAAGCCGGCGCAGTTGATCAAAAAGAAAGGGTGAACTGGGACGGACAGGGCTGACCCCGGCACTGCCCACAGCACTCGCGTCGCCTACAGCAGCAGCATCAACCAATTGTCCGGAACTTACCACAGAACCTGTGTCGGATATTTCGGCCGGGGCTGGCCGGTGCAGCACCAGGTCGCCGGGATTACTGCGGTCGAAAAAGCCCCGGCGCTTGATCTGTACCTCAGCCAGTTCATCATCGAGCCGGACAATAGTCAAGTCAGCCAGAATATCACTTTCTTTGTACAGAAAGCCGGGAGCATCCAGCCTAAGCTGC
>JAHIWF010000153.1 GCA_018815555.1 Spirochaetota bacterium | reverse complement strand
GATCTTCTGCCGGCTTTAGCCGAAGTCAGTGGTGGTGTGGAGTTCGTTTCCGCCTGTCGCGGGAAATTAGCCGTTCAGGAATTTGCCGATATATTGCACGCCGCTGACAGCGGAACAATGCAGCGTTTTTTCAACGCGCTGGAAAAGACTAATGCTGAATACGCAGATGAACTTAAAACCGAACTGGCTCTGTCGGAGGTAAAGGCCATGCCGGATGAATCACTGCAGATGGAAACAGAAAAGTGTTCCCAAAATGATGACGCGCTCATTATCCGGATTAGTGGATATTTAGACAACTATAACTCTGACTCGTTCGAAAAAAAGCTGCGCGCACTGATCAGTGTGGGTTACCGGTATCTGGTACTGGATTGCAGCAAATTCACTTATATTTCGAGTGCGGGGATTGGTACGCTGGTGGTACTGCTGAAAGACATCTCGGTAAACCGCGGTTCAATATTTTTATGCAAGCTTGACAGCCGTATCTGGGAGATATTTTCGTTTTTGGGAATCAATACGTTCTTTACAAAAACCGGATCAATAAATCAGGCACTTGAGCTTTGCGGGAGCGAACAGTCGTCGCCAATAACAGCCGGGCTGGCAGAATCTGATATCATTCCGCTTCTACCCAAGGAGCATGATGGAGAGCAAGGCCTTGTATTCGCCGGTTTCAAGTATTCCAATCAGCAAGCGACAGGAAGTTTTTACGATTATAAGCCACTGGCTGGCAATACATGGGCGCTTATTGTGGCTGAAGCTGCCGGAACCGGCCCGAGCATCGAGTTAGCCCGCAACACCATCGCAGCGGCCTTTCATCAGTATTTTGAGCATACCGAAGCTCCCTTCAATGTATCGGAATTAATGTATGCGCTGAATTCGCGGATGTTATCCTTGGGTGTAAAAAATCGTTTCGCAGTGATAACGGTGTTGCTGGCAGATGGCAATGAAAGGTCGTGTACTCTTTGCAGCGCAGGGCATTGTGGTATGGCAGCGTATAGGCATAAAGATCAAAAAGCAACTCTCCTGGCGACACCAACCGGTCCGGCTGCCGGAACCTTTCCTAACTGGTTGGTGCGAAGCCAGAATCCGTATTATGCAACTAAATTCGCTTTCAGCAACAACGATGCACTCTACCTGTTTAACGATGGCCTGGAGGATTCCCGAAACAAGGCAGGTGAGGTTTTCTCTTTGGAACGGATCACTGGAATAGTAAACAGGGAGCATCACCTGGCGCTAGAAGCTGGAATGCCCGCAGCCGACGTTCCCAGACTTTGTGTGGATGCACTGGTTTCGGCTGAAAGGCAGTTCCGGGGAGAGACTGCGCCTAATGAAGATATGCTTATTTTATCAATTGCTTTTACTTGAGCTTAAAAATGCGACTATTGAAGTAAATCGTCCACAAGGCCTGCGAGCGAGCGAGCGCCTGAATAAGAGCAGTCCAGGTCGTGACCGAATTATTGCCAAACTGAAGTCATATCCTTGGCAAAGGTTTCAGCTGCAGCTCAGCCACCGTCTCCGCGCTCAGTTCAGGCGGTTGCACCAGCCCGGCGGGATTTTCTATCAGCGTGCGCACCAGATCCAGGGTACGGCCCATGTACACACCCTCGGCCACCCGCTCGTCGTAGCTGTAGCGCAACACCAGAATTTTACGCTGTGTAAGGCTGCCGTCGTCCTGCAGCACCGCCTGTTTGCGCACCTTGCCGACGGCCAAAAAAATGGGGCAGTTGCCGCGCTCAAACAGGTGATGATAGGGAGCATCGAGGCCGAAACTGCCGACGTTGGTAAGAAATACGCTGCACCACATGGGGTCGCTTTCGATCAGTGAAGGCAGCATCAGGTTTTTACTGTCCAGCCAGTTCATGCCGCCGATCAGCAGGCGCAGCAGAAAATCCGGCAATTTGGCCAGTGTCTCTACAACCGCTTCGTTTTCGATGCCGCTGTCTTCGGTAGCGGCGCGGATGCGCTGCTTGATCAGACGGGCCCCGTTGGCCAGGGTCAGGGCCGGGTCGAAGGCAATTTTTACATTAACCTCCTGCCCGTCGTCGGTAAGTTCCTTTTTGGCCACAAAATTGCAGGAAATCTCGTTGCGCTGCCAGTAGCGCCGTCCGGAGATAAAACGGTTGACCCGCGGCCGCAGGGCAATGGCCCGTACGACGGCGCAGATTACCACATCGAACAGGGTCAGTATCTGCCGTTCTTTGATGAACTCGCGGTTAAACTCCTTGATAAACGGCAGAGTTTCGGTAACGTCCACTTCCTGCTCGTAGTAGATGGTTGCATCCTTGCGGCTGGGCAGCAGGTAGGGCAGCAGCAGGGTAAAAGCCGGCAGCTTTTTGATGAGGGTGCCGTCGGGGCGGGTTTTCTTGAGCATGGGTCCTCCACTCGATGGTGCCGGCCATACGGTCTGTCGGCTGCTGTGTTGAATTTCGGCCTGACGGCAAAGCCTTGCTACTCTAACCTGAAATCTGCATTCCGCAAAGCCCATTTTAACATGTTGCCGACAAACATCATATTGACATTATATATAAAATTCTCTATTCTGCAATTACTATCATTTCAGGAGCTTATATATGGATCAACAGAATCTGCTGCTGCTTGCTATTGGCGGTTTCAGCGTATATCTGGTACTTACCCGGGTGCTGGGCAAGGCCAGTGTCAAAACACTTAGCCAAAAACTGACTGCCGGCGCAACTATCGTGGATGTGCGCAGTCCGGGAGAATTCAGCAGCGGTCATGTCCGCGGCGCGCTCAACCTGCCGCTGGACAGTCTGGGCAGCAAAATGAGCAAATTGGGTGACAAAAGCCGGCCGGTAATTGTGTATTGTGCCTCTGGGTCGCGATCTTCGGCTGCCAGAAGGATGCTTAAGGCGGCCGGTTTCAGTGATGTGAGCAATGCCGGGGCGATGCATCGTATGCCGGTGTAAGACGGTTTTAGGGCAGTTGTTTGGTTGCAGCAACTGCAATTCAAAAACGGGAGCTGACGTAGAAGTCGGTTCCCGTTTTTTGCATGCTGCTTAGGACCATAATTCCAATAATTTCTGTTCGGCGGCTGTATTCCACAATCCGCGCTGGGCAGTGCAGAGTGCGGCCAACTCGGCAAAACGTCGGTCTTTTTTGCCCAAGGTTTCAAAATCGGCGATGGCGGTGAGGGGCATTTCGATGCCGGTGTAGATCAGTTTTTTTCCAGCCGGCTGTTCCGGCAGCTTGAGTGTTGCCTCTGCCGCTGCATCAAGGCCGCCGATATGGCTGACCATGACGGCCGGGTTGATGATTCCGCGCTCGGTAAGGCGCAAAGACTCGCGCATATCGTCGGTATTGCCGCCGCTGGTACCGACCAAGTGGGTCGACGAATAATGTACGTTATAAAAATTTATCTGTGCCGAGAATCCGACATCGGTTGGTCCGGCAAAAAAATTCAGGCAGCCATCGCGGGCCAGAATATGGTCAGCCTGCTCCACGGCCTCCCGCACTGGAGCGTAGACAAACACATCGTCAAAACCCTCTCCACCACTGGCCGCCACTAGATCTCTGACCGGATCCTGCATTGACCGGGTATTGACAAAACGCAGTTCTACGCCCTTGGCCGCAGCTTCTGAAGCCGGAAACAGCTGCCTGGCTCGTGCTAGCCGCCCTTCGTCGATATCACTAACCAGCAGCAGGGACGGCCGTGGCTCTACATTCAACGCATACTCGATTGCTCCAAGTCCCATTGGTCCGGCACCTGCCAGAATGGCCATGCGGCCACCGCGTACTATGCCCATTTGATGCTGATAACTGCCCGGCTTGGTATGATAACTGGCATGATAGGCTCCGATGATACAGGACATCGGCTCGGCTAGCGAGGCATGAAAAAACGCGTCGCCGGAATATTCCAGCAGGCAATCCAGTTCCATTACTTCATGCGGCAGAATTGTAAACGTCGCAGCTCCACCACACCAGCGATAGGAATACCCGGGAGAATCCATGCTGCCTTTATAATTAAGCGCAGGCTGAATGGCAAACTTGGTGCCAACTTTGTACATATGCTGCCAGTCGCGGCCGACCTCGACAATAATACCCGCCATTTCGTGTCCGACAATAATCGGATTTTCAGCAATATCATTTGGCACGCGCTTGTGTTCCGAACCAAGCACTGCTGCCTTGTAGGTAGACATGCAAATGGAATCGGTAAGTACTTTTACCAGGATTTCGTCATTGCCGAGTTCCGGCAGTTCAAATTCATCAAGACGTAAATCTTTTTTGCCATATAAGCGTACTGCTTTAGTTTTCATAGTTTCCTTCCTGAATCGTTTCGTAACGGACTTGTAGTTCAAAACCAGCCATCTGAAAAGAATCGAACGGGGCACTGCCATCGGTAACGGCGGCTGCGGTTCCGGCGGCAATAGCTGGTGGCACCAGTTGTTCCAAACTGTCACCCCGGGCTATACCCCTGGCCAGTGCTGCTACCAACGAATCTCCGGCTCCTACGGTGCTGCGGGCATCGACAGAAATGCCCCAGGCCCTGAACGCATTTTCCTTGTCTACGAAAATCGCGCCTTCACCACCCAGCGAAACGACAACTATTTCCGTGCCGCAACGGAGGATATTCCTGGCATGATGAATTATTAGTGCGGTATCAAGCTGACTTTTATCTGGTGTTTGCAGCCTGCAGCCGGCCAGTCGCTCCAATTCATCAATATTCGGCTTTACCAGATACGGACCGGCTTGAATTCCCAGACGCAGGGCATCACCATCAGCATCCAGGATGCATTTAATGCCGTGCTGCCTGAACCTGCTTATCCATCGCTGGTAGATATTCGGGGTAATACCATTACCGGTACTGCCGGAGAGCACCAGGATGTCGGAGGGCAACAAAGCCGCCTCCAGCTCGGCCTCCAGCTGATTCAGAGCCGCAGCTGCGACCAAGGGACCGGCTTCATTCACATCTGTATGGGTTTGGTGTACGGGATCGACAATTTTGATATTAGTGCGGGTCGGCTCTTCCAGTTCTATAAAAAAATGCTCCAGTTCCATGGTGGCCAGTGTGGTTCTGATAAATAGACCGCTGCTTCCACCTAGAAATCCCCAAGCTTTACTGGGAGATCTTAATACCTGCAGGGCCTTGGAAACATTTATTCCCTTGCCGCCGGCATCATTGCGCACCTGGCTTATCCGGTTTACCGTATTTATTTGGAAATTTTGTACTACCACAGTGCGGTCAACCGCCGGGTTCAACGTAACGGTGTGTATCATGCCGTTATTCCTTGTAAATGGTTTCGAAATATCGGCCTAATGCTTCCAGCGCTTCTTCTTCCGGTCCGCCCTCAACCACCAGTTCTATCTCTTCCTGATATTTTACACCAAGCGTCAGCATATGAATAACGCTTTTCCCGTTTATGGTCTTCTCTCCCTTGATGATGCGTACATCGGTATCGGGGAAATTATCGTTGGCGGTATCCACAAAATGGCGGGCCGGCCGGGTATGGAAGCCGGTCGGATTAATAATTGTTATCTTTTTGCTTTTCATGTATCAACTCCTGTCATCATGGTACGCACTGCCTGAGCGCTTTCCAGGCCTTGTGCCAACTCCGCCTGGTGTACAGCCGTTTCAATACTAATTCCGGCAAGTTTTTTCCGGATCAGAGGAATGGAAGCCGCCCCCATGCTCAACTCGGTCACCCCCATCCCCACCAACAAAGCAGCGCAAACCGGATCGGCGGCCATCTCGCCGCACACTCCGGTCCAGATTCCGTGTCGCCGGGCCGCGGCGGCAGCCATTGCTACCAGCCGCAAAACCGCCGGATGGCTGGCCTGATTCAGATGGGCCAGTTCCGGATTCATGCGATCGGCGGCCATGGTGTACTGGGTAAGGTCATTGGAACCTATGCTGAAAAAATCGCATTCGGCAGCCAGGATGTCGGCACACAGGGCGGCGGCCGGAATCTCTATCATCACTCCGATTTCTATGGTATCGGCTACCGGTATTCCAGCTTTGCAAAGTGTCAGTTTCTCTTCAGCTAATATGGCCTTCGCTGCTCGTAATTCTTCCAGCACCGCTACCATAGGAAACATAATCCGCAAACGCCCGTGCACCGAAGCGCGCAGTAATGCACGTAATTGGGTACGAAAAATATCTTCGCGGGCCAGGCACAAGCGCAACGCCCGTACTCCCAGAAAAGGATTAGCCTCCGCCTTCATCGGTAGCGCATCAAGCTGCTTGTCACCACCGATATCTAGGGTGCGGATTACCACCGGCTTTGGATTCATACGTTCGAGAACATGCTTATACACCTGGTATTGTTCTGACTCATCCGGCAGCATGGGTCGATCCATATACATGAACTCTGTGCGGAATAAACCAATACCGTCCGCGCCGTATTTCTCTACCGCCATCAGGTCACTGATGCCGCCGATATTGGCCGCCAGCTCCAGGTTTTGTCCGTCAGCACTTAGGCTGGGTTTCCCGGCCCATTCCGCAAGCGCAGCCTGGCTGGTTTTGTACTCAGCGAGTTTATTTTGATACGCAACAAGTTCATCCGTTTGTGGATTTATCAATAGTTTCCCGGTTCCGCCGTCAAGCACTAACAGGTCGCCATCCTGTATAAGTGCCACAGCTTCCGCCGCTCCGACTATAGCCGGAATCCCCAGCGAACGGGCAAGAATGGAAGAATGCGATACTGCGCTGCCGCAGGCCGTAACAAAGCCCATAACTAGTGAACGGTCCAACTGTACCGTTTCGCTCGGGGTAAGGTCGTTTGCCACAATGATCGAAGCACCAATAAGCTCGTCGGATTTGCCTGCGTAGCCCTCAAGATGGGCTGTAAGTCGTTTACTCAGGTCGCGCAGGTCGTCGATGCGGGCGGTAAACATTTCATCATCAACCTGGGACAATAAATCTATAAAACCGGCGATAGCATCGCGAACCGCCAGCTGGGCCGCAAAGCCCTGATCGAAAATCAGGCGGTGCACCTCGGCTTTCAGCTCCGGATCTTTAAGTAAGGATATATGTGCCTCAAAAATCTCGGCCTTCAACTGTCCCAGCTCGCTCAATATAGTATCACGAACCGACTCCAAATCTTTCCTGCTGGACTCAAGAGCCTCGGAGAAACGCTGCCATTCAAGCTCCGGAGTATCAGCACAGGCTAGCAGAACCGATGATTCCGGCGTATCACAGGAATCTAGTACTCTTGCTACTGCAATGGCGATACCCGGAGAAGCCGGAATACCTTTATAACAACGCGCCATATTAGCCATTCTTCCCGATCGACAAAACGCTCAATACTTCTGAAGCTTTTGTAGCATTCAGTAATTTGGCCAACTCGTCGTCATCAACACAGATCTGGGCTATTTCAGTAAGCAAGTCTATATGTTCGTCTCCTTTGGCCGCTACTGCCACCAGCAAGCGTGCAATCTGGCCATTGCCGAAATCAATACCATCAGGAACTTGAACAAGTGCCAGACCGGTCTTTTTGATATATTTTACTGATTCCTTGGTGCCATGCGGTACGGCCACACCATTTCCGACATACACAGTGGAAGCCCGGTCTCGTTCCACCATCGCATCTATATATGAGGCATGAATACAATCTGCCATAAGCAACAAGGAACCACAGGCGCGAATAGCATGCTCGCGACTTTCAAATTTCGCTCCAATGCGTATAGTCTTTTCGGTTAACAGGGCATCTTTCATGATTACTAGGCTCCTTCCAGAGAAATGGCTTTAAAATATCGTTCGAGATAGCGTGAATAATGGGTTTTAATATCAGATTCCACTGCTGTATGTAAAACTTTTATGGTATGCTCATCCAGAAGTGATACGGATATTTCATTCAAGATATCCTGAGTTTCTTTTTCGATATGCGATGGCGCAAGTAATAGTACCAACACATAGGGTCGATCAGACCAGGCTTCGGCCCATCGCGGTAGAAGCCCGGAAAAAACATGTACTGTCAGTGATGGAAATTTCACTCCTGCGCTACGCGTGTGTAAAAAAAGCACCTTACTGCCAGGCAGCATAATTCCATAATCACGGGAGCGATCCATCAGGTCACGGAGTGTCGAATCTTCCTCCGCAATCAAGGCCGATTCTGCACACCTGGCAACAGACTGTTTTATAAATTCTGCCCATTCCGCATTTGGCTCAAGATCGCTAAATACCTTCAGATTGTCCAATATACTAATAACCGACCCAAGGTGCAGCCGTAACTGCTTTAAATCAGCTGTGGATCCCTTCCGGGGCGGATGGTTCATTCTTACTTGTCCGGCAACCCGTTTCCCGATCATGGACTGACGTATTGCGCTGATTCCTTCGGCCGAAAGCAGGGGGTCAACCAGAACATAGTCAGCTTCAGGCAAGGGCAGCGGAATAGTCGAGACCAGAATGTCCCACGATTCGCGAGGAAGAGACTGCACGTCGAACCAGGACAGATTGGCCACAATTTTAATCTCCGGTAATTCCGTTCGTATTCTACTGGCCAGCATATAAGCACTGCCTATGCCAGCCGAACACACAACGAGTGCCCGAAAATAGTCAGTACTAGCCTGGGCCCGGCTGATTGCCGAACCTATATGCATCACCAAAAAGGCGACTTCATCGTCATTAACGCGTAAGTGCGGAAAAGCCTCGTCACAGGCACTACGAACCGCATCAAAAACCTGGCAATACTCGCTGCGTATACGCTCAAGCAAGGGATTACGGATCGGCAGACCATTTCTCAGACGGTATGATGCCGGCCCCCAGTGAGCGACCAAGCCGTTACGCAACAAACGATCCTGGGAGAGTTGGTTAGCCAATTTTTGTTCACATACTTCAATGAGCGCGCAAACTTCGTCAAAAGCAGTAAGGCTTTGCCCTAACTGATCGGCCTCAGTAGATTCCAGTTTCGCACCACGCAGAAACCGTTCCAGTGCGGCAGCCTCCGCCTCTAGCGGCCGTAATGCACCATTCAGTTCCGCCAATATGGCCAGTGCACCACTGTATGGATCCAGGAGTCCGGTTTCCGATTCTGCACCCGTTGCGGCGACATCCTGTGGCAGGTTCTGCTTGTCGGAGTTCACCTTTAAAAGGCAAGCACCGTCATTGCGCGTCAGGGCTACCGCCAAATGCACCACCAAATCCAGATAGTCCCGCGGTGCCAGCAGCGGCAAGCGCTTTTTGGCTAATCCGGCAAGCGCCGTTTCAGCTCGATGAAAATTTTGCACTGGGACCAGACTCAACAACAACCCAAGTGGCTCATCCAGACAGCCGTCACAGTAGGTTTCATCATGTAATAAAGCCAGCAAGCCGATCTCACCAATCTGATCACTGATAAGCGAGCATAGGGCTTGCCTGCGTCCATCTTCGCTGCCTTCCAGCCTTAAACCAAGCCCTTTGCGCAAAACCAGCGTCAATCCATACTGCGAAAACCAGGCGGACAGCAAATCCAGATCCCTGCGAATTAATGATGTTGATACGCCAAGTTCACAGGTCAGTGCCAATATTTTGACCACGTCATCAGCTGTCAGCAAAATTAAAGCAACCATGCGCCGCCTGTCCTCGGAATCAAGTTCACTGGGCACACTCTGATGCAGTGCTTCAATACAGGCGGCAATAGACGCAGCTTTTCCGGACAAGGCAATTCCATAACCGGGACGACCGGACAGTATTATATTAAAATCTCGCTTAAGCGGTATAGACAGTCGGGTTATATCGCGATGCACTGTGCGTGTAGAAACCCCCAGTTGTCCGGCTATGCTGCCGAGCGTAACCTCACAACCACTGACCAGCCCTTCCGACTCTGCAAAATGCTGCCAGCCACCATCAGCAAGCATCTGGCTCTCCGCCGGTGGCTGACATTCAGCGAGCAGTTTTTCGAGTATAGCGCGTTGACGCCCGGTCAGATCCATTACATGTTCCCTTCTTACAGCCGGCAGGGGTTACCAAACGCCGGCTGTTATAATATTTAAGCTTTCAGTTGTTCAACCAAGTGGTCATATTCAGGACTTTTCAGAAAATCATCAATCGAAATGTGCATTGCCTTGGCGGCAGCTGCCTTGGCCCGTCCGGTTAGCGAGGTATGGGTAATAACAATATCAGCATCCGCCGGAATCTCTGACACGGCCGCGTTGGCTACCTGAACATTCAGTCCGGCCTTTTTTATTTTATCACGCAATATGGAAGCACCCATTGCACTTGAGCCCATTCCGGCATCGCAGGCAAATACAATTTTACTGACATTCAGCTTGTTACCAGCCAGCGAAGCTGCAGCCACATGCAGTTTTGAGCCTTTCTGCGCCGCGGACTTTTCGGTAGCACTGGTCAGGCTATCGGCGTCTTCATTCTGCTTTCCTAGCTTAAGTAGAGCATATGCAACACCAAGCGAAGTCGCACAGGAAGTAAGCACCCCGAACAGCATGGGGAACAGGCTGCCTTTAGGAGTCATGGCTATGTAGGCGAATATTGACCCCGGCGAAGGGGTAGCCACCAGGCCGGCTCCAAACAATACAAAGGTAAAGGTACCCACCATTCCACCGGCGATTGCAGCAAGAATCAATTTCGGATTCATCAAGATATAAGGGAAATAAATTTCGTGGATCCCGCCAAAGAAATGTATAATGATGGCACCGGGAGCAGACTGCTTGGCCATACCTTTGCCAGCCAGCCAGTATGCCAACAAAATTCCCAGGCCCGGTCCAGGATTGGATTCGAGCATGAAGATAATAGATTTACCCAGAGCTGTAGATTCCTGAATACCGATCGGGCCAAGAACTCCATGGTTAATTGCATTATTCAAAAAGAGCACCTTGCCCGGTTCAATAAAAATATTGGCGAGCGGCAGCAAATTCAAGTTGACTATCGCCCGCACGCCACCGGCCAGAAAATCAGAAATAGCAGTTACCGCAGGGGCAGCGAACAGATAAGCGGCCAAGGCTACCAAGGTCCCTAAAATACCCAGCGAAAAATTATTCACCAGCATTTCAAAACCGGACTTGATTTTCCCTTCTACCAGTTTGTCAAACTTTTTAAGCAGCCACGCGGCGCAAGGCCCTACTATCATTGCACCGAGAAACATCGGGATGCTTGTGCCGACAATAATACCCATCGTTGCCACTGAACCAATTATGCCGCCCCGAGTCTCATGGATCATCTTGCCGCCGGTAAAACCGATCAGCAGCGGCAGCAGGTAGGTAATCATCGGACCTACCAGGCTGGCAAATTTTTCGTTGGGTATCCAGCCGGTAGGAATGAACAAGGCCGTAATCAGCCCCCAGGCAATGAACGCGCCAATATTCGGCATCACCATGCCGCTTAAAAAACGCCCAGATTTTTGCAAAGCAAGCCTAAATCCGCCACCGCTCTGCTTAGTTTGTAAAGTATCGGTCATACATATCCTCCGTGAGCGTATTGTACGACTGCTTTTTAATCCTGTGTTGCCCAAGAAAATCCAGGCAGGACATGACCAGTGCTGACAAATCATATTTGTCAACAGTAAACCGGTAATCTGCTATCTGGCAATGGCATTATATGCCAGCATAAAAAAAACTACAAATATACTGGAAATTATTTTTAAATCGTAGCAGAATTAAAAGTATGGCTGTAGAACGGACCGCACCGCTAACGGTAGCCGCCTCATTGCATATAGCTTCAGATACCCTGGCTATACATCCTAATGACGGATTTGACCTCGGCTTGTACACCAAGACCCATGAAGTAGCTTGGTCAACTGGAATAAGCACCAGAGAATTTATCGAAGGAAACTCCGGAACGGCAGTTACTGCCCGGCTGGAACTGCTGAACGAATGTCCGGCGGAAACGGTGCAGATGAACTACCGGCAGTGGGAAAAAATCGGCAGTCCGGATAAAGTGATCTGCCTGCTGGACGGACAGCGCTTTTATCTGAACGGGTTGCCGAAGGCGGATAAGCGCTGAGTGGGCAGCTACCTGTCAGCACCACACCGGAAACGGACAAGCGCTTAGCGCGCCTCCGCTTCCGGATACACTATGCCGGCCGCGGCCCGGATACGGTCGAGGGTCGACATCAAGTCGGCAGAAAAAGATAGGGGCAGCACCGGGCTTTCGACCAGTCCTTTGTCCAGACAATCCATCACATGCTCGGCTTCGGCCGTGTAGCCATAGCCCGGTACTGCTGGAAAATTCATCAGCTGCTCTGCGCCGCCTTCTCGGCAGACTGTTAGCGTAGTCGGCGCATTAAACTGCCGGTTCAGTCGGATAAAGCCTTTTTCCAGCCAGAACTCGGCCTGTACCGGCGCCCAGAAGGCAACACTCGAACTCAGACTGGCCATACTTCCGTCAGCATATTTAAAATTTACCGCCAGAGTCTGGTCAGCACCGGTGGGGGCAAAAATAGCCATAGCCTGTATGGTTTCCGGAACACCCAGTGCGCACAAGGCTGTAAACACCGGATAGATACCGACATCGAGCAGTGATCCGCCGCCTAAACTAAGATTATATAAGCGTCCTTGCGGATCCTGGTTTCCGCGGAAGCCGAAATCGGCCCGCACCATGCGTAAACGCCCCAGTTCTCCGCTTTGTATCATACGCAAGGCTTCCACAAAGCTCGGATGAAACCGTGTCCAGAACGCTTCCATCAAAAAAGCATTATTCCGGCGGGCCGAGTCTATCATTTGCGAAACCTGAGCGCTGTTGAGCGCAAAGGCTTTCTCGCACAATACCGCCTTGTGTTGATCCAGACAAAGCAAAGCATGGCGGTGATGATGCGAGTGCGGAGTGGCAATGTAGATGATATCAAGGTCCGGATCTGACGCCAGCTCTTCATAAGAATCATAGGCCCGGGCCACGCCAAAACGCGAGGCAAAAGCACTGGCCTTGGCGGCCGAGCGCGATGCAACCGCCGCCAAATGGGCCTGTCCGGCAAATTTAAGATCAGCAGCGAATTTATCGGCAATATGACCGCAGCCCAATATGCCCCAGTTCCAGGTTTTCTTTGCCATACTATCAGCTCACCGTGGCGGCAAAAGCGGCGATGGCTGCCTTACGCTCTTCCGGACTACTCTTGTCCAGCGCATGGCCTAAAGAAGCTGTCGCGCCGAATTCAGCGGTAAACGCCTGACGGACCTGTTCGGGATCGCTGCCCATGTATACCAGAAAAAGGTGGGTCTTTACACCGGCCAGTTCGGCGGCATGTGCACGCAGCCAACTGCGCAGCGGCGGAGCTACCCGGCTGGCCCATACCGGCTGCACCAATACCAGATGGTCAACACCTTCCAGACTGCTTACCGGATCGTCTATCGGGGTGGCCAGACCGGCCCTGGCCTGAAAGCCGGATTTCATGAAGCCCCAGAAACCGCGCCGGTTTACTTTATCGCCAATTTCCCGCACTGGGCTATCCAGTAAGTCGCCCAGGTCTTTGGCAACAGCACGCGCATGACCGCTGCGGCTAAGGTACATAATCAAATTTTTCTGGTTCATAAATTTTTCCTCGTATATACAGCATAGACTTGAGCCGTCAAACTTGCAAGCAACAGATTGACCAGAGCAAATCGCTGTTTTTTAGGGTGAGTCATTAGTGCCGGAACTGGTATCAGCAGATTGTCGCGATACAGTCAGTATGCGCGACGCCAGCAGGGTTTCGCGCCGGGCCGAAATCATCGAGGTGATCACGACGGCTATCAGGATAAGGGCGCCGCCAGCCAATGCATTCAGGCCCGGCCGTTCGCCGATAAAGAGAAATACCCATATCGGGTTAAACACCGGCTCCAGACCGCCGATGAGGATACCTTCCATGGCCCCTACCCGCTTGATGCCCCAGGAAAACAACACCGAGGCGATACCCAGCTGCAGGATTCCCAGCCCCAGAATGGCGCCGATAGCCGGAGCGGTAATAAGCGGTGCCGGCATGAACAGCGAGATGCCACCGGCTATCAGCGCTGTAAACAGATGCGACAGCAGGGTGGATTCAACCGGAGAACCGTCTTTCTGCATGCGCATGAATACATAAAACAGCGCAAAGGTGACACCAGAGGCTATGGCCGCCAGGTCGCCACGCAAGGTTCGCCCGGCGGCGGAGCCTGCGTCACCCACAAAAAAGAGCAGCATGCCGGCCGCCACAACCACAAAACCAAGCAGATGCTCCAGCCGCGGCCGCTCCTTGATGATCAGCGCTCCCAGAATACCGGTGTAAATAGGCGCGCCGTACTGCAGCAGGATGGCATTGGCCGAGGTGGTATTCTTGTTTGCATACACAAACAGCAGCATGGTACCGGTATAGGACAGGGCAGCCGCCACCTGTGCGAAGGAAAAGGTAAATTTGGGTTTGCGCACAATGGCCAGAATGAACAGCGCAGCTATCAGGCTGCGCGCTCCGGCTATGGCAAAGGGGTGCCAGGGTATAACTTTGATGAAAATTCCGGCCAGACTCCAGAACAGGGCGGTGCCGGCCAGAGCTATGCGCCCAAGGGCGAGATTGTGTCGTGCACTGTGCATGTCAGTGATAGTAGCCGCCACCTGCAGGCTTTGGCAAGCCTGGCCGCCAGCGCCGGGCACTTACGCAAACAGCTGAAATTTCAAGCCTAGCCTAGACGATGCAGTTTGACAAAGTGAAACTGCAGCGGTATAGTAAAAGAAACTTGTCGGTCGGTCGACCGACTCACAATCGGAGGAACTCATGCTGCCTTATACAATATTCTGCCGCCTGTTTCAGGGCACCTTCAAGCTGGTATCACCGCTCTTAGCCTGGCGAGAACCGGAGCTGCTGGAAGGGCCGGACAGCATCAAACAACTGCCTCCCCTGTTACAACGCGAAGGCCTGTGCAAACTGCTGATTGTAAGCGACCACAGCATACGTTCGCTCGGCCTGATGGACGGCATGCTGGCCGCACTGGATACAGCGGCCATCGGCTACTGCATCTACGACGGAACGGTACCCAATCCAACCATCCAGAATATTGAGGAAGCAGCCCGTCTGTATCGTAACGAAGGCTGTGACGGCATAATAGCCTTTGGCGGAGGCTCGCCAATGGACTGTGCCAAGGGTGTCGGTGCGCGCATTGCCCGTCCGCGCAAGCCTATAGCCAAAATGAAGGGCCTATTGCGCGTCGGACGGCACATTCCACCGCTGGTTGCCATTCCCACCACTGCCGGTACCGGCAGTGAAGCCACTCTGGCCGCAGTAATCTCCAATCCGGAAACCCATGAAAAATATCCGATAAACGACCATGTACTTATTCCGCATTTCGCGGTACTGGATCCTAATCTTACGCTGGGGCTGCCGCCGCACATCACCTCCACCACCGGCATGGATGTGCTTACCCATGCCATCGAAGCGTACATCGGCCGCTCCAACACCCGGGAAACCGCCAGCGACGCGCTGGAAGCCGCCCGGCTGGTTTTCGCCTACCTGCCAACAGCCTTCAGCAACGGCAAAAATGTTGACGCCCGCGGCTATATGCTCAAAGCTGCCTATCTGGGCGGCAAGGCTTTTACCCGTGCCTATGTCGGTTATGTACACGCTATCGCCCATACCCTGGGAGGCTTTTACCAGCTTCCCCATGGGTTGGCCAACTCGATAATCCTGCCGCATGTTCTGGATTACTACGGCCGCAATGCCTGGAAGCGCCTGGCCCAGATGGCCAGATACTGCGACCTGGCTGACAGCAACATGGATGACCAAACAGCTGCATCCAGGCTCATTTCCCGCATCCGCGAAATGAACAAGCAGATGAACATTCCGGAATCTGTAGACGGCATTAAAACATCCGACGTGCCGCTGATGGTGCGCCGGGCGCTGGCCGAGGCCAATCCGCTGTATCCGGTGCCGCGCATTTTGGGAACAAAAGAAATGACGGAACTGTATTCGATAGTTCGCGGCGGGAAGGGGCTGGTATCATGAGTATGCATATAAGCAATACCTGCATAGGTTGTACTGCCTGCGTTAAAGTGTGTCCGGTTGGGGCCATCAGCGGAGAGCGCAAAAGCCTGCATGAGATAACTGACCAACTCTGCATCGAGTGCGGAGCTTGCGGCAGAGTCTGTCCGGCCGGAGCAGTGCAGGATGCCTCCGGGCAGACCATCGGCAGAATACCGCAGCGCGCCGACTGGCCAAAGCCTAGCTTCGACCTTGCTACATGTATTTCCTGTGCGGCCTGCGCCGACCGCTGTCCGGTTTCCTGCATCAGTATGGGCCACGGCCATACCGGCGGGCTGGAAGCCTGGCCGAAACTCAGCAGTCCGGATGCCTGTGTCAGCTGCGGACTGTGCGCTTTCTACTGTCCGGCCGACTGCATCGTGGTAAGCGGCCCAATACAAGCTGCAGCAACAGGAGCAAAAGCATGAAAACCATCAAAGGCGAATCACGTCGTTATCTTTATATCAACCTGAGTGATAAAAGCTGGCAGACCTTCGAGGCTGCCGAAACCGATCTGGACCGCTATATCGGCGGCAAAGGGCTGGGCCTAAAATTCATCTATGACCGACTGGGTAAAAAGCTGGGAGAAACTGACCCGCTGGGACCGGACAACATTCTGGCCTTCATGATGGGCACCTTTATTGGCACTGGAGCACCCTGCTCCGCCCGCTTTGCCGGCGTAACCAAGTCGCCGCTTACCGGAATCATGGTGGCGGCTTCGTGCGGCGGCCCCTTCGGCATGGCCTGCAAGACCGCCGGCTGGGACGGAGTGCTGGTACAGGGAAAAGCCGAACAACCCACAGTGGTACGCATTGATGAACATGGCGCAACCTTCGAGGATGCGGCCGGGTTATGGGGACTGGAAACCAGCCCGGCGCAGCAAAAACTGGTCAGCAACCCACGCCAGGGCGCGCTCTTGATTGGCCCCGCCGGTGAAAACCGGGTTCTGTATTCAGTTATCCGTTCCGGCAACCGCTATCTGGGGCGCGGCGGCATGGGCGCCGTAATGGGCGCTAAAAACCTGAAGGCCATTGTAGCCAACGGCATGTCACACCGTATCGAACCGGTACTGGGTGAGCAATTCAAAAAAATAAACAGCAATGCCAAGAAGATGATAGTGCGCAACGACTTTGTGCGTAACTACCGCATGTACGGAACAAATTATAATGTTAAACCGGGCATTGATACCGGGTTCGCACCGGTGCGTAATTTCCGCGACCGCACCGATCCGCGCCTTGAGGCGCTGACTGGCCAGGCAATGACCGAACGCTATAAAACTGAGCACTCCGCCTGCAGCCCCTGCTCGGTATTGTGCGGCCACAAAGGAACCTATCCGGACGGTAAGGTCCGCCATATTCCAGAATACGAAACAACCGGCTTGTGGGGCGGCAACATTCTCAACTTCGATCCGGACCTGATTGGAAGCTGGAACGAACGCATGAACGAGCTAGGCATGGATACCATATCCTGTGGCGTAACCGTAAGCTGGGCCATGGAAGCAGCCGAAAAAGGTCTTCGTCCCAGCACGCTGGCCTTTGGTAAAACCGACAACATCGAAGCCATCATCAATGACATCGGTTATCGCCGCGGCGAGGGTGACGAACTGGCCTTGGGCAGTAAACGCCTGGCACAGAAATACGGAGGCATGGATTTTGCAGCCCAGGTTAAAGGCATGGAGATGGCCGCCTACGACCCACGCGCCGGCTGGGGCCAGGGGCTGAACTATGCTATCGCCAACCGCGGCGGCTGCCATCTGAACGCCTACCCTATCGGCCTTGAAGCCCTCTTCAAATACATCCCGCAATATACGACGCTTTCCAAGGTTTCCTGGGTCTGCTTTATGGAAGACCTGTTCAGCGCCACTAACTCCACCCAGACCTGCCAGTTTTCCATTTTCGGCTACCTGCTTGAACCTCCTGTGGCCCGTTTCACGCCCAAGCCGATCCTGAAGCTGGCTATGACCGTTCTGCCTGGTGTAGCCCAACTGCTCTTGGACTGGAGCGGCCTGTCAGGCCTGGTTCATACCATTACCGGTCGCAAGATGGGCATGCGTCAGTATCTGAAGTGCGGCCGTCGCACCCATGTACTGGAACGTTATATGAATGTGTTATGCGGGGTTAGTGCTGCCGACGACACGCTGCCCGATCGCTTTCTTACCGAGGCCGTTACCAAACATCCGGTG